>CAZTFC010000001.1:0-102488 GCA_964612075.1 uncultured bacterium
CACCCGCTTCGGGAACATGTGCGGGCAGATGCGCCAGTTCCTGGACGCCACCGGCAACCTCTGGTTCAAGGGCGCGCTGACCGGGAAGGTCGGCAGCGTCTTCACCAGCTCCCAGACGCAGCACGGCGGGCAGGAATCGACGATCCTGACCTTCCATACCAACCTGCTGGCCCACGGGATGGTCGTCGTCGGGCTGCCCTACACGTTCAAGGGGCAGATGCGCTCCGACGAGATGACCGGCTGCTCCCCGTACGGCGCGTCGACCATCGCGGGCGAAGCCGGCGACCGGACGCCGTCGGAGAACGAGCTGGCCGGCGCCCGGTTCCAGGGGCGGCACGTGGCGGAGATCGCAGCGAAGCTGGCGAAGTAGCGAAAAAGGAGGGCGGGGAGATGCCGACGCATCCCGACGCGGGGAAGCCCGTCGACCCGAAGCGGCTCGTGGACCTGCCTCGGCTCGTCGCGTCGTATTACACCGGGAAGCCCGACCCGGCCGAGCCGGGGCAGCGCGTGGCCTTCGGCACGTCGGGGCACCGGGGCTCGTCCCTTTCGCTCTCCTTCAACGAGGACCACATCCTCGCCGTCACCCAGTCGGTCTGCGAGCACCGGGCGAAGGCCGGGATCGACGGCCCGCTCTTCCTGGGGAAGGACACGCATGCCCTGTCGGAGCCCGCGTTCCGCACCGCGCTCGAGGTCCTCGCAGGCAACGGCGTCGCCGCGAAGATCGACCGCGACGGCGGCTACACCCCGACGCCCGCCGTCTCCGTCGCGATCCTCTCCCACAACCGGGGGCGGACGGAGGGGCTCGCCGACGGGATCGTGATCACCCCGTCGCACAACCCCCCGGAGGACGGCGGCATCAAGTACAACCCCCCCCACGGGGGGCCCGCGGACACCGACGTGACGCGCGGGATCGAGGAGCGGGCGAACCGGATCCTCGCGGACGGGCTCCGGGGAGTGAAGAGGGTCCCGTACGAGCGGGCCCGGAGCGGGCCGACCGCCCGGCGGCACGACTACATCGGCGCCTACGCGGACGCGCTGGCCGGGGTCGTCGACCTACCGGCCGTCCGCGCCGCGGGGATCCGGATCGGGGTCGACCCCCTGGGGGGATCGGCCGCGGCCTACTGGGGGCCCATCGCGGAGCGGTACGGGCTGGACGTCACCGTGGTCAACGACGCCGTCGACGCCTCGTTCCGCTTCATGACGGCCGACTGGGACGGCAGGATCCGGATGGACTGCTCGTCGCCCCACGCGATGGCCGGGCTGATCGGCATGAAGGACCGGTTCGACGTCGCCTTCGGCAACGACACGGACGCCGACCGCCACGGGATCGTCACGCGCGGCGCGGGGCTGCTCAATCCCAACCATTACCTGTCGGTGGCGGTCGACTACCTTTTCCGGAGGCGCGGCGGGTGGCGCCCGGACGCGGCGGTCGGGAAGACCGTCGTGAGCAGCGGGATGATCGACCGGGTGGCGGCCCGCCTCGGCCGCAGGCTGGTCGAGGTCCCCGTCGGGTTCAAGTGGTTCGTCCAGGGGCTCCTCGAGGGCGACCTCGGGTTCGGCGGGGAGGAGAGCGCCGGGGCGTCGTTCCTGAAGATGGACGGCACGGTGTGGAGCACGGACAAGGACGGCCTGATCCTGGGGCTGCTGGCGGCCGAGATGATGGCGGTCGCCGGGCGCGACCCCGGCGAGCTGTACGCCGACCTCACGCGGGAGTTCGGCGCGCCCGCGTACGAGCGGATCGACGCGCCGGCGGACCGGGAGCAGAAGGCGCTGCTGTCGAAGCTGTCCCCGACGCGGGTTTCCGCCGAGGAGCTCGCGGGGGAGCGGATCGAGAGGATGCTCTCCGTGGCGCCCGGGAACGGGGCCGCCATCGGGGGGCTGAAGGTGATCACCGCGAACGGATGGTTCGCCGCGCGGCCGTCCGGCACGGAGGACGTCTACAAGATCTACGCCGAAAGCTTCCTCGGTGTCGACCACCTGCGGAGGATCCAGGAAGAGGCCCGGGCTCTGATCTCCAGGGTCTTCGCCTCGGCTTGAGGGGAAAAGTCATGGCGCCGGCCACCGTCGTCTGGCTGCGCCGGGACCTCCGGCTCTCGGACAACCCTGCGCTCGACGCCGCGGTCGCCCGGGGCGGTCCCGTCGTCCTCGCCTGGGTCCATGCACCGGAAGAGGAGGTGGAATCGGCGCCGGGAGCGGCGTCGCGCGTATTCCTGCACGGTGCGCTGCGGGCCGTTTCCGAAGCGGCCGCCGCGAGGGGCGGCCGGCTGGTCCTGCGCCGCGGGCCGTCGGCCGGGGTGCTGGCCGATCTCGCGAGGGAGGCCCGGGCGGACGCGGTGTTCGCCAACCGGGTTCGCGACCCCGCGCTCGCCGCGCGGGACGAAAAGGCGCTGGCGCACCTCCGGAGAGAGGGGCTCGACGCGCGCCTGTTCGAGGACGGCGTGCTTTTTCCCCCGGAATCGGTCCTTTCGTCCTCCGGCGGTCCCTTCCGCGTCTTCACGCCGTTCTGGAGGCGGTGCCTCGCGCAGCCGTCCCCGGCCCTGCCGTCGCCCGCGCCGCGCGCGATCCCGGCGCCTTCGCGCCCGCCCGCTTCGCTGCCGGTGGAGGAGCTCGGGCTCCTGCCGTCCGTATCGTGGGACGCGGGCATCCGCGAAGCCTGGCCCCCCGGGGAGCGCCCCGCGGCGGAAGCCCTGTCGCGCTTTCTCGACGACGCGGTCGCCGCGTATCCCGACGACCGCGACCGGCCCGGCACGGAAGGGACGTCCCGGCTCTCCCCGTACCTGCACTTCGGGTGCATCGGCGCCCGCCAGGTATGGCACGCGGTCCGGTCCCGGGCGGAGGCGGACGCGTCCCCCGGAGTGATGAAGGGCGCGGAGGCGTTCCTCCGGCAGCTTGGCTGGCGCGAGTTCGCCCACCACCTGCTGACCCATTTCCCGGAGACGATCCGCTCGCCCCTGTACCCGCGGTTCGCCTCCATCCGCTGGAGAAACGACCCTGCCGGGCTGGCGGCGTGGCGAAAAGGGGAAACGGGCTACCCCATGGTCGACGCGGGGATGCGCCAGCTCTGGGCGACCGGCTGGATGCACAACCGGGTGCGGATGATCGCGGCGTCGTTCCTCGTGAAGGACCTGCTCCTGCCGTGGACGGAAGGGTCCGCCTGGTTCATGGACACGCTGGCGGACGCGGACCAGGCGAACAACACGCTGGGCTGGCAGTGGGTCGCCGGCTGCGGCGCCGACGCGTCGCCGTTCCACCGGGTCTTCAACCCCGCGCTCCAGGGGGCGAAGTTCGACCCGCGCGGGGAATACGTCCGGTCCTGGCTCCCCGAGCTCGCCGACCTGCCGGACCGCTGGATCCACCGGCCCTGGGAAGCGCCGGCCTCCGCGCTGTCCGGCGCGGGAGTGACGCTCGGGAAGAGCTACCCGCGCCCGATCGTGGACCATGCCGCCGCCCGCCTGCGGGCGCTGGCCGCGCTGCCGCGAAGCATCCGGTCGATGAAGGGGGGAACGCCATGAGGATCGCCGTGACGGGATCGACGGGGCTGGTCGGGTCCGCCGTCGTGGGGCGCCTGAAGGAATCCGGCCATGAGGTCCTGCGGTTCGTGCGGCGCGCTTCCGGCGCCGGCGGGGGAACGATCCGGTGGGACCCCGCCGCGGGGGCGATCGACGCCGCGCGCCTCGAGGGGATCGACGCCGTGGTCCACCTGGCGGGGGAGAACATCTCTTCCGGGCGGTGGAACGCGGCCCGGAAGGCGGCCATCCGGGACAGCCGCGTGAAGGGGACTTCGCTGTTGTGCGACGCCCTGGCGGGCCTGGCCAGGCCGCCGGCGACGCTGGTCAGCGCCTCCGCGACGGGGTATTACGGCGACCGCGGGGAGGAGCTGCTGACGGAGGACAGCCCGGCCGGGTCCGGTTTCCTGGCGGAGGTCTGCCGGGATTGGGAGGGCGCCTGTGCGCCGGCCATCCGGAAAGGGATCCGCGTGGTCCACATGCGCACCGGCGTCGTCCTGTCCGCGGACGGCGGGGCGCTGGCGAAGATGCTCCCCCTTTTCCGTTGGGGCTTCGGCGGCGTCCTCGGGAGCGGGAGGCAGTACATGAGCTGGATCGCCCTGGACGACCTCGTCGGCGTCGTGCTCCACGCGCTGGCCCGGGAGGAATTGCGGGGGCCGGTGAACGCCGTGGCTCCGCGCCCGGTCACCAACCGGGAGTTCACGGAGGCGCTGGCGGGGGCGCTCTCCCGCCCCGCGTTCCTGCCGGTGCCCGCCTTCGCGCTTCGCCTCGCGATGGGCGAGATGGCGGACGCGCTTCTTCTGTCCGGCGCCCGGGTCGTCAGCCGGCGGCTCGAAGAGAGCCGGTACCGTTTCCTCCACCCGGAGATCGGCGGGGCGCTTTCGGCCGCCCTCGGTCGCGGGACGTAGCGAAGACCGGAGGTCTAACCCCCGATCTTCGTGTCGTTCAGCCGCTCCAGGACGAGCGCCAGCGCCTGGGTGCCGTGCTTCCCGCCGCCCCCGGCCTGGAGGGCGACGTACATCTGGTGGACCAGCGCCAGGCCGGGGAGAGCGAGCCGCATCCGCCGCGCCTCGTCGAGGGCTATTCCCATGTCCTTCACGAAATGGTCGACGAAGAAGCCCGGGTCGAAGTCCCGCGAAAGGATCCGCGGCGCCAGGTTGGACAGCGCCCAGCATCCGGCGGCCCCGCCGGAGATCGAGGAAAGCATCGTCTCGAGCGCAAGCCCCGCCCGGTGCCCGTAGAGCAGCGATTCGCAGACGCCGATCATCTGCCCCGCGAGCGCGATCTGGTTGCACATCTTCGTGTGCTGCCCCGCGCCGGGACCCCCCTGGTGCACGATCGTCTTCCCCATCGTTTCGAAGAGCGGCGCGAGGGCGGAGACGGCTTCCTTCTCGCCCCCCACCATGATGGAGAGGCGGGCTTCGCGGGCCCCGATGTCGCCGCCGGAGACGGGGGCGTCGACGGTGTGGACGTCCCGGGCCTTCGCCGCCCCGAAGATCTCCGCGGCCAGCGACGGCTCGGTCGTGGTCATGTCGACGGCGATCGAGCCCGGGCGGGCGCCGTCGAGGACGCCGTTTGCCCCGAGGTAGACCTCCCGCACGTCGGAAGGGAATCCCACCATCGTGAACACGACGTCCGACGCCCCGGCGACGGCCCGGGGGGAGTCCGCCCACGACGCGCCCCTGTCGAGCAGCGGCGCCGCCTTCGCCCGGGAGCGGGAGTACACGGTGACGGTGTACCCCTTCGCCAGGATGTGTCCGCACATCGATCGTCCCATGACGCCGGTGCCGATCCATCCGACGCGGGTACGATCCGGCGATACCTTTTCCATTTCGGAACCTCCTTGAATGGTTGGGTTGCGGGAGCGACACAGATGTCGCTTTCGCCGAAAAGGGCTGTCCCCTTTTACTGCGGGCCGCAGCTACCCGGCTGCGCCCAGCAAGCGTGCTTTTCGAATGATTCCCCGGCCTTCGTCATCCCCTGTTCGCCATCGTTGCCTTCGCCTGTAAAGAGGGCGGAATCACCGCCCCACGTCGCGGTAACCTTGAAGGCCATGGATGGCCAAATGCCGCGGAGGCCATGGACGGCCGGGAGCGGCTCGTTCAAGGGGACACCCTTTTCGGCTGATGCGGCACTGTGCCGCCCCGTAAACAACATCGAGGGGGTTCCGCAAGAGGTCCACCGGCCCCGCCGGAACATCCACGCCCGGAGGCCGGGCGTCACTTCCAGGAGCTGGCGATCCCTATGGCCAGGTCGGTCACGTTGGTGCCCGTCGGGCCGGTGACCACGAGGTCTCCCAGGGCCTGGAAGAAGGGGTAGGCGTCGTTGTTCGCCAGGTGCCCGCGGGGGTCGCGGCCCAGGGCGTTCCCGCGCGCCGCCGTCGTCCCGTCGGCGTACGCCCCGGCGGCGTCCGTCGGCCCGTCGACGCCGTCGGTCCCCCCGGAGAGGACGGCCAGCCCTTCCGTGCCCGCGAGCTCGACCGCCGCCGCCAGGGCGAACTCCTGGTTGCGTCCCCCTTTGCCGTTCCCGAGAACCCGCACGGTCGTTTCGCCGCCCGCGATCAGGGCGACCGAGCGGCCGGGGGGCAGGGCGGCCGCGGCGTCGCGCAGCCGGTCGCAGAAGGCCCGGGCGCAGTCCCGGGCCTCGCCCCGGAGGAAGCCGGGGAGCAGGACGACATCGGCGCCTTCCCGCTTCGCCTCCTCCTCGGCGGCGTCCAGGGCGGTCCGGTTCGTCCCCATGAGCGCCAGGGCGACCTTGCGGAAGGCCGGGTCGCCGGGCTTCGGGGTTTCCTCCAGCCGGTCGGCGGCCCCTTCCGAAAGGCGGAAGCGGACCGCGGCGGGCACCGCATACAGCAGGCCGTACCGCTCGAGGACGCCGATGGCGTCCGCGTACGTCGTCGGGTCGGGCGTGAACGGGCCGGAGGCGATCACCGAAGGGTCGTCGCCGGGGACGTCCGAGAGGAGCAGAGCCCAGACGGCCGCCGGGTGCGCCGCCCGGGCCAGCAACCCGCCCTTCACCTCGGAGAGGTGCTTGCGGACGGTGTTGAACGAATGGATGTCCGCGCCCGCCTGCAGGAGGAGCCGCGACACCTCGGCCTTCTGCTCCGCGGTGATGCCCGGCGCGGGAGCCGAGATCATCGCGGAGCCTCCCCCGGAGATGAGAGCGATCACCAGGTCGTTCTCCCCGGCCTTTTCCAGCGTCGCGAGGATCTCCCGGGCCGCCGCGAAGCTTCCGATGTCCGGCACGGGGTGGCCCGCCTCGATGAGCCGCAGCGGTCCCGAGGTCCCGCCCGTCCCCCGCGGCACGGCGAGGACGCCCTCCAAGACGAGGTCGCCGAGGGCGCCGAGGGCGGCGTTGCCCATCGTCTTTCCCGCCTTCCCCCCGCCGACGATGTAGACCTTTCCCAGCCGGTCGCGGGGGATCCTTTTTTCCGCCCCGGCGGCCGACAGGCGGATCGAGGCGGTGTCCGCCCGGAGCGAGGCGGCCACCAGGCGCGACGGGTCGACCGCGGAGACCCCCGCCCGGAAGATCCGGAGAAGCCGCTCCTTCCCCGGGGAGGTCATTTCCCGTTCCCGTCGGCGGGCCGCAGGAAGGGGATCGCGTAGGGCCCTTCCTTGATGAAGGCGACGGACGGCTCGGCGCCTCCCCATTTCGGGTGGCGGAAGGCGTACAACAGGGCGTTCTGGATCATCGCCCGCGTCGCCTCCCCATACCTGGGGAAGATCCTGTCCGGCAGGAAATCCCACCCCGGCGTGCCCGGCAGGAGCCGCTGTTCCCCTTCCGGGATGAAGGCGGTGCAGTAGATGAGCCCCTCCTCACCGACCTTCGCGATCGCCTTGCCCCACATCTGCGGCTCCCACTGGTCCCGGGTGAACTTCCACGCGGGATTCAGGAGGGCGGCCAGATAGCCGTCGGGCCCCTGCAGCTTCAGCAGATGGACCAGCGTCCGGTAGGTGTCCGGCCCGACCGGGTCCGCGTCCCGCTCGCACGCCCCCAGGATGACGAAGCCGCCCTCCCGCACCACGGGGAGGGCGTTGCACGCGGCCTTCGCGTTCTGGTAGTGGTTGATCCCCACGTACCCGCCGTGCGTCAGGACGATATCATATTCCCGGGGCACCGGGATCGCCACGACGCGGCGGACGAGATCGGCCGCCTTCTCGTGGGACTGCTCCAGATCGCCGGAAAAGACGCCGATCAGCTCGAGGCGCCGGTTCAGCACGGTGTTGACGATGAAGTCCACCCCGGACCGGCGGGCGATCTCCAGCGCCTCCTCGTGGCAAGGGTTCCCCTCCAGCACCAGGTTCGTGGCCTTCCGGGAGGAGAGGAACTGCGCGCTGTGGAACCGCTCGATCGTCTTCCGGCTGACGAGGGCGGGGCAGACCGCCTTGCGCCCGGCCGACACCCCCGCCATGAAATGGGCCTCGACCAGCCCCGTGGCGATCCGCACGTCCGCCTCGACGAAGTGGCGGTTGATGTGGATCTCCGTGCCGCTGCGGGTCCTGCCGATGTACGTCAGCATCGACTGGTCCTCGCAGGAGTGGTCGACGATGCGGTATTCCGCGACCGCCTTCTCCCCGAACATCCCGATCTTCTCCTCGGGCGTGCTGGGCCGGTGGGTGCCGGTCCCGACGAGGAGCGTCACGTTCTCCCGGCGGACCCCGCATTCGTGGAGGATCCCGAGCAGCGGCTCGAGGATTCCGCTTTCCCCCTTGTACGGGACGGGGCGGGTGATGTCCGAGGTGGCGATGCAGACGGTCAGCTTCCCCGCGGGCTTCCCCTTCGCCTTGAGGATCTGCGGCAGGGGGGGCGTCCCGATGGGCTCCTCCAGGGAAAGGAGGATCTCCTCCCCCGGCCGGGAAAGGGGAGGGAACTCCCGCATCCCCAGCGTCTTCGTGCCGGGCGGGACGAGGATCTCCGTTTCGTGGTCCCCCAGCTCCAGCGACACGGGCTTCCAGCTGCTGATGTCGGCGCCGCGGACGACGCCGGCCACGTCGGGCCGCATTTCCTTCAGGCCTTCCTTCCGCGGGACACCCCGGACCCCGCCGCGCCCGACCGCGTGCCGCCCCGTTTCCTCTTCGTCCGGTCGTAAGCGCCCCAGGCGCGCCTGACCGCCTCGATGTGCTCCGCCATGAGGACCTGTGCGGCGTTTCCGTCCCGATTCCGGATGGCCTCGGCGATCAGCGGGTGGTAGCGGTTCGCCTGCTCGAGCGTCCCCTGGAGCATGTGCGTGCGCTGCTGGAGGTAATAGAGGAGGTCCTGGATGTTCACGAGGAACGCGGTGAGGAGGGCGTTCCTCGACATCCTGCCGATGGCGAGGTGGAACGCGAGGTCCTTTTCCGTGAAGGCGACCGTGTCGCCTCGGAGGAAGTCGTCCCGCATCCCCGAGACGAGCGCGTCGAGCTCCTTCTGCTCCTGCGCCGTGACGTTCCGGGCGGCGAGGAGGCAGGTCGCCATCTCCACGTATTTCCGCGCGTCGAGGATGTCGGGCATGGACGGGATGTTCCCGTCGAGGAAGGTTCCGCCACCGTGGCGGATCCGGACCAGCCCCATGAGGGAAAGCTTCTGGATCGCCTCCCGGACGGAGGCGCTGCTCATGCCGTGCGTGCGCCCCAGCTCGTCGATGGAAGGAAGGCGCTGCCCGGCGGCGAGTTCGCCACGGAAGATCCGGTCGAGGATGGTGCGGACCAGGCTGTCGCGTACCTTCTTGGCCAACCCGCACTCCCCCGTATAGTCATCTGATGACTACATGATCGGCAGATCGGGAACGCCTGTCAAGGGGGGACTGCCGGGGGCGGGCGGCGTCAGATCGACTTGGTGTAGGCCAGGCGGCGCTCCAGCCAGCGGGAGAGCTCGGTGAAGGCGAAGCAGATGACGAAGTAGATCACCGCGATGAACATGAAGATCTCGGTCGGGTACATCATCGTACGGTTGTTGACCTGGGTGGCGATCTGCGTCAGCTCCGCCACCCCCACGATGAAGGCCAGCGAGGTGTCCTTGATCATGGAGACGAACTGGTTGACGAACGACGGGATCATGTTCCGCAGCGCCTGCGGCAGGATGACGTAGAGCATCGTCTGCCGGTGGGTGAGCCCCGTGGACTCGGCGGCCTCCGTCTGCCCCTTCGGGATCCCCATGATCCCCGCCCGCACGATCTCGGACATGTAGGCCGAGGTGAACAGGGTGAGCGCGGTGATGACGGTCATCGAGGCGGGCATCCCCTTCCCGAACAGCGCGGGCAGCAGGAAGAACATCCAGAAGATGACCATCAAAAGAGGCATCCCGCGGATGATCTGGATGAACGAGGAGGAGACCCACCGGATCACCCGGTTCCGGGAAATGCTCAACAGCCCCAGGACCAGCCCCCCGACGAAGGAGAGGGCCAGCGCCACCACCGCGAGGTAGAGGGTGAGCCCCACCCCGCCCAGCGGCCCCTTCGGGTACCGGCCGACGAAGAAGTAGGAGAGGTTGTCCCAGACGACCTGGAAATCCATCCCGCCGCCCACGTCAGCGCACCTTCAGGGGCTGGAGGACCTTCCGGTCGTACAGGGTCATCAGCCCGGTGATGATGAAGGAAAGCCCCACGTACACGACGGTCGCCGCCGAGAACGCCTCGAACCCCTTGAAGGTGTAGCTCTCCACCTGGCGCGCCTGGTACATCAGCTCCGCCACGCCGATCGTCATGGCCAGCGACGAGTTCTTCGTCAGGTTCAGGAACTGGTTGATCAGCGGCGGGATCGTGAGGCGCACCGCCTGGGGAAGGATGATGTAGAACATGGAGCGGACGTAGGAGAAGCCGGAGCTGCGCGCCGCCTCCATCTGCTCCTTCGGGATGGAACGAACGCCCGACCGGATGTCCTCCGCGATGAAGGCCGAGGTGTAGATGGTCAGCGCGATGACCGCGGCGGCGAACTCGAAGCCCTGCGCGTTGAGCCACTGGTTCGCCGCGTCGGGGAGCACCTTGTAGGAGCCGAAATACCAGAAGAAGATCTGGACCAGCAGCGGGGTGTTCCGGAAGAACTCGAGGTAGCCGTGCGCGAACCAGTAGACGGGGCGGAAGCGGCTCATCCTCATGACCGCGATGACCAGCCCGAGGAGGAAGGAAAGGGCGATCGACACCACCGAGAGCTTGATCGTCACCACGACGCCGGAGACGAGCCAATCGAAATACTTCCCGGAGATGACGACCGCCCAGTCGAACTGGTAGTTCAAGAGGAAGCGCCTTCCCTACAAGGCGGCTACTTGATCCCGCGCTCGTCCGCGGTGATCTTGAAGGTGCCGCGCTTCATCGGGTTGTCGCCGTCCGGGGCGAAGTACTTGTCGAACAGCTTCTTCGCCTCGCCGTTCTTCTCCATCTCGAGGATCGCGTCGTTGACGAACTTCACCCAGTTGGCGTCGCCCTTGCGCATCCCCAGGCCGTACGGCTCCTCGGAGATCTGGACGTCCGGGATCTCGAACTTGCCCTTCGAGGCGGGGTTCTTCTCGAGCTTGCCGAGCTGCCCGGCCAGGATCGACTCGTCCGTCGTGACCGCGATGACCTTCCCCTGGATCAGCGCCAGGACCGCCTGCGGGTAGTCGTCGAAGGAGAGGATCTTGGCCGACGGGACCGCCTTGGCCACGTTCTGCTCGGAGGTGGAGCCCTTCGCCGTGCCGATCGCCTTCCCCTCGAGGTCCTTGATGCTCTTCACCGTCCCGACCCGGGTGAGGAACTTCTGGCCGGTCAGGAAGTAGGTGTAGCTGAAGTCGATCTGCTTGGCCCGCTCCGGGGTCTTCGTCATCGTGGCGGCGAGGATGTCGACGCGCCCCTCCTGGAGCATCGGCATGCGGTTCGCCGAGGTGACCGGCTGGAACTCGGCCTTCACGCCGGCCTTCTTCGCGATGTACCGGATGAAGTCGACGTCGTACCCGACGTACTCCTTGGTATTCGGGTCGACGGAGCCGAACGGCGGGGTGGAGTCCTTGACGCCCGCGACGAGAACGCCCTTTTTCTTGATATCCGCCACCGTGTCGGCCGCCAGGGCCGAACCGAACATTGCCGCGACCAGCGCCACGGCGGCGATCGCCAGAGCCGTCTTCCTTGCCATCTTCGCTTTCCTCCGTCTTGGGGGATTAGTGCATCGGGGACAGGATCTGCTTCAGGAACTGCTTCGCCCGGTCGTGCTTCGGGTTCTTGAAGAACTCTTCCGGCTCCGCCGTCTCGAGGATGACGCCGTGGTCCATGAACACGATCCGGTCGGACACCTCGCGGGCGAACCCCATCTCGTGGGTGACCACCATCATCGTCATGCCGGATTCGGCGAGGTCCTTCATGACCTGCAGCACCTCGCCGATCATCTCGGGGTCGAGAGCCGAGGTCGGCTCGTCGAACAGCATGATCTTCGGCTTCATGGCGAGGCCGCGCGCGATGGCCACCCGCTGCTGCTGCCCGCCCGAGAGCTGGGCCGGGTGGACGTCCCGCTTCTCCGGGAGCCCGACGCGCTCGAGGAGCGCCATCGCCTGCGCCTCCGCCTCCTTCGGCGGGACCTTGCGGATCTTGACCGGCGCGAGCGTGATGTTCTTCAGCACCGTCAGGTGGGGGTAGAGGTTGAACTGCTGGAAGACGAAGCCGATCTCCGCGCGCAGCTTGTTGATGTCGGTCCGCTTGTCGAGCAGGTCCATCCCGTCGACGACGAGCTTCCCTTCCTGGATCGGCTCCAGGCGGTTGATCGTCCGGATCAGGGTCGATTTTCCCGATCCGGAAGGGCCGCAGACGACGACGACCTCGCCCGGCTTCACGTGGAGATTGATGTCGTTCAGCACATGAAGCGCGCCGAACCACTTGTGGACGCCCTCGAATCGGATCATGGCCTGCTCCAGGGGGGCTCGCGCACGGAGCTACCCGAACGGTAAAAATACCACAAAATGCGGGAGTTGCAACGGGAGACCGCCGGGCGCGGCGGCGGCGGATCTTATCGGGCCCCCGGGGAGGGGGGTATCGCGGCATCGCCTCCCCCCCTGGCGGGGATCGTCCCGGAAGGGGGGAGGCGATGGAAATTCAAAGGGAAAAGCGGGCTGATGCCCCGCCGGCTATTTCGCCATCAGCGTGTCCCGCGAGATGACGAAAGCGCCCCGGTTGATCGGGCACTCCGTCCTGGGGCCGAACCAGCGCTGGAAGATCTTCTTCGCCTCGCCGTTCTGTTCCATCTCGAGAAGCGTGTCGTTGACGAACTTCAGGAAGTCGGGGTTGTTCTTCCGCACGCCGAGGGCGTAGGGCTCGATGGAGAGCTGTATGTCCGGGATCTCGAACTTCCCCCGGGTGGCGGGGCTGCGCTCGAGCAGGCAGAGCTGCCCGCCCAGGATCGACTCGTCCGTGGTGACCGCGTCGACCTTCCCCTGCTTCAGCGCGACGAATCCCATCGGGTAGTCCTCGAAGGAGACGACCGTGGCCTGCGGGACCGAGCTCTTCATGAGCTGCTCCCCGGTCGTGCCCTTCCCGGTGGCGATCCGCTTTCCTTCGAGGTCCTTCAGGCTCCGGATCTTTCCCTTCTGCGCGAGGAACTTCTGCCCCGTCAGGAAGTAGGTGTGGCTGAAGTCGATCCGCTCCGCCCTCTCGGTGGTCTTCGTCATCGCCGCGGCGAGGAGGTCGACCCGGTTGTCCACCAGCGAAGGGATGCGGCTCGAGGCGGTCACCCGCTGGAAATCGACCTTGACGCCCAGCTTCTCCGCGATGTACCGGGCGACGTCGATGTCGTACCCCTCGTACCGGTTTTTGTCCGGGTTGAACGTTCCGAACGGCGGGGCGGTGTCTCTCACCCCGACGACCAGGACGCCCTTCGCCTTCACGTCGGCCAGGGTGTCCCCCCCCATGACCGGTCCGCACAGCGCGCCGGCCAGCGCCAGCGCGGCGATCGCAAACAAGGCCGCCTTCTTCATCCGCTTTCTCCTCCTGTCCATTGTATTATCGCTTTTCCCCGTCGAGAATCGACCGGATGACGCCGGCGATCGCCGGCATCGAGAACGGCTTGAGCAGGTAGGCGCGCGCCCCGATCCGTTTCGCCTCGGACTCGGACACGCGCTCGCTGTACCCCGTGCAGATGACGATCGGCGTGCCGGGCCTTTTCATAAGGATCGCCTGCGCCAGCGCGTCGCCGGTCATCCAGGGCATCGTGATGTCGGTGATGACGAGGTCGAAGGCGTCCGGGTTCCCGAGGAACAGGTCGAGCGCCTTCCGGCTGTCCGCCACGGCGGTGACCCGGTACCCCAGGGCGCCCAGCATCGCTTCGGCCATCTCGACCAGGACCTTCTCGTCGTCCACGAAAAGGATCCGCTCGGTCCCCCGGGGCGGCGCCAGGTCGCTTTCCGGCCCGGCCTCCGTGTCGGGAGACACCACCGGCAGGTGGACGCAGAACTCGGACCCCTTCCCCGGCTCGCTCCGCACCGTGATGAAGCCGCCGTGGCTCCGGACGATGCCGTGCACGACGGAGAGCCCCAGGCCGGTCCCCTCCCCGGTCCCCCGGGTCGTGAAGAACGGGTCGAAGATCCGCTCGAGGATCTCCCGCTCCATCCCGACTCCCGTGTCCCGTACCGTCAGGACGATGTAGCTCCCCGGGAAGCAGCCCGGGTAGGCCCCCAGCGCGGCTTCGTCGAAGGCGGCGTCCGAAAGCCCCACCTCCAGCACGCCGCCCTCGTCGCGCATCGCCAGCCCCGCGTTGGTGCAGAGGTTCATCAGCACCTGGTGGACCTGCGCCGGCTCCGCCAGAACGTAGGCTTCCGAGCCGTACGATTCGCGTATCTCGATCGTCGACGGGAGGGAGGCGCGCATGAGCTTCATGCACTCCCGCGCGATGGGCTTGACCTGGACGATCTTCTGGACCTGCAGCGTCGGCCGGCTGAAGGCGAGGATCTGGCGGGTGAGTTCCGCGGCCCGGTTCCCGGCCAGGTAGATGCTCTGCAGCTTCTCGCGCAGCGGGTCCCCCGACGGGACCTCCGACAGCGCGAGGCCGGAATACCCGAGGATCGCCATGAGGATGTTGTTGAAGTCGTGGGCGATCCCGCCGGCCAGCGTCCCGATGGCCTCGAGCTTCTGCGTCTGGGCGATCCGCGCTTCCACCTGGACCTCCCGGGTGATGTCGCGGTTCACCGAGACGTAGCCGGAGATGCCGCCCGACGGGTCGCGGAAGGGGGTGATGCTGCACGCCTGGAGGATCAGCCGCCCGTCCTTGCGCCGGTTGGTCAGCCGGCCTTTCCACGTCGTGCCGCTGCGGAGGGTGTCCCACATCCCCTGGTAGAAGGCCTCGTCGTGGCTTCCGCTCTTGAGGATTCCCGGGGTCCGTCCGATCGCCTCGTCGGGCGCGTACCCCGTGACCCGCGTGAAGGAAGGGTTGACGTAGACGATCGTCCCGGACGTGTCGGTGATCATCACGTTCTCGTCGGCCTGCTCCACCGCGGTGGCCAGGCGTGCGAGGTGCTCCTCCTTCTGGCGGAGCATCTCCGCCGCCAGCTGCTTCTGCAGCGTCTCGGAACCGAGGGAGACCATGATCTGCCCCAGGTCGAGATCCTGATGGGTGAAGGGGGGCGACTTCTTGTTGTGCAGGGATAAAAGGCCCACCACGTTCTTCGACTCGTCGATCAGCGGGAACACGATGAAGGAGTCGTCCCGGTACATGTCCCTGCCGCTCAGGTTGAAGTCGGGCGTGTTCCGGATGTCCTCGGCCAGGACCGGCCGCCGCTCACGGTACGCGTAATCGAAGACGCTCCCTTCCCGCAGGGGAAAGGGGAGCACCGTGGGGGCCATCCCCGGCTCCAGCGTGGCGACCAGTTCCAGACCCTGCTCCTGGCAGAGGAAGAGGTTTCCTCCCTCGGCCGCCATGAGGATGGCGACCCGCTCGAGGAGGAGCCGGCTCAGGTTCCGGAACTCCTGGCACGCCGCGAACGTCCGGGCGGAATCGACCATCGCCTTGAGGCGCTGGTCGAGGTGTGACAGCTCCTCGTCCCTGCGCAGAAGCTCCGCCGCCGCCCGGTCCCGCTCCCGCAGGAGACGCTCCCGCTCCCCGCAGCGCGCCAGCAGCGGGATCAGGTCGCGGATCTCGGCCGGGACGCGGACCCGGTCGTAGGCCCACCCGCAGTCCTCGCGGGAGACGCCCTCCGGCTCCGCGTCCCGCGACACCGCGACGAAGGCGATCCCGGGGTGCGTTTCCTTCAAACGCCCCAGCGGTTCTCTTTCATTATAAATTACCGAACGGTCTTCTATAAACGCCAGAGGAACCTCTTCGCCGCGGATCCGTTCGAGGGCATCCTGCAGGTCCGGCGCGAGGATGGTCCCGTATCCCAGGGTTTGCAGGGCGGCGGCGAGGGTGTCGGACA
Source organism: uncultured bacterium (assembly GCA_964612075.1). Taxonomy (GTDB): domain Bacteria; phylum Desulfobacterota; class Deferrimicrobia; order Deferrimicrobiales; family Deferrimicrobiaceae; genus UBA2219. Next base: position 15,846 of record CAZTFC010000001.1, read on the forward strand.
CGTGCCGGTCCCCGCAGACGATGAGCGCGCGTTTGGGCGCGTCGGGGAGGGGATCTCGGTGAATCGGACTTTCGTTCATTCGCGAATCATTCCTGTCTCTGGCCCGACCGGACGGACGCCGGGCTCGTACAGGTCTTTTCGACTGGATTCCGGGGGAACTTTAACGGGCGGGAAACGCTAGACTTCTATGTCGACGGAAACGATCTCGAGGGCGTCGCCCCCCTGCACGGAGATCTCGTATCCCTTGCATTTCGGGCATTCCCAGGCAAAGGAACGGGATTCCATTTCGCCGCACGCCGCGCAGACGACCCGCACGGGGACCTCCTCGATCTCCAGGGACGCCCCTTCCGCCAGGGTCTTCCGCGCGATGTGGTCGAAGATGAAGGTCAGCTGCTCCGGCTCGATGGCCCGGACGACCCCCACGCGGAGACGGATCGCCGACACCTTCTTCGCCTGGTTGCGCTCCGCCTCGGCGAGGACGATGCCGAGGATCTCCTCCGCGATGCCGAGTTCGTGCAAAGAATCACCCGTTCATGGATTTAAAAATTAACGCCGCGGGCGTTTCGCGTCGCCGAAGGACTCGATCCGGTCCAGGAACGCGGATACGCCTTCTCCCGTCACCGCGGACAGCTCGAAGATCTCGATCCGCGGATTGGCGATCCGGGCGGCGCGGCGCACACGATCCATGTCGAATTTGACATAAGGAAGCAGATCGGTCTTCGTGATGATCAGGATGTCGGAAGTCTTGAATATGAGAGGGTATTTCAGTGGTTTCTCGTCGCCTTCGGTGACGCTCAGCAGGACGATGCGCTTGTCCTCGCCCAGCGGGACCTCCGCCGGGCAGACGAGGTTCCCCACGTTTTCCACGATGAGAAGCCGCGTGTCCGAAAGGTCCATCCGCCGGAGGGCGTTCAGGAGCTGGATCGGCTGGATGTGGCACCCCGAGCGGGTGTTGATCTGCAAAACATTGACGCCGTGCTTGCGGATACGGTCGGCGTCGATCTCGGTTTCGAGGTCGCCCTCGATGACGGCCACCGTGCCCTTCCCTGCGTACCGGGAAAGAAGCGCCTCGATCAGCGTGGTCTTGCCGGAGCCCGGCGAGGAGATGAGGTTCAGGGCGAAGATTCCCCGGTCTGCGAGCAACGTGCGAATGGTTTCCGAAATGTCTTCTACGGACTGCTGGATCGACCGCTCGACGTCGACCCGCAGCTTGTCTGTGGTTTCCATGCCGCACAGGATACCACACCTTCGACGCCGTTCCATTCTGTTACACTGTCTTATTGATGAAAGACCAGGAAACGCCGGCCCCCGGGAAACGGGCATCGGCGATCGAGATCACCGTCCGGGGGACGGTCCAGGGGGTGGGGTTCCGCCCCTTCGTCCACCGGATCGCCGCGGCCTGCGGCCTGTCGGGGTGGGTGTCGAATACCCCCGGAGCGGTAGTGGTGCGCGTGGAAGGGGACGCCGCTTCCCTTTCCCGGTTCCGCGACCTGTTGCGGGATGAGGCCCCGCCGGCCGCGCGGATAGCCCGCCTGTCGGTCCGCAAGGTCCTCCCGACCGGCGCGCGGGGGTTCGGGATCCGGGAAAGCCGCACGGAAGGGGCCGCCCTTTCCACGATACCGCCGGACATCGCAATCTGTCCGGATTGCCTCGCGGAACTGTCCGACCCGGCGGACCGCCGGTACCGTTACCCTTTCACCAACTGCACGAACTGCGGGCCCCGCTTCACCATCGTCTCGTCGCTGCCGTACGACCGGGAACGCACCTCGATGTCCGCCTTCCCGATGTGCCCGGACTGCAGGCGGGAGTACGAGGACCCGTCGAACCGCCGGTTCCACGCCGAGCCCAACGCCTGCCCGGCGTGCGGCCCCCGGCTCTCGCTGCGCGGCCCGGGCGGCGAGGCGGTCCCTGCGGGGGACCCCCTGGGAACGGCGGCGGCGGAGCTGCTCCGGGGAAGGATCGTCGCCGTGAGGGGGCTGGGGGGATTCCAGCTGGCCGCCGACGCGACGAACGAAGAGGCCGTGCGCGCACTGCGCGAGCGAAAACGCCGGGAAGAGAAGCCGTTCGCTGCGATGTTCCCCGACATCGCATCCGTCCGCGCTGCGGCGAGGATCTCCCGGGCCGACGAGGCGATCCTGCGGGACCCGTCCGCCCCGATCCTTCTTTGCCCCTCCCGCGCCTCTTCCCCCCTGGCCCCGGCGGTCTCCATGGGGATGCCCACGGTGGGAGTGTTCCTGCCGTACTCGCCGCTGCACCGCCTCCTCCTTTCGCGCGTGGGCCGGCCGCTGGTGATGACCAGCGGGAACCGGACCGACGAGCCGATCGCCATCGGGAACGACGAGGCGCTGACGCGGCTCCGGGGGATCGCCGACCTGTACCTCCTGCACGACCGGGAGGTGGTGCAGCGCTCGGACGACTCTGTGGTTCGCCGGGTGGGGCGCGCCCCGTACCCGATCCGCAGGGCGAGGGGATTCGTCCCCGCCCCCGTCCGGCTGTCGCGGAGCTTCCCGGACGTGGCGGGGCTGGGGGCCGACCTGAAAGGGACCTTCTGCTTCATCCGGGAAGACGCGGCGTACCTCTCCCAGCACCTGGGCGACCTGGAGCTGTCGCTCTCGCGCGATTTCTATCGGGAGTCGTTCCGGTTCTTCCGCGAGTTTCTCGGCGCGGAGCCGGTCGCCGCGTGCCACGACCTGCATCCCGCCTATTTCACGACCTCTTTCGCGGAGGAGCTGGCCGGGTCGGCCCGCCTTTTCCCGCTGCAGCACCACAAGGCGCACATGTACTCCGTGATGGCGGAGACGGGGTTCCTCGGGAAGGCGGTGGGGGTGGCGTTCGACGGGACCGGGTACGGGGAGGACGGCACCATCTGGGGCGGGGAGTTCTTCGCCGTAAACGGGGAGGAAGTGATCCGGGCGGGGCACCTCTCCCGGTTCTCCCTCCCCGGCGGGGACGCCGCCGTCCGGGAGCCCTGGCGGACCGCCCTGTCGCTCCTGCGGGATGTCCTCGGCCGCCCGGAGGCGGAAAGGGCGGCGCGCGAGCTGTTCCCCGGGGTCCCCGAAGACTCGGCGCGGCTCCTGCTCGACGCGCTGGACAAGGGGATCAACGTGGTGCCAACGTCCAGCGCCGGGCGGCTCTTCGACGCCGCCTCCGCGATCGCCGGCTTCTGCGCGCGGGCGAGCTACGAGGGGGAGGCGCCGATGCGGCTCGAGGCGGCTGCGTCCCGGCGGGGCGCCGGGACGTACCCGTTCTCCCTGGTTCGCGAAAACGGGCTGCTTGCGGTAGACTGGAAGGGCACGGTCGCCGGGCTGGTCGCCGACGCGAAGGGAAGGGTGCCGCAGGCAACGATCTCCCGCCGGTTCCACGACACGCTCGCCGCCGCGATCCTCGACGCGGCCTCCTGCTTGGCGGAGGCCTCCGGGGCCCGGCGCGTGATCCTTTCCGGCGGCGTGTTCCAGAACGCGACACTGCTGGCCGCGGTCCTCGCGGGGCTGCGGCGGAAGCGGCTCGTTCCGCTGATCCACCGGCAGGCCCCCCCCAACGACGGGGGGATCTCGCTCGGCCAGGCGTACTATGCGGCGCTGCGCGTCGCGGGGGGGTAGACATCGATGTGTCTGGCGATTCCTTCGAAAATCCTGTCCATAAAAGGCGATACCGCCACGATCGAGCTCGGGGGGATGCAGAGGGAAGTCTCCCTGATGCTCCTCGAGGACGCCTCCGTCGGGGACTGGGTGATCATCCACGCGGGGTTCGCCATCGAGAAGCTTTCCGAGGAAGACGCGCAGCAGACGCTGGCCCTGCTCCGGGACATCATGGAAGCCGATGAAGTACATTGACGATTTCCGCGACCCGGCGGCCGCCCGCGCCCTGGTCGAGAGGATCCGGCGGGACGCGGGGGGCTCCCCCATGCGCATCATGGAGGTGTGCGGCACGCACACGGTGTCCATCGCCCGCAGCGGGATCCGCTCCCTCCTCGCCGGCGCCGTCTCGATGGTTTCCGGCCCGGGCTGCCCCGTCTGCGTCACCCCCGACGGCTACGTGGACGCCGCGATCGAGCTGGGAAGCCGGCCGGGCGTCACCCTGGCGTCCTTCGGCGACATGCTCCGGGTCCCCGGGAAATCCTCCTCGCTGGAGAAGGAGCGGGGGAAGGGTCTCGACATCCGCGTGGTCTACTCCCCCCTCGACGCGGTTTCCATGGCCGCCGGGTCCCCGGGGCGGGAGTTCGTCTTCCTGGGGGTGGGTTTCGAGACGACGGCCCCCGCCATCGGAGGGGCGATCAAGACCGCCGCGGGGCTGGGCGTGAAGAATTTCTCGGTCCTCTCGTCGGTCCGGACGATCCCCGAGGCGATGGCGCTCCTGGCGGGGGACCCGGAGATCCGGATCGAAGGGTTCCTGTGCCCGGGCCACGTCTCCACCATCATCGGCGCGGACGCCTACCGCGGGCTGGCGTCGGAGCACCGCATCCCCTGCGTGGTCGCCGGCTTCGAGCCGCTCGACATCCTGCTGGGCATATCGATGCTGGTGCTGCAGAGGAAAGAGGGCGCGGCGCGCGTGGAGAACGCCTACTCGCGCGGAGTGACGGCCTCGGGGAACCGGAAGGCGCAGGAGCTCCTGCGCGAGGTCTTCGCCCCGTGCGACACCGGGTGGCGCGGAATCGGCGTCATCCCCGGCTCGGGGCTGCGGATCTCGGAACGGTACGCGTCTTTCGACGCGGAGAGGAAGCACGGCGTGCCCGTGGTCTTCTCCGGGGAAGACACGGGATGCCGCTGCGGCGACGTGCTGAAGGGGAAGATCCTCCCCGACGGGTGCCCGCTTTTCGGCAAGGCGTGCGTCCCGGAGGAGCCGGTCGGCCCCTGCATGGTCAGCAGCGAGGGGACGTGCGCGGCCTATTACAAGTACGGCGGAACCATCCAATGACGACGACCCCGGTTTCCGGCTCGGACAAGATCCTCCTTTCCCACGGGGAGGGGGGCAAGCGCTCCCACGACCTCATCGGACGGGTGATCGCGCGCCACTTCGCCAACCCGGTGCTCTCCAACTTCTTCGACTCGGGGCTCCTGGGCCGGATCGACGGGGAGATCGCCTTCACCACGGACGGGCACGTGGTGACGCCGGCCTTCTTTCCGGGGGGAGACATCGGGCGGCTGGCCGTCTGCGGGGCCGTGAACGACCTGGCCGTCTGCGGGGCGAAGGGGCTGGCGATCTCCTGCGGCCTCGTCCTCGAGGAAGGCTTCCCGATCGAAACGCTCGAGCGGGTGCTCTCGTCGATGCGGGACGCGGCGGCCGAGGCGGGCGTCTTCGTCGCCTGCGGCGACACCAAGGTCGTCGAGAAGGGGAAGGGGGACGGGATCTTCATCAACACCGCCGGCATCGGCGTGATGGCGCCCGGGTGGCGCCCCTCCTACGAGGCGATCCGCCCGGGGGACCGGATCCTCCTGACGGGGACGATGGGCGACCACTACATCGCCGTGCTGGTCGCGCGCCAGGGGCTTTCCGTCTCCGCCCCCGTCCTTTCGGACATGGCGCCCCTCGGCGGCCTGCTGCTCCCGGCGGTCGAGCGGTTCGGGAAGAGGGTGCGCATCATGCGCGACCCCACGCGGGGCGGCGTCGGGGTGACGCTCAACGAGATCGCGACCGCGGCGAAGGCCCGCTTCGTTCTGGAGGAGGAGCGGCTTCCCGTGCGGGAGTCGGTGCGCGGCGTGTGCGAAATCCTCGGCTTCGACCCGCTCTACCTCGCCAACGAGGGGAAGGCGCTCCTCGTCGTCGACGCCTCCGCGGCGGAGGAGGCCCTCGCCTCGCTGAAGGAGCACCCCCTGGGCCGCGAAGCCGCGATCATCGGAGAGGTCGCGGAAGGGTCGCCCGGCGTCCGGATGCGGACGCTCGCGGGGGGCCTGCGGGCGGTCGATTACCCCGTGGGGGACCAGCTCCCGCGGATCTGCTGACTCCCTGGAGGTCTCCCTTGCCCGAGCTATCCGTTTTCAAGGCCGACACGGGGATGCCGTTCCTGGACCGCGTCCTCAACGGCCTGCTGGCCGGCGACAACGTCGTCTGGCAGGTGGAGACGGTCGACAACTACAAGCCCTTCGTCCGGTCCTTCGTCGCATCGGCGCTCGCCGCGGAGAGGCGCCTCGTGTACTTCCGGTTCGCCCGCCACCCGGAGCTGGTGGCGGAGGGGAGCGGGGCGGAAATCCACCGCCTGAACCCCGAGGCGGGGTTCGAGACCTTCACGGCCCGGATCCACAAGGTGATCGAGGAGGCGGGGAAGGGCGCCTGCTACGTCTTCGACTGCCTGTCGGACCTGGCCGCCGACTGGTACAGCGACCTGATGCTCGGCAACTTCTTCATGGTCACCTGCCCCTACCTCTACGAGATGGAGACGTTCACCTATTTCGCGCTGCTTCGCGACGGGCACTCCATCGACTGCGTCTCGGCCATCCGCGGCACGACGCAGATCCTGATCGACGTCTTCCGCCACGAGAAGCGGATGTACATCCACCCGCTGAAGGTCGACCGGCGCCACTCGACCACGATGTACCTGCCGCACCGGTGGGAGGGCGAGTCGTTCCAGCCCGTCACCGAGAGCGCGGTCCTTTCGGAGGTGCTGGGCGACCACGACCGGCGCCGGGCGGACGCCGTCCCCCGGACCCTGGACCTCTGGGACCGGAAGTTCCTCCAGGAGAGGGTGTGGCCCGAGGGTGCTTCGCCGGGGGATGCCGCGGGAGGCGAGGCGTCCGGGACCTTTCTGCGGGACCTGCGGATGATGGTGACCCGGGACGACCGGCTGATCGACCTGGCGTCCCGGTGGCTCGAGCCCTCCGACCTGCGCGCCATCCGGCGGCGGATGATCGGCACCGGCCTGATCGGGGGGAAGTCCGTCGGCATGCTCCTGGCCCGCGCCATCCTTTCGAAGGCCGACCCCGCCTGGGCCGAGCGGCTCGAGAAGCACGACTCCTTCTTCGTCGGCTCCGACGTCTTCTACACCTTCCTCGTCCGCAACGGCTGCTGGCACGCGCGGCGCGAGCAGCGCAACCCCGGGACGTACCTCTCCGGGGCGGCGGCGGCCCGGGAGCGGGTCCGCGCGGGAACGTTCCCTTCGTTCATCGTGAAGCAGTTCGTCTCGATGCTCGAATATTTCGGCCAGTCGCCGATCATCGTGCGCTCGAGCAGCCTGCTGGAGGACAGCTTCGGGAACGCCTTCACGGGGAAGTACGACAGCGTCTTCTGCCCGAACCAGGGCTCGCCCCAGGAGCGGCTCGAGACGTTCCTCGCCGCCGTTCGGGAGGTCTACGCCAGCACGATGAGCGAGGATGCGCTTCTCTACAGGGCGCACCGGGGGCTCATCGACCGGGACGAGCAGATGGCGCTCCTGGTCCAGCGGGTGTCGGGCGGCCTTCACGGGGACCTGTTCTACCCGCAGGTGGCCGGGGTGGGGCTTTCCAACAACCCCTACGTGTGGAGCGAGCAGATCGAACCGGCCGCGGGGGTGCTGCGGCTGGTGTTCGGGCTGGGCACGCGCGCGGTGGACCGGTCGGACGACGACTACACCCGGCTGGTGTCGCTCAACGCGCCGCTCCGGAGGCCCGACCGGGAAGGGGACCGCGGGGCGGGCGGCAGCTCCCAGCGGAAGATGGACCTGCTCGACCTCTCGGCGAACCGCTTCGCCTCGAGGCCGGTCGAGGAGGTGCTTCGGGAATCGCCGGACCTGCCGGTCGACCTGTACGCCTCCCGCCGCAGCGCTCTGGCCCGGAGCGTGGACGACCTGCCGCGCCGCGTGCCGGAAGGGTGGGTGCTCACCTTCGACCGGCTGCTCTCGGAGACCTCCTTCCCGTCGGAGATGCGCCGGATGCTTTCCACCCTTCGGGATGCGTACAGCTATCCCGTGGACACGGAATTCACGGCGAACTTCCTTCCCGACGGGCGGTGGAAGATCAACCTCGTCCAGTGCCGCCCGCTCCAGGTCAAGGAGGGGGGGAAGATCGTCGATCCTCCGGCACGGATCGCCCGGAAGTCGCTCCTGCTTTCGACCGGGGGGCCGATCATCGGGCGCAGTTCGCTGATGCGGATCGGCCGGGTGGTCTTCGTGGACCCGGCGGCCTACGCGGCCGTCAACGTCCGGGAGCGCGGGTCCGTGGCGCGCCTGGTCGGGCGCGTGATGCACGCGCCTCCCCCGCCGGGCCCGGCGGCGATCCTGCTGCTGGGGCCGGGTCGGTGGGGGACGAGCACCTCCTCGCTGGGCGTCACGGTCTCGTTCGCGGAGATCGAGACGGCCTCCGTGATCTGCGAGATCGTCGGCGGGGAGCTGGAGGTGGTGCCCGACGTCTCCCTGGGGACGCACTTCTTCAACGACCTGGTGGAGTCCGACGTGCTGTACATGGCGGTCCAGCCCGGGCGGGGGAAGGACGTGCTGAACCGGGAGTTCCTCGAGGAGCGCCGGAACCTGCTTCCGGAGCTTCTCCCCGACGACGCGGAGTGGGCCGGGGTCGTCCGCGTCATCGATCTGCCCGGCTCCCGGGGCGGGAAGTCGCTCTGCCTGAACGCCGACTCCTTCCGGCAGCGCGCCGTCTGCTACCTGGGCGTTTTTCCGGAGGGGCGCTAGGCCCCTACCTGTCCGGCAGGCGGTACCGCGTCGCCCTCCCGAACCCCATCCGCCGGAGCGCCCCCAGCGCGGCCAGCCGGTTGAGCGTCTGCTTCGCCGTCTCCCGGGGGATGCCGACTTCCGCCGCCGCTTTCCGGTTGGTCACCTCGCCGTCGCGCGTGGCGATCGCGAGGACGGCGGCCTGGTTCCTCGAAAGCCTCGCCTCGTCGGCCACGCGGCCCAGCGTCTCCCGGGCCGCGCGCTGCTGGAGGAGCAGCACGTCGAGGAAGCTCACGATATAAGGCGAGATGTCGGGCCTGGGGAGGTTGCGGCTGGCCTGGCTTTTCCTCAGGGCGAGGTGATATTCCGTCCATTCCCCGCTTACCGCCCGGTCGAGGGAGCCGTAGGGCAGGTAGGTGTGCCCGCACCGCATCAGCAGGAGGTTCATGAGCAGCCGCCCCGTGCGGTGGTTCCCCTCGGCGAACGGGCGGATGGCGAGGAACTCGAGCAGGTACGCCGCCGCGACGAGGAGCGGGTGGAACTCGTTTCCGCAGAACCGCGAGTCGAACCACGCGGAGAGGGTTTCCATCTGCGCCGGCACGAGCAGGGGTCCGGGCGCGCGCAGCGCCACCGGCTCCATCCCCCACCGCACGAAGGCCGACTCCGACGCCGCCGTCTTGTACCTCCCCGCCTGGTGCCGGCTTTCCGGGCTGTTCCGGAAGATCCCCGCGTGGAGGGCCCGCACCCGGTCCTCGCCGGGGGGCATTTCCGCGTATCCCTCGAACACCGCTCGCATCGTCTCCGCGTACCCCGCCTCCTCGGCCTGCGCGGCGCGCGTGGCGAGGCGGGTGGCCGCCCGGGCGGATTCCGCGGCCGTTTCGGCGAGGATCCGGTCCCTCATGGGCCCCGAGGGCTTCCTCGCGTCTTCCCACCACCCGCGGAACGCCTCGGCCTGCGCCATCCGCAGCACGACGGCGTGGAGGGCCGAGCCGGGAATCGCGCGGAGGCGCTGGTCGAACCGTTCCTGCAAGGGTCGTCACCTCGTCGGCGAAAAAGAATATGCCCGATTATACCCGATTGTGAAGCTTTTTGTTGACCCGGGGGAGCGGCGGGGTAGATTAGGGAATGCGACGGCCCGACCCGCCGCGAAACCCCGCAGGATCCCCAAGGAGGAAGAAGATGCCGTTATCGGAACGCGTGGAGCTGATTTTCCAGGATGTCGTCAAGCGGAACCCCGGCGAGGTGGAGTTCCACCAGGCGGTCAAGGAAGTGCTCGAGTCCGTCGCCCCCGTGCTGGTGAAGTATCCCGAGTTCGCCGAGGCCAAGATCATCGAGCGGATCTGCGAGCCCGAGCGGCAGACCATCTTCCGGGTTCCCTGGGTGGACGACAACGGCCAGGTGCAGATCAACCGGGGCTTCCGGATCCAGTTCAACAGCGCCCTGGGCCCCTACAAGGGCGGGCTGCGGTTCCACCCGTCGGTCTACCTCGGGATCATCAAGTTCCTGGGCTTCGAGCAGATCTTCAAGAACTCGCTCACCGGTCTCCCGATCGGCGGCGCCAAGGGCGGCTCCGACTTCGACCCCAAGGGCAAGTCGAACGGCGAGGTGATGCGGTTCTGCCAGAGCTTCATGACGGAGCTCTACCGGATCATCGGCGAGCACACCGACGTCCCGGCGGGCGACATCGGCGTCGGCGGCCGCGAGATCGGGTACCTGTTCGGGCAGTACAAGCGGCTGACCAACAAGTTCGAGGCGGGGGTCCTCACCGGCAAGGGACTGGTCTACGGCGGCAGCCAGGTCCGCACCGAGGCGACCGGCTACGGCTGCACCTACTTCGTCGAGGAGATGCTGAAAGCCAAGAAGAAGAGCTTCAAGGGGATGAAGGTGGTCGTCTCCGGCTCCGGCAACGTCGCCATCTACACGCTGGAGAAGGTCCACCAGCTCGGCGGCAAGGTCATCGCCATGAGCGACAGCAACGGGTACGTCGTCGACGAGAAGGGGTTCAACCTCGAGACGATCAGGACGCTCAAGGAAGTGGAGCGCCGCCGGATCAAGGACTACTGCGACTACCACAAGCACGCCAAGTACGTCCAGGGCGGGAGCATCTGGGACGTGCCGTGCGACGTCGCGATGCCTTCGGCCACCCAGAACGAGCTCACCGGCAAGGACGCCCGGAAGCTCGTGAAGAACGGCTGCATCGCCGTCGGGGAAGGCGCGAACATGCCTTCCACGCCGGAAGCCATCCAGGTGTTCCAGAGCTCGGGCGTGCTCTTCGGGCCGGCCAAGGCGGCCAACGCGGGCGGCGTGGCCACCTCGGCGCTCGAGATGCAGCAGAACGCGGGGCGGGAGGCCTGGCAGTTCGAGGAGACCGACGCCAAGCTCCACCAGATCATGCGGAACATCTACCAGCTCACGTCCGAGGCGGCGGAGGAGTTCGGCTCCCCCGGCAACCTCGTGGTGGGGGCGAACATCGGCGGGTTCCTCAAAGTGGCCCGCGCGATGATGGCGCACGGCCTGGTTTAGCCCGGAGGCTCCTTCGGGAGGCTGTCCGCGGGGGGAGGGGACAAGGGCCCTTCCCCCCGTTTTTTCTTTTTTTAAGGGAAGGAAACGACGCGGTTGCGCCCCGACTCCTTCGCCTTGTACAGGGCGTCGTCGGCGTTTTTCAGGAAGGTCGCGGGGGTGTCCCCGGGCCCCGGCGTCCCCGGGACCCCGATGCTGATCGTCACGCGGATCTCCTTCCCTTCGCAGGCGTACGTCTCCGCTTCCACGAGAGCGCGGACCCGCTCCGCCAGGGTCATGGAATTTTCGAAGGGGGTCTCGGGAAGGATGCAGCAGAACTCCTCCCCGCCGTACCGCGCCAGGAAGTCCACCCGCCGCAGGGCGGACTGGATGGTCCCGCACACCGATTTCAGGATGTGGTCCCCGCACTGGTGCCCGTGGGTGTCGTTGACCTCCTTGAAATGGTCGATGTCGATCATGAGCAGCGACATCGGCCTCTTGTACCGCCTGTGGCGCTCGAACTCCTCCCTTAGGCGGCCGGTGAAGAAGCGGCGGTTGTAGGTCCCCGTCAGGCTGTCCCGGTGGTTCATCTCCAGGAGGATCTTCTCGTACGCCGCGACGTCGGTGACGTCCTGGACGGTGATGCAGATGTGGGTCACCCGGGAGCCGTCGCCCTCCCGCAGGGGGCAGACGGTGCAGCTCTGCTGCATGTGCTCGAAGGACGTCTGGAAGGAGCTCACGATCTTCATGGGAAAGAGGTAGCCGTGCAGCTTCTGGGAGAAGAAATAGAAATTGCCGAAGGTGAATACCGACCTGAAGCTCCGCTGGAACACCGGCTGGTTCAGGTTCGGGAAAGCGTCGAAGACGTTCCGGTCCAGCATCTCCTCCGCGGTTTTCCTGCTGTGCATCGCCATCCAGTCGTTCCAGTAGCGTATCCGGTGCTCCGCGTCGAGGATGACGATCCCCATGTTCAGCATGTCGAAGACGCTCCGGAAGTTCATGCGTATCGGCTCATGAAGACCTGGAGGGCCTGCCGGAGCCAGACGACGGATTCGTGGCTGGCGACCAGGAACAGGTATCCCCGCACGTCCTGGTTCCCGAAATGGAAGACCGTCTGGAGGATGACGACGCAGTTCCCCGGCTCGAACAGCGTTCTCGACACGTTGGTGTCCGACATGTTCCCGATGAGGATGCGGGGAGGGGAGTAGGTGACGACATCGCCCAGAAGCTCCGCCACCTTGCCCACGCAGGCCCCGACGAGGATGTTGCCCACCTCCATCAGCGTTTCCCGCTCGAGGATCCGCATGGGGTCGGATTCGAACGCGTGTTCGTCCATGTCGCCCAGAAGGCCCAGCAGCGTCTTCCCGGCGCCGGAGGTGAAGGCCAGAAGCGCCATCCCCTTGAACCGGGACCAGTAGTTCTGCTCGATGACGGTGATCTCGTGGGAATTCGGGATCTCCCGCTCGATGTACCCGATCAGCTCCGTCGCGGGGATGACCTTGACCTCCGGGACGCTCAGCTGGACGTACAGGTCGATGACCCCGGACAGGTCCGCGGCCGCGCTGCCGAACCCGATGTTCATGATCTCCTGGAGGATGTCCCGTTCCTCGTCGCCCAGGATCTCCGTGCGGGCCTCTTCCGTCATGCGGTCTCCGGGTTCCCCGGGAGGGCATCCACCCTGGAGATGAGGTCGGACACGATCTCCCGGGCGGGCGGTTTTTTCAGCATGTCGAAGGCCCCGAGTTCCATGACGCGCTCGATCGTTTTCGGCTGGATGTCCGCGCTGCACACGACGATCACCGCGTCCTTCCGCGCCTCCTTCATCCGCCGCAGCGCCTCGAGGCCGTCCATGACGGGCATGGTCAGGTCGGTGAAGGTCAGGTCCGGCGCCGCCTCCTCGAACCGCTGCACGCCCGCCTTCCCGTCCGCCGCCTCGAGGATCTCGAAGGAACGGTCTCCCGGGAAGCAGCTTCGCAGGATTTTCCGCGCGATCGGCGAATCGTCGATGATCAGGATTTTCCGGATCATGCTTCCCCTCGTTTCCCTTTCCGGTTCTCGTTTTCGCAGGGCCGGTTTCCCCCCGCGCCGAGCGCCCGCCGCACCTGCTGCGACAGGGCGAGGTTGGTGAACGGCTTCTGCAGGAAGTGGACCCCCTCGTCCAGGATGCCGTGCTGCCCGATCACGTCCCCGGAGTAGCCGGACATGAACAGCCCTTTCAGGCCCGGCCGGTCCCGCTTCAGCAGGTCGTACAGCTCTTTCCCGTTCTTCCCCGGCATGATGACGTCGGTCAGCAGCAGGTCGATGGCCCCTTGGTGGGCGGCGGCCACCTCGAGGCACCGGTCCGCGGACTCCGCCGCCAGCACCCGGTAGCCGAGCTCCTCCAGCATGCGGCAGACGAGCGTCCGGACCGTCTCGTTGTCCTCCGCCACCAGCACGGTCCCGGTGCCCCGCTCGACCCGCTCCGGCGGCTGCTCGGCGGCCTGCGCGGCCTTTTCCTCCGCGCGCGGCAGGAGCACCTCGAAGACGCTCCCGCGTCCCTTCCCGGAGCGGACGGTGATCGTTCCGCCGTGCTGCTTCACGATCCCGTACACGGTGGCCAGCCCCAGCCCCGTCCCCTTTCCCTGCCCCTTCGTCGTGAAGAACGGCTCGAAGATGTGCGCCTGCGTCTCCTCGTCCATCCCCGTCCCCGTGTCGCTCACCGACAGCATCACGTAGGGCCCCGGGGCGGCTTCCGGGCGGGCGTCGTCCGGCCCCGCCAGGTCGAGGTTCCCCGCCTCGATGGTCAGCGTCCCGCCCTCCGGCATCGCGTCCTGCGCGTTGACCGCCAGGTTCAGCAGCGCCTGCTCGATCTGCCCCTTGTCCGCGCGCGCCGGGGCCGGCTCCGCTCCCACGACGGTCTCGACCCGGATGTTCTCGCGGATCGTCCGGCGTATCACCGGCTCCAGCCCCCGCACGACGTCTCCCATGTCGAGCACGTCCAGCCGGAGCACCTGCTTCCGGCTGAAGGCGAGCAGCCGCATCGTCAGCACCCGCGCCAGGTCCGCCGCCCGGTGGATGTGCTCGAGCCTCTTCCGGTCCGGGTGCTCCCCGGGAAGGCGCGCCATCATCATCTCGCTGTATCCCAGGATCGGCGTCAGGAGGTTGTTGAAGTCGTGCGCCACGCCGCCCGCCAGCAGCCCCACCGTCTCCATCTTCTGCGACTGGAACAGCTGCTCCTGGAGCTTCCTCTGCTCCCCCTCCGCCGCCTTGCGCTCCGAGATGTCCTTGATGAAGGAATACAGGATGCGCTTTCCCTTGAAGTCCAGGTGGGTCGTCGTGACCTCCACGGGGAACGTCGACCCGTCCTTCCTGCGGTAGACGGCCTCGAACGTCCGGAAGCCCGAGGCGAACACCTTCTCCCGGTGCTCGAGGAAGACCTTCGGAGTCAGCGTCAGGTTGAAGTCGAACACCCGCATCCCGGACAGCCCCTCGGCGGTGTACCCGAGAATCCCGCACATCGACTCGTTGACCGACAGGATCTGCCCGTCTTCCGAAACCGTGCAGAAGGCGATCGGCGACTTGTCGATGCAGTACTGGGTCAGCCGCACCGCGTCCTCGGCCCGCTTGAGCCGGAAGAGAGAGGCGACGAGGAGCCCCGCCAGCAGGGAAAGGAGCAGCACCGCCAGCGCGACCCCGAAGGCGAACTTCCGGTGGGTCTCGAAGACCGTCGCCGGCTTGTTGACGAGGATGCTTCCGGGAGGGAGCCTGTCCATCGGGATGCCGAACCGCTCGAGCTGCGCGAAGTCGAACATGGGGCGCGAGGTCGACGCGTCCTCCACGGGGATCGTGGAGGCGGGAACGCCCATCAGCACCCGCAGGGCGAGGTCTGCGGCCGTCCGGCCGTGCTTCTCGCCGTGGAGCAGGAACCCGCCCACCACGCCGGGGACGAGCCGGTTTTCGTGCATGACGTACACCGGGACCTTCGCTGCGGAAACGAACACCCGGGTGCTGTCGGGGCCGGAGAGGGTTTTCCCCTCGCGGTCGGTGGAGTAGGACTGGACCAGCACGATCGCGTCCGGCGGGAGATCCCCGATCGCCGTCCGCGCCTCGTCGAAGGTGGAGGGCGGGAGGAACCGGACGGCGACCCGTCCGGAGAAGTGCGGCGCCACCGCCTCCGCCTCCCAACGGGCCGAAATCCCGGAAACGGTGTCGTCGTTGAGGATCAGTACTTCCGTCGCGCCGGGGTGGAACGAGAGCGCCGTCTCCAGGGTGTTCCGGACGTCCTGCGTCTCGATGACGCCCGTCACCTCTCTCCGGTCGCTCTCCATGTACCGCCGGTAGTCGCTGATCCCCGCGAACACCACCGGGACGTCGGGGAATAGCGTGTCCGGGTGGCGGGTCAGCAGGTCCATCGCCGGGTTGTCGATGGCGAAGACCAGGTCGATCTTCACCCCGCGGTACTTCGCGACGAGGAAATCCCTCATCCGCCGCTGGTGGTCCTCGCCGGGGAACCGCTTGGAATCGAGATAGACGACGGGGGTGTCGATCGAAGGGAAGACGGCCCGAAGCCGCCGGTCAATCCCCTCCTCCTCCTCGTCGGACCAGTCGAAGCCCCGGTGATAGGAGTTGAGGATGAGGACCCGGTGTTCATTGTCCGCCGCCTCCGCCGCCGGTGCCGGGAACATGGCAAGAAGCAGCCACCCGATAGCCGCGAGCGCCCGGAGGAGCATCCGTTTATCCCGTTCCCACCAGCCGCCGAAGCACGTACGGAAGGATCCCGCCGTGCAGGTAATACCGGACTTCCGCCGGGGTGTCGATCCGCACCAGGACCGGGAAGGCGCGCTCGCCGCCGTCCCCTTCGACGCGGACCGTCGCCCGCATCTTCGGCGCGATGCCCGCCGCGATCCCCTCGACGGAGTAGAATTCCGTCCCGGAGAGCCGGAGCGATTCCCGGGTCGCGCCGTCCGTGAACTGCAGCGGAAGGATCCCCATCCCCACCAGGTTGCTCCGGTGGATCCGCTCGAAGCTTTCCGCGATGACGGCCCGCACCCCGAGGAGGAGCGGTCCCTTCGCCGCCCAGTCGCGCGACGATCCCGACCCGTATTCCTTGCCGGCCAGTATCAAAAGAGGCACGCCGTCCGCGGCGTACCGCGTCGCGGCGTCGTAGATCGCCGTCCTTTCGCCGCCCGGGGGGAAGGTCGTCCACCCGCCCTCCGTGCCGGGGGCGAGGAGGTTCCGCAGGCGGATGTTGGCGAACGTTCCGCGCATCATCACCTCGTGGTTCCCACGGCGGCTGCCGTAGGAGTTGAACTCCTCCACCGGCACGCCGTGGTCCAGCAGGTAGGCGGCGGCGGGGCCGCCCGGATCGATGTCGCCCGCGGGGGAGATGTGGTCGGTGGTCACCGAGTCGCCCAGCACGGCCAGGACGCGGGCGCCGCGGATGTCCTCCGGGGCGGCGGGTTTCGCGGGGAGCCGCTCGAAGAACGGCGGCGGCTTGATGTAGGTGGAGGAGGGGGCCCACCGGAAGCACTCCGATTTCGGCACGGGCAGCCGGTTCCACGCATCGTCCCCGGCGAACACCGAGGCGTACTCTTCCCGGAACATCCCCGGCTCCACCGAGGCGCGGACGCACGCCGTGACCTCCTCCGGCGAGGGCCAGACGTCCGCGAGGAAGACCGGGTTGCCGTTCCGGTCGACGCCCAGCGGCTCTTCGAAGGGATCGAAGTCCACCGTCCCCGCCAGGGCGTACGCCACGACCAGCGGGGGCGACGCCAGGTAGTTCGCCCGGCACAGCGGGTGGATCCGACCCTCGAAGTTCCGGTTCCCGGAAAGGACCGACGCCGCGACCAGGTTTCCCCGCCGGATCGTTTCCGCCACGGCCTCCGGCAGCGGGCCGGAGTTTCCGATGCACGTGGTGCAGCCGTAGCCCACGAGGTGGAAGCCCAGCGCCTGCAGGTACGGCATCAGCCCCGCCCGCTCGAGGTACCGGGTCACGACCTTCGACCCCGGCGCGAGGCTGGTCTTCACCCACGGGCGGGTCTTGAGGCCCCGCTCGACGGCTTTTTTCGCGAGGAGCCCCGCGCCGATCATCACGGCGGGGTTGGAGGTGTTCGTGCAGCTCGTGATCGCCGCGATGACGACCGAGCCGTCGTGCAGGTCGTAGACCCCCTGGTCCAGGCGGAGCGTCCGCACGTTCGGCGTCCACGACGCGGGGCGCACCGGCGTCTCTTCCCCGGCGGTCCCGCCGCCTTCCCCGAGCCACCGGTCCGTCCCTTCCTCCCCTTCGGCGGGACGCGGCTGCTTGCCCCACGACGGGAGGGCCGCGCGGAACGCCGCCTTGAAGCCGGAAAGCGGCACGCGGTCCTGGGGGCGCCTGGGGCCCGCCAGGCAAGGCTCTACCGTGGAGAGGTCGAGGGAAAGCGTATCGGAGAAGACGGGGTCCCGCGTCTCGCCGGTGCGGAAGAGCCCCTGAGCCTTGCAGTAGGCCTCCACCAGCTTCACCTGTTTCGCGTCGCGCCCCGTGAAGAGGAGGTACCGGAGCGTTTCGTCGTCCACGGGGAAGAAGGCGATCGTGGCGCCGTACTCCGGGGACATGTTCGAGATCGTCGCCCGGTCGGCCACGGAGAGCGACGAGAGCCCCTTGCCGTAGAACTCGACGAATTTGCCCACCACGCCTTTCCCGCGCAGCATCTGGGCGATCGTGAGGACGAGGTCCGTGGAGGTGGCGCCCGCCGGGAGCCTGCCGGAGAGACGGAACCCCACGACCTCGGGGACGAGCATGGAGATCGGCTGCCCGAGCATGGCGGCCTCCGCCTCGATCCCCCCGACGCCCCAGCCCAGGACCCCCAGGCCGTTGATCATCGGGGTGTGCGAGTCGGTGCCTACGAGGGTGTCGGGGTACGCCTGCGCGCCCCCGCGGACCTTCTTCCCGTGCACCACGGGCGCCAGGTATTCCAGGTTCACCTGGTGGCAGATCCCCGTGCCGGGCGGCACGACGCGGAAGTTCCGGAAGGATTCCTTTCCCCAGCGGAGGAACGCGTACCGCTCCCCGTTGCGCTCGTATTCCCGATCCACGTTGCCCTGGAAGGAGGAGACCGTCGAGAACCGGTCCACCTGAACGGAGTGGTCGATGACCAGGTCCACCGGCATCTGCGGGTTGACCCTCTTCGGGTCCTTTCCCATGCGCCGCGCCGCGTCGCGCATCGACGCCAGGTCCACGAGCGCCGGGACGCCGGTGAAGTCCTGCATGAGCACGCGCGCGGGGCGGAAGGCGATCTCCCGTTCGGAAGGGCCGGCGGGAGACCAGCCCGCCAGCGCCTGGATGTCCTCGCCCGTCACGGCGGAGCCGTCCTCGTGGCGGAGCAGGTTCTCCAGCAGGATCCGTATGGAGCAGGGGAGCCGGGAAACCCTGCCGACACGGCGTTTCTCGAGCGATTCCAGGCGGAAGATCTCGTAGGGCCGCCCGCCGACGGTCATTCGGGAACGGGTACCGAACGTGTCCGGATGCATGGCGTCTTGGCCTCCCGCGCGGCATGTTGGGACCGATAACCAGATGGTACCATGGCCGGCGGGAGCGGGGCGGGGTCAGGCGTGGGCTATTTCTTTTCCCGGCGTTTCCTGCGGCGCTTCGTCGGGTTCGTTTCCGTGGAGGATCCGGTGCAGGTCGACCAGGAACCGGCCGAGATGGTGCAGGTCGGCGAACCGGAGGTCCGGCATGGTTTCCAGCAGTTCCTTCTCGATTTCCGCTTTCTGGAGAGCGCAGACGAACGCCTGGACCGCGCGGGGGTCGAACGCTTTGTCGACGTCCTCGCAGAGGATCCCCAGGGCCTTCTCGACCGTCATCGCCTCGCGGTATGGGCGCTTCGAGGTCAGGGCGTCGAACACGTCGGCCACCGCGATGATCCGGCCGAACAGGGAGATCTGCTCGCCTTTCAGTCCGAACGGGTATCCTTTTCCGTCCACCCGCTCGTGATGCTGGACGGCTGCGTCCACGATCACGGAGGGCAGGTGGATGGGCTCCAGGATCTTGTTCGTGAGGAGCGGATGCTTCTTGATCTCCCGGAACTCCTCTTCCGTCAGCTTCCCCGGCTTCCCCAGGATCGATTCCGGGACGCCGATCTTCCCCAGGTCGTGCATGTACGCCGCGATGTCCAGGTCGTTCAGCAGCTTCTCGGGGACGCCCAGGTGCCGGCCGATGGCGTTGGAGAAGCGGGCGACCCGGAACGAATGGCCGTGGGTGTACTGGTCCTTGGCGTCGATGGCGGCGGCCAGCGCCTTCACCGTGTTGAGGTAGAGGTCCTGCAGGCTGCCGTACAGGCGGATGGTCTCCACGGTGGGGGAGATGGTGTGCTCGATGATGCTGACGAACTTCTTCTCGTACGATGTGAAGAACCGCTTGTCCGGCGACTTGAAGAAGGCGATGAAGCCGATCGGCCCGTCCTTCTCCTTGATCGGGCAGTAGAGGACCGAGGTCCCGTCCGGCAGGCTGGAGATGGCGGTGGCGTCCTTGACCGGGATGCGCTCCAGGACCTTCGCGCGCAGCTCCGCGAGCTCGTCCGGCCCGATGCCACACGGGATGTCGATCTCCTGGTCCCTCCGGCCCTTCGTGTGGACCATCCCGTAGTCCGCCTGGATGGCGGGCGCGATCTCCTCGAGGACGATCCGGCAGAACTCGTCGATCTCGTTGACGCCGATCGTCTTGCGGGCGAGGTTGAACAGGAAGCTCATCTGCCCGGAGAGCTGCAGCATCTCGTCGCTGGTCTGCAGGAGCTCCGTGTCCCTGGCCAGCAGGTGGCCGATCCCCTTGATGCCGAGGAGGATGTGCGGCTCGGCCCGCAGCAGCGCGCTTTCGCTGTCGGCGGCGCACCGCAAGCCCCCGAAGCCGTTCCCGGAGCCGAACGGGAAGGATTTCGCGTGCGGAAGGTCGGCCGGCTCCATCCGCCCAAGCGGGACGAACGATTCGTCGCCGTCCACGACCCAGGCGCGCACCCCGTGCTCTTTATGCAGGTAGGCCGCGAACTCTTCCACGAAGGAAGTGTCGACCATCGTGTCCTTGATGCCGCTCATGCGCCGCTCTTGCCGCCCGCGCCGAGGATCGAGGAGATGGTCGTCCGCAGCTCCTCCTTGGAGATCGGCTTGTTCAGGAACCCGGACCCGCCGGCTTCCTTCGCCATCCGGATGTCCTGCTCGCTCCCGAGCGAGGTGAAGATCAGCACGTGGATGTGCGTGGTGGCCGTGTCGTTCTTGATGTGGGTGGTCGCCTCGATGCCGTTCATGACCGGCATCTCGACGTCCATGATGACAAGG
Organism: uncultured bacterium; assembly: GCA_964612075.1. Classification (GTDB taxonomy): domain Bacteria; phylum Desulfobacterota; class Deferrimicrobia; order Deferrimicrobiales; family Deferrimicrobiaceae; genus UBA2219. The sequence continues at coordinate 36,202 of CAZTFC010000001.1, forward strand.
TCCGGCTGGTTCGCCTTGGCCATCTCGTACCCCATCAGGCCGTTCTCGGCGATCAGCACCTCGTAGTCGTCCTCTTTGAGGATCATCCCGACGATCCGGCGGATCATGTGGGAGTCGTCGACGATCAGGACCTTCTTCTGCATCACACCCGTCCTCTTCCCCTCGAAAAACAGGATTCGAGGCGTTTCATGTTCTTTCATCGGAAAACCGGGCCGAAAAATTAGTCCTGCCCCTTTTTTTTTTATGAAAAGTTTTTTTGTTTCAATTACTAACAAGACGATTTACCGAATGCCCCCCGGGCGGAATATAATCGACCCGGAAGAAAACGGACGGGGGCCGCGCACAGCGAACCGGAAGAGTCGGGACGGATGCAGGAGCCGGAAAATCTCCTGCGAGGATTGAGCCCCGGAACGGGGAGGACGGTGGTAAGATGATCCCGCCGTATCCGGAATCCCATCAACAGAAATAGACTTCGGCCCGGATGAAAGGGGAGTTGTCCGTGAAGAACGAGGACCTCGCGTCGCACGCAGTGAACACCATACGGTTCCTTTCCGCGGAGGCCGTCCAGAAGGCGAAGTCCGGCCACCCGGGCACGCCGATGGCGCTGGCGCCGCTTTCGTATCTCCTTTGGACCCGCTTCCTCCGGTACAACCCGGCGAACCCGGAGTGGCCCGGGCGCGACCGGTTCGTGCTCTCCTGCGGGCACGCCTCCATGCTCCTCTACTCCATGCTCCACCTGACGGGATACGACCTCTCCCTCGAGGAGCTGAAATCGTTCCGGCAATGGGGAAGCCGGACGCCGGGGCACCCGGAGGCGGGGCACGCGCCGGGGGTGGAGGTGACGACGGGCCCGCTGGGGCAGGGGCTCGGCAACGCCGTGGGGATGGCGATGGCCTCGCGGCTGCTCGCCCACCGCTTCAACCGGCCGGGGCACGAGATCGTCTCCCACCGGGTCGTGGCGCTGTGCTCCGACGGGGACCTGATGGAGGGGGTGGCCTCCGAGGCGGCGTCGCTGGCCGGCCTGCACCGGCTGTCGAACCTGGCGGCCTTCTACGACGACAACCGGATCACGATCGAGGGGTCGACGGACCTCGCCTTCCGCGAGGACGTGGCGGCGCGGTTCCGGGCGTACGGCTGGGACGTCCTTTCCGTCGCGGACGGGAACACCGACCTCGACGGGATCGCCGCGGCGGTCGAGGCCGCGTTCTCGCGGCGCGAGCGGCCCGTCCTGGTGATCGTGCGGACGAGCATCGGGTACGGCTCCCCCAACAAGCAGGACACCGCGGACGCGCACGGCTCCCCGCTCGGGGAGGCCGAGATCGCGCTCGCGAAGGAGAGGCTCGGATGGCCCGCGTCTCCCGGCTTCCTCATCCCCGAAGACGTCCTGGCCCATTTCCGCGAGGCGGTGGGGCGCGGGGCGCGCCTGGAGGAGGAATGGAGCCGGCGGTTCGCCGCGTACGCCGCCGCCTTCCCGGACCTCGCGAAGGAATGGGAGCGCTGCATGCGGGGCGCCCTGCCGGAAGGGTGGGATGCCGGCATCCCGTCGTTTCCCCCGGAGGCCGGCGCGGTGGCCACCCGGAGCGCGTCCGGGAAGGTGCTCAACGCGATCGCCGCCAAGCTTCCTGAGCTGGCGGGCGGTTCGGCGGACCTGGCCCCCTCGAACGAGTCGGCCATCAAGGGCGGGGGGGAGTTCCTCCCCGACGCCCCGCCGGGGGGACGGAACTTCCACTTCGGCGTCCGGGAGCACGGGATGGGGGCGATCCTGAACGGGATGGCGCGTTACGGCGGCGTGATCCCCTACGGCGCCACCTTCTTCGTCTTCACGGACTACATGCGTCCTTCCATCCGGCTGGCGGCGCTGATGGGGTCCCGGGTGATCTACCTGATGACCCACGATTCCGTCGGCGTGGGGGAGGACGGCCCGACCCACCAGCCGATCGAGCACCTGGCGTCGCTGCGGGCGATGCCCAATCTCCACGTCGTCCGGCCCGGGGACGCGAACGAGACGGCGGCGGCCTGGCGGATGGCGCTCGAGCGGACGGACGGCCCCACCCTCCTCGTCCTGACGCGGCAGAAGATCGCCGTCCTGCCGCCGGAGCGGGTGCTGCGGGACGACGGCGCGCGCCGCGGGGCGTACGTCCTCGAGGAGGCGGAAGGCGGGGCGCCGGCGGTGCTGCTCCTGGCGACCGGCTCGGAGGTGGCGGTGGCGCTCGGCGCGAGGAAGCTGCTGGCGGAGGAGGGGATCCCGGCCCGCGTGGTGAGCATGCCCTGCTGGGAGCGGTTCGAGGAGCAGGAGGCGTCCTACCGGGAAGCGGTCCTTCCGGCCGCCGTGGAAGCGCGCGTCTCGGTCGAGGCCGGCTCCACGTTCGGCTGGGAACGGTACGTCGGGCTCCGCGGGGCGTCCGTGGGGATCGACCGTTTCGGGGCGTCCGCCCCGGCGGAGCGGGTCTTCCGCGAGCTGGGGATCACGCCGGAAAGCGTGCGCGACCGGGCGAAGTCCGTCCTGGCCGCGATGAAGGGAGGTGCGGGGAGATGAAGAAAAATCCGCTGGTCGCGTTGCGGGAGGCGGGGCAGAGCCCCTGGCTCGATTACATCCACCGCGGGCTGATCGTTTCCGGGGAGCTGGCCCGGATGATCCGGGAGGACGGCATTTCGGGCGTGACCTCCAACCCGACCATCTTCGAGAAGGCGGTGTCCTCGGGGACCGACTACGACGCCCAGGTCGCGGAGCTGGCCCGGGAGGGGGTGTCGGCCGAGACCGCGTACCAGAGGATCGTCGTCGACGACATCCGCGCCGCCGCGGACGTGCTTCGCCCCGTGTACGACGCCTCGAAGGGCGAAGACGGGTACGTGTCGCTGGAGGTGGAGCCCGACCTGGCGTACGAGACGAAGGCGACGTCCGACCGCGCGCGCGAGCTGTTCCGGCTCGTCGGGCGCCCCAACGTGATGATCAAGATCCCCGCCACGCGCGAGGGGCTGCCCGCGGTGGAGGAGGCGGTCGCCTCCGGCGTCCCGGTGAACGTGACGCTGATCTTCTCCGTGAAGCGGTACGGCGAGGTCGCCGAAGCGTATCAGCGAGGGGTGGAGCGGCTGCTGGCCGCGGGGGGCGATCCCCGGCAAGTGGCGTCCGTAGCGTCGTTCTTCGTTTCCCGGATCGATACGGCGGTGGATGCGCAGCTGCTCCCCGTGGCGGAAACCTGGCCGGGGTCCCCGCGGGCCCGGACCGCGCTTTCGCTGGCGGGAAAAGTGGCGGTGGCCAGCGCGCAGGCCGCCTACGCGATGTTTCTGGAGATCGTCTCCGCGGAGCGCTGGATCGGGCTCGAGGCCAGGGGTGCCCGCCGGCAGCGGCCCCTGTGGGCCAGCACGGGGACGAAGAACCCGAAGTATTCCGACGTAAAGTACGTGGAGGAGCTCGTCGGCCGGTACACGGTGAACACGATGCCGCCCCAGACGATGGACGCCTTCCGGGACCACGGGAAGGTGTCGGACGCGTTGACGGGCTCTTATACCGCCGCGAAAGCCGTTCTCGACGACTACTCCCTGATGGAGACCGGCATCGAGGAGGTGTGCGCCCGCCTCGAGGCGGAAGGGGTGAAAAGCTTCCTCGATTCCTACCGGAAGCTGCTCGCGGCCATCCGGAAGAGACTGGAAGGCGCCGCGGGGATATAATCGGTAATCGACACGCTTTCAGGCGGCCACCCTTGGGCGACGCGATGGTTTTCCCCGGAAACCACAAAAGGGACGAAGGTTTTTCAGCGCCGGAGGTGCCGCTTTCCCACGTGCCGCGGATCGCGCGGATCTGCGCGCTGGGGCTGGCTTTCGACGAGCTTTTCGGGGAGGTGTGCCGCGAGATCCGGTCCTTGAGCGGGGCCGACGAGTGCTTCCTCTACTTCCGCGGGGACGACGTGCGCGGGGACGCGTTCCGCCGGGGGGCATGCGCCGGCGCGGCCGAGGGGAGCCCGGACCCGTACCTTCCCGGGCTGCGCATGGACCGTCTCCTCGAACGCATGCGGGGGGAGGGAACGATACGCGCCGACGACGTCGCACTCGCCCCCCCCGCGGACCCCTTGAAGGAGATCCTCGAAAGCCGGCCCGTCCGTTCCGCGCTCCTGGTCCCCTTGAAGTTCGGGACCGACATGCAGGGGTTCGTCGCGCTCCACGCCACGGGGGCGCCGAAGCGGTGGGACAACGACGTCCTGCGGGCCCTGGACCTCGTGGCGGCGATCCTCGCCGCCGCGCTCGACCGGAAGCGGACGGAGGAGCGCCTCCGCGCCTCCGAGGCCCGTTACCGCTTCATCACGGAGAACTCGCCGGACCTCATCTCCCTGCACGACGCCTCGGGACGCATCCTCTACGCGAACCCCGCCTCCCTTTCCCTGCTGGGGATCCAGCCCGGGGCGATGGCGGGGACGCCCGTCGAGTCGTTCCTCCATCCCGAGGACGCGGGGAAGGTCGTGGCGGACACCCGGCGGGTCGCGGAGGGAGGGCGGGGGGTGGTCCTCTGTTTCCGGATGCGCCGCGCGGACGGCTCGTTCGTCGAGGTGGAATCCTCGGCGACGCCCGCCCTCGGGGAGACGGGGGAGGGGCTGCGGGTGCTCCGCGTGACGCGCGACGTCTCCGAGCGGGTGCGGACGGAGAGCATCCTGCGGGAGAACCACCGGCGCACGACGGTCGGCATGCTGGCGGGCGGCGTGGCCCACGAATTCAACAACCTCCTGGCGGGGATCCAGGGGGCCGTCGAGATGCTCTCCATGGTCGTCGTGGAGAACCCGAAGGCCAGGACGTACCTCGACGTGATCCTGCGGATGGGGAACCGGGCGATCGAGCTCACCCACCAGCTCCTCGCGTACGCGCGCCAGGGGAAGTACGCCCCGGCGGTGATCCCGGTCAAGGAGATCGTGGGCGACGCGGTCTCCGCGCTGGGCGCCTCCCTCCCCGCAGGCGTCGAGATTTCCGTCGAGGTCGAGGAGGGGATCCCCCACGTTTTCGTCGACGCCCAGCAGATGCGCCAGGTCCTGATGGGACTGTGCCTGAACGGCGCGGAAGCGATGCCCGGGGGCGGCCGGATCTCCGTGCGGGCGCGCCGCGAGGCGGGGGGGAACCGCATCGTCATCGAGGTCTCCGACACCGGGCCGGGGATCGACGCGGAGACGATGCCGCGGATCTTCGAGCCGTTCTTCTCGACGAAGAGCGCGGGGCGGGGGATGGGGCTTGCGGCGATTCGCGGGATCGTCGAGAACCACGAGGGCGAGATCCGCGCCGAGTCGCGGCCGGGGGGAGGCGCGACCTTCACGGTCGTGCTTCCGGTCAGCGCGGAGCGGCGCAAGTCGATACGCCAGCTCTCCGTCGGCGCCGCCCCCGGCACGGGGACGGTCCTGCTGGCCGAAGACGAGCAGGACGTGCGGTCCGTGGTGCGCGCCATGCTCGAGTCGCTCGGGTACTCCGTGGTTGAGGCGGGGGACGGGTGGGAAGCGGTGGAGCAGTTCCGGCAGCGTCAATCGGACATCGACCTCGTTCTGATGGACATGGTGATGCCCCGGCTGTCGGGAGAAGGTGCCCTGGACGAGATCCGGCGCATCGCGCCCGGCGTGCCCGCCGTCCTGATCAGCGGGTACGACCAGGGGGGACGGATCGACGGGATCGTCGAATCGGGGTTCGGCGGGTTCCTGAGGAAGCCTTTCCGGCGGCAGGACCTCGAGTCCAAGATCGGGGAAGTGCTCGGCTCCGCGGCCGCGCATCGCGGGGATCGCCCGTGACGCTGCGGTTGGCCCTTTCGCTGCTTCTCGCGGCGGCGATCGCATCCTCGTGCTCCCCCCGGAAATTCGTGGCGTCCCGGGCGGCGGACGCGCTGGCCTCGGGAGGGGACGCCTTCGCGCGCGACGACGACCCCGAACTGGTGCGCGACGCGATCCCCTTCGCCCTGAAGGCGATGGAGTCGCTCCTCGCGGAGCGGCCGGAGCACAAGGGGCTCCTCGCGGCCCTCGCGAAGGGGTTCACCCAGTACGCGGTCGCGTTCGTCCTGCAGGACGCGCTGGAGGCGGGCGACCCGGCGGCGCGCGCCGAGGGCACGGACCGTGCGAGGCGGCTGCTGCTGCGCGCGAAGGGATACGGCCTCCGGGGCCTCTCGGCCGGCCGGCCCGGCTTCGAATCGAGGCTGGCCGCCGACCCGGCAGGCGCGGCGGCCCTCGCGGGGCCCGAAGACGTCCCCCTCCTTTACTGGACCGCCGCCGCGTGGAGCGTCGCCGTGGCCCATTCCCCGGACGACCCCGCGCTGCTGGCGGACCTGCCGCGGTGCGAGGCGCTCATGCGGCGGGCGCTTTCCCTCGAGGAGGGGTACGACTCCGGGGCGATCCACGAATATTTCGTCGCGTTCGAGGGGGGCCGCCCCGCGGCGATGGGCGGGTCGGCGGAGAAGGCCCGCCGGCATTTCGAGCGCGCGATGGAGCTTTCGGGGGGGAAGCGGGTCTCCCCCCTGGTGACGTACGCGGAAACGGTGTCGGTCCGTGCGCAGGACCGGAAAGGATTCCTCGGTCTTCTCGACCGGGCGCTGTCGTTCGACGCCCGCGGGACGGCGCCGGAACACCGGATGGCGAACCTCGTCGCCCAGCGGCGCGCGCGCTGGCTGAAAGGAAGGGCGGATGACCTGTTCCTCGATTAGGCGGTCGGTCCCCGCGGCGCTGCTCGCCGCGGTCCTGTGGGCGTCCTCGGCCGCCGCGGCGCCCACGGTGGTGAAGATGGCGACCCTCGCGCCGGAGGGCTCCTCCTGGTTCAAGGTGCTCCAGGAGATGGGGGAGGAATGGAAGAAGGCCTCCGGCGGGACGGTCGCGCTGAAGATCTACCCGGGCGGCGTCGCCGGCGACGAGGACGCGATGATCCGGAAGATGCGCATCGGCCAGATCCAGGCCGCCGCCATCACCGGCATGGGGCTGGCGTACCTCGACCGGTCGTTCTTCGCGCTGCACATCCCGATGATGTTCGCGTCGGACGAGGAGTTCGAGTACGTCCGCGACCGGTACGCCCCCGTCCTCGAGGCGCGGCTGGCGGAGAAGGGGTTCGTCGTCCTGAACTGGGGCGACGCCGGGTGGGTCCACTTCTTCACGAAATCCCCGGTGGTCACTCCGGCCGAGGCCAAGGCGCTGAAGCTCTTCCTGTCGTCCTCCGGGGGCGACCCGACCCTGCTGCAGCTCTACAAGGAAACGGGCTTCCACCCCGTCCCGCTTTCCGTGAACGACCTGCTTCCCGGCCTCCAGACGGGGATGGTGAACGGCTACAACGCCACCCCGCTGGTTTCCCTGGCGTTCCAGTGGTTCGGGCTGGCGCCCCACATGGCGGACCTGCGGTGGGCGCCGCTGACGGGGGCGACGGTGATCGAGAAGAAGGCCTGGGAGAAGATCCCGGCCGACCTGCGCGGGAAGCTCCTCGAGGCGTCCCGCGACGCGGGCAGGAAGCTCCACGTCGAGGTGCGCCGCCTGAACCAGGAGGCGATCGGGGTGATGGTGAAGAACGGGCTGAAGATCCACAAGGTGCCCCCCGACGTGCAGGCCCAGTGGCGCAGGATGGTCGAGGACATCCACCCGAAGGTCCGCGGCGGGATCATGCCGGCGGAGGCGTTCGACGCGGTGAAGAAGTACCGGGACGAGTACCGCGCCGGAAAGGGCGGGCCCAGGTAACCTTGACCGCGCTCCCTTCGTTTTCCCCCAAGGTGGACCGGCCTCCCGCGGTCCCGGCCGCCCGCTTCGAGAACGCGGTTTCGGTCGCCATCCTCGTCGGAATGGCGCTGCTGCCGATCCTGGAGATCGTCGGGCGCCGCCTGTGGCGCACCGGCATCCCCGGGTCGCACGCGCTCGTCCAGCACGCGACCCTCTGGATCGGGTGCCTCGGCGGGGCGATCGCCGCGCGCGACGGCCGCCTCCTCTCGCTGGGGCACCTCGCCGACCGGTTCCCCGCGCCGTACAACGGGATCCTCAACGGCTTCTCCGCGGCGGTCTCCACGGCGCTCACGCTTGCGCTTTCGTGGTCCGGCTTTCAGCTCGTCCGGGCGGAGTGGGCCGACCGGCACGATGTGGTCCCGTTCCTCCCGCTGTGGGTCGCGGAGAGCGCGATCCCGGCGGGGTTCCTCCTCATCGCGTGGCGCATCGTCCGCAGGGTCTCCCCGGAATGGTACGGGCGCGCGGCTACGGCCGCCGCCGCGGCCGCCTTCGCCGCCTTCCTCGCGTCGGATCTCCTCCTCGCGCCGGGGCCGTTCGCCGCGGCGATCGCCCTGTTCTGCGCCGCCGTCGTCCTCGGGGCGCCGCTCTTCGTCGCGCTCGGCGGGCTGGCGGTGCTGCTCTTCCGCCACGCGGACGTCCCCCTGGCCGCGGTCTCCGCCGAGATCTACCGCCTCGTGACCTCCCCGACCCTCCCCACGATCCCGCTCTTCGCCTTCGCGGGGTACATCCTCACGGTGGGGAACGTCTCCCGGCGGCTCGTCCGCTTCTTCCGGGCGATCGTCGGCTGGATGCCCGGCGGGATCGCCGTCGTCACGGTCATCGTGTGCACCTTCTTCACGACCTTCACCGGCGCCTCCGGGGTCACGATCGTCGCGCTGGGCGGGATCCTGCTGCCGGCGCTCCTCGAGGAGCGATACCCGGAGCGGTTCTCCCTGGGGCTGCTCACCTCGTCCGGCTCCCTGGGGCTGCTTTTCCCCCCGTGCCTGCCGGTCATCCTGTACGGCGTCGTCGCGGGGATCGCCGTGGACAAGATGTTCCTCGGGGGGCTGCTTCCCGGCGTCTTCCTCACCCTGATCATGGCGGCGTGGGCCGTCGCGTCGGGGGTCCGGGCGGGCGCGCAGCGGACGCGGTTCTCCTTCCGCGAGCTCGGGGCCGCGGCGTGGGAGGCGAAGTGGGACCTCCTGCTTCCCGTGATCGTGCTGGCGGGGATCTTCGGCGGCTTCGCGACGACCGTCGAGGCGGCGTCGCTCACGGTGCTCTACGCCGCGCTGGTCGAGCTGCTCGTTCAGCGCGACGTCGCCCCGCGCCGGCTTCTCAAGGTCGCGGGGATGGAGACCATCCGCCTCGTCGGCGGGTTCCTCCTCCTGCTGGCGGCGGCCACCGGCCTTACCGGCTACATGGTGGACGCGGGCGTCCCGCAGGCGATCCTCGAATGGGTCCGGCAGGCGATCAGCTCGAAGGTCGCCTTCCTCCTCGCGCTCAACGCCTTCCTGCTGGCGATCGGCGGCTTCATGCACATCTTCTCCGCGATCGTGATCATCGTCCCGATCATCGCCCCGCTGGCCGCGGCCTACGGCATCCACCCCGTGCACATGGGGATCATCTTCCTGGCGAACCTCGAGATCGGCTTCCTCATGCCGCCGGTCGGGATGAACCTGTTCATGTCCGCGTACCGGTTCGAGAAGCCGTTCGGGCAGGTGGTCCTCTCCGTCCTGCCGTTCCTGCTCCTGCTGCTGGCCGGCGTCCTCGTCATCACCTACGTCCCGGAGCTCACCACCGCGCTGCTGCCGGAATAGCATGGTATAGTGTCTGTAACAATTCCCGGATATCCCCCAAGGAGACGAAGATGCTGAACACAGGGGAGTGCATCCTCTATAGCGGAAGTGCCCCCGGCGCCGAGGCCGAATTCGGCGCCCAGGCGGAGGCCCACGGCATCGAGGAAGTCAACTACACGTACGAGGGCCGCGTGCCCGCCCGGACCCGGGGGATCCGGGTTCTTTCCGGGGAGGAACTGGCGAAGGGGGACGTGAGCCTCACCTACGTCTCCCGGCTCCTGAACCGGTCCTACACCGACGCGCCGACGATCCGGAAGGTGCTCCAGACCATCTGGTACCAGGTCAATTCCGGCCAGGAGATGTACGTGGTCGGTTCGATCCTTCCCGACGGAACCGTCAAGGGAGGAACCGGATGGGGGGCGGAGTTCGCCAAGCTCTGCAACAAGCCGGTCTTCGTCTTCGACCAGGGGAAGAACGCCTGGTTCGCCTGGAAGGACGAGAAGTGGGTCCTCCCGGAAGGCGGGCAGGCGATCCGCATTGGGAACCCCCGCTTCACGGGGACGGGCACCCGCCTCCTCGAGGAAACCGGCCGGAAGGCGATCCGGGAGCTCTTCGCCCGCTCCTTTGCGTGAGAACGCCATGACGCCGGCGGCCGTCACCCCCATCCGCAACGTCGCGATCATCGCCCACGTCGACCACGGGAAGACCACCCTGGTCGACGGGATGCTGCGGCAGAGCGGCATCTTCCGCGAGCACCAGGCCGTCGTCGAGCGGGTGATGGACAACATCGACCTCGAGCGGGAGAAGGGGATCACGATCATGGCGAAGAACACCGCCGTGGTCTACCGGGGAGTCAAGATCAACATCGTGGACACCCCCGGGCACGCCGACTTCGGCGGCGAGGTGGAGCGGACGCTGAAGATGGTGGACGGCGTGCTGCTGCTGGTCGACGCCTCCGAGGGGCCGCTGCCGCAGACCCGCTTCGTGCTCAAGAAAGCGCTCGAGCGGGAGCTCCCGGTCATCCTGGTCATCAACAAGATCGACCGCCCCGACGCCCGGATCGACGAGGTCCTCGACGAGGTCTACGACCTCTTCATCGACCTCGATGCGACGGAGGACCAGCTCGACTTCCCCGTCCTCCTGGCCAACGCGCGGGCGGGGACCGCCGCCCTCCGGGGCGAAGGGCCGGGGCGCAGCCTCCAGCCGCTCTTCGAGGCGATCCTCTCCCACGTGCCGCCGCCGACGGGCGACCCGTCGAATACCCTCCAGTTCCTGGTGACCAACCTCGACTACAGCGACTACGTCGGCCGGCTGGCCGTCGGGCGGATCTTCGAGGGGACGCTGCGCGCGGCGTCGACCGTTTCCCTCTGCGGCACCGGGGATTCGTCGAAGAAGGTCAAGGTGGCGCTGCTCTACGGGTTCGAGGGGCTCTCCCGCATGGAGATCCCCGAGGCGGGCGCGGGCGACATCGTGGCGGTGGCCGGGATCGAGGACGTGACGATCGGGGACACGCTCTCCGACGCGGAGGCGCCCGTTCCCCTGCCGCGCATCGCGGTCGACGAGCCCACCGTGTCGATGGTCTTCTCCGTGAACACCTCCCCGTTCGCGGGGAAGGAGGGGCGGTTCGTCACGTCGCGCCAGCTTCGCGCCCGGCTGGAGAAGGAGCTCTTGGGGAACGTTTCGTTGAGGATCGATTTCTCCGGCACCGACGCGTTCACCGTGATGGGGCGCGGGGAGCTGCAGCTGGCGATCCTCATCGAGATGATGCGGCGGGAGGGGTTCGAGCTCTCCGTCTCCCGGCCCGAGGTGGTGACGAAGGACGTGGGCGGGGTGCTGATGGAGCCGGTGGAGCTTCTGTTCGTGGACGTCCCCGACGGGTACCTCGGCGCGGTGACGCAGGCGCTGGGCGAGAGGCGGGCGAAGATGACGAAGATGGTCAACCCGGGGCAGGGGCGCGTCCGTATGGAGTACCGCATCCCCTCGCGCGGCCTCATCGGCTTCCGCTCGGACTTCCTGACGCTGACCCGCGGGACGGGGCTGATGAACCACCTTTTCGGCGGTCACGAGCCGTGGGGCGGGCCGATCCCGGAGCGGGTCAACGGGGCGCTGGTGGCCGACCGCGTCGGCCGGGCGACGGCGTACGCCATCTTCCACCTGCAGTCCCGGGGGATCTTCTTCATCGGCGAGGGGGAGCAGGTCTACGAGGGGATGATCGTTGGCGAGAACTCCCGTCCGAACGACATCGATATCAATATCACCAAGGAAAAGAAGCTCACCAACATCCGCGCCGCCGGGGCCGACGAGGCGCTCCGGCTGGTTCCCCCGAAGATCTTCTCCCTGGAGGCCGCGCTCGAGTGGATCAACAAGGACGAGCTGGTGGAGATCACCCCCTCCTCGGTCCGCATGCGGAAGAAGATCCTGAAGGGCGACGACCGCCCCCGCAAGAAGGAATGAGATAGAATAGGGGGACATCCAGTCTTCGAGGGGGTTCCCCATGCCGAGAGCCCAAGATTCACCCCCCAAGGAACATCCGGCCGCCAACGCCATCGCCCGCGCCCTGCGGTTCGAGAAGTCCGGGATGCGGTATTACGGGCTGGCCGCGTCGAAAGCCGCGGACCCGTTCGCCCGGAAGACGTTCGCCCTCCTCGCCGACATGGAGCGCAAGCACATGAGCGACATCCTGGAGATCGCCCGCCGGCTCGAGGGGGAGGGGAAGTTCCCCAAGGTTTCCGCGGAGGACAGCGAGGGGCGGATGCGCCTGTTCCGGCGGGAGATGGCGCGGATCCGCAAGGAGAAGACGATCTCGGGCGACTCGGCCGCCGCGATGCGGAAGGCGCTCGGGTTCGAGGCCGAGGTGCGGGAGATGTACGACCGCATGTCGAAGGCCGCCGCCGACCCGCAGGAGAGAAGGTTCTTCCGGCTCCTGTCGCTGGAAGAGCAGGCGCACTTCGAGATCGTCTACGAGTACCTCGACTACCTGGAGGCCGTCGGGCTGCGGATGCGCGAGTAAGGGCGGCCGCAAGGGGCGCATTCCTCGCGCGAGCAGCCCCATGCATCATACACGGGAAAGGGTCTCCTGTTCCGCGGCAGGGGTCCCTCGGAGCTACGGCTCGTCGGCCGTCCCTGGCCTCCTCGCCTGCGCTGTTTCTCCCTCCGCCCTCCTGGCTCTCGGTTCGAAACAGACGCCGCTCCTCACGACTCCTGCCGCTTCACGGGAGACTGCTTTCCCGGCATGAATCAATGGCATTGCTCGTGCGAGGAGGGCGCCCTTTGCGGCCGCTCCCGCATACTGTTTTCGTCCGCTGAAGGAGACGCCATCCGGTCACGGCGCCGCGTCGACCGGAACGAACGTCCCCCGGACCGCTCCGTCCTCGAGATCGATCCGGTAGAACCCCGTCCTCTGGAAGGGGAGGAAGGGGATCCGCTCGATCCCCGTCACGACCACGAGGATCCCATCCCAGTCGTGCGCCAGGTTCATGTGCTCGTGGCCGGCCAGCACCGCGTCCACCCGGTGCTTTTTCAGGATGCGGAGCAGCTTCCGGCTCCGCTCCTCGTAGCCGGGGCGTGTCCCGTGGGGGCGGATCTCCCCGGTGGCGGGCGGGATGTGCATCGCCACGACAAGGAAGTCGATCCCGTCGCTTCCCTTCGGGTGCGCTGCCAGGTCGCGGTCGAGCCAGGCGAGGGTATTTTCCGTCAGCGACAATCCGGCGTTGTCCAGGACCGCGAAATGGGCGTCTTTGTGATCGAAGGAATAGGAGGTCCCCGGCAGCCCGAACCGCCGCGCGAAACGCTCCACCGCCCCCTTCCCGATCCTGTCGCGGTTGCCGATGACCGGGTAGAGCGGCTTCCGGAACGACGCGGTCGCCTCGAGGAACCGGTCCCACTCTGCCTTCCGGCTCCGTTCGGTCATGTCGCCGACATGGACCAGGAATTCCATGTCGGAGCGGTCGACCGCCGAAAGGACCCGGGCGAAGAGGCCGGAGCGGTCGTCGTGGGTGTCCCCGGTGACGGCGAACGACCAGGCGAAGCCGTTCGCCGCGACGAAAAGGATCGCGAAAACTGCCCCGATTTTGTTGAAGGGGATTCGGCGTCTCACGCGGCCTCGCACAGCTCCGGGTACCTCCGGCGGACCCACAGGCCGGCGGCCATCCCCGCGACCGCGAACGACGCCAGCGCGGCAGGGGTCGAGGTATACTCCGCCATCAACCCGATCAGCAGGCTGCCGACCCGCATCAGCCCGAGCAGCAGGGAGACGTAGAGCGCCATCACTCGTCCCCGGAGATGGTCCGGCACCTGCTCCTGCAGCAGGGAGTTCGCCAGGGCGTTCTGCACCACGTAGGCGAACCCCACGGCGACCAGGACCAGGATGGACGCCGCGTACCCCCTGCAGAAGGAGAAGGCCAGCAGCAGCGCGGGGAAGGCCAGGCTCGAGACCGTGATCGTCCTCCCTTTCCGCCTGCCCATGGCGGGATTGGCGGAGAACAGGGACCCGACGACCGAGCCGACCCCCGCCGCGGACATCAGGACGCCGTACGCCCCCGCGTCGCGCCCCAGGATCTCCTTCGCGAAGATCGGCACCAGGACGTAGAACGGCATGGCGATCAGCGCGGAGAGGGAGATCAGCAGGACGACGGCGCGCGGGACGCGGTTCTCCCGGAGGTACCGCACCCCGCCCAGCCGGTCCCTGGAGGATTCTCCCGACGCATCGGTCCGGCGGATGAGGGAGACGTCCATCAGAAAGAGGGCGAGCAGCACCGCGAGGAAGCTGACGCCGTTCAGGAAGAAGGCGCCCGCCACCCCGGAGGTCGCCACGAGGATCCCGGCCGCCGCGGGGCCCAGGACGCGCGCCCCGTGGAAGATGCTCGAGTTGAGGGCGATGGCGTTGGTCAGGTCCTCCTTCCCCACCAGCTCCACCGCGAAGGCCTGCCGCGCCGGGGTGTCGATCGCCATGGCGGCCCCGAGCAGGAACGCCAGCAGGAGGACGTGCCAGAAGCGAACGACGCCGGCCCAGCACAGGAGGGCGAGGATGAAGGCGAGGAGCATCATCGCCACCTGGCACCAGAAGACCACGAGGCGCTTTTCGAAGCGGTCGGCGATCGCCCCGGCGTACAGGGTCAGGAGGACCATCGGGACCGCGCCGATGAAGTTGACCAGCCCCAGGTCGGCCGCGGAGCCGGTGAGCTCGTAGACCAGCCAGTTCTGGGCGATGGTCTGCATCCAAGTGCCGACGAGCGAGGTGAGCTGGCCGAAGAACCAGAGGCGGAAATTCCGGTGGCGCATCGCCTGGAACGTCGAGGCGAACGCTCCGTGGGCGTCGGGGTTCACTTCGGGGCGGGAAGGAGGAAGAGAGCCCCCAGCGGCGGAAGGGAGAGCGGCACGGAGAAGGGGCGCCCCATCCACGGCGTTTCCTCCGCTTCGACCGCCCCGCCGTTCCCCACGTTGCCGCCGCCATACGCGGCGGCGTCGCTGTTCAACGCCTCGATGTACCGGCCGGGGTACGGGAGGCCGACGCGGTATCCCTCCCGGGGCATGGGGGTGAAGTTGAAGACGCACACCGCGCACTCCGACGGGTCCTTCCCGCGGCGCAGCAGGGAGACGACGGAGTTGTCCACGTCGCGGAAGTCGATCCACTCGAACCCCTCGGGCCGGAAATCCATCTCGTGGAGCGCGGGGGTCTCCCGGTAGAGCCGGTTCAGGTCGCGGACGAACCGCTGCACGCCCCGGTGGCTGTCCCATCGCAGCAGGTCCCACTGGAGCGAGTGGTCGTGGTTCCATTCCTCCCACTGCGCGATCTCGCCGCCCATGAACAGGAGCTTCTTGCCCGGGTGGGCGTACATGTAGGAGTAGAGCAGCCGGAGGTTGGCGAACTTCCTCCACAGGTCGCCGGGCATCTTGTCGAGCATCGAGCGCTTCAGGTGCACGACCTCGTCGTGGGAGAAGGGCAGGACGAAGTTCTCGTGGAAGGCGTACAGCAGCGCGAAGGTGAGCTGGCCGAAGTGGAACTTCCGGTGGATGGGGTCCTTCTCGATGAACGACAGCATGTCGTGCATCCACCCCATGTTCCATTTCAGCGTGAACCCCAGCCCCCCGAGGTACACGGGGCGCGAGACGGCCGGCCACGCCGTGGACTCCTCGGCGACCGTGAAGGCGCCGGGGTGCCGGGAATGCACCTCCTCGTTCATCCGCTTGAGGAAGGCGATCGCCTCCAGGTTCTCCCGGCCCCCGAAGGCGTTGGGGATCCACTCCCCCGGCTTGCGCGAATAGTCGAGGTACAGCATGGACGCGACCGCGTCCACCCGGAGGCCGTCGATGTGGTACTTCTTCATCCAGAACAGGGCGTTGGAGAGGAGGAAATTCGCGACTTCCCGCCGCCCGAAGTTGAAGACGAGCGTGCCCCAGTCGCGGTGCTCGCCCAGCCGCGGGTCCGCGTGCTCGTAGAGGTGGGTCCCGTCGAAGGAGGCCAGGCCGTGCGAGTCGCGCGGGAAGTGGGCCGGCACCCAGTCGAGGATCACGCCGATCCCCTCCCGGTGGCACCGGTCGACGAACTCCATGAACTCCCGGGGGCGGCCGAAGCGGGACGTCGGGGCGTAGTAGCCGAGCACCTGGTATCCCCACGACCCGTCGAAGGGATGCTCCGCCACCGGGAGCAGCTCGACGTGGGTATACCCCATTTCCTTGACGTACGGCACGAGATCGTCCGCCAGCTCCCGGTAGGAGAGATACGGGCCGCCCTCGCCCTCCTTCCTCTTCCAGGAACCGAGGTGGACCTCGTAGACGGAGAAGGGGCCGTCGAGAACGTTGCGGCGGGCGCGCCCCTCCATCCAGTCCGAGTCCCCCCACTCGTACCCGTCGACGGAGCAGACGATCGACCCCGTGCGGGGAGGCCGCTCGCAACGGAAAGCGAAGGGGTCGGTCTTGAGGAGGATCTTCCCGCCCTCGCGGGAGCGGATCTCGTACTTGTAGACCTCCTCCTCGACCACTTCGGGCAGGAAGATCTCCCAGATGCCCGATTCGCCCCGGTTGCGCATCGGGTGCACGCGGCCGTCCCAGTGGTTCGCGTTGCACACCACCGACACCCGCTCGGCGTTGGGCGCCCACACGGCGAAGGCGGTCCCCCGGACGCCCCCGTGGGCGATCACGTGGCTGCCCAGCTTCTCGTACTGCTCGAGGTGGCTCCCCTCGGCCAGGAGGTGGATGTCGAAATCGGACAGGACCAGGCCGAAGGCGTAGGGGTCGTGCTGCTCCCACCGGTACCCGCTGCGGTCGGTGAACTCGAGGCGGTAGGGAAAGATCTCCGCCTCCCCGGGGAACTGCGCCTCGAACACGCCGTCGGGATGGATCCGGGACAGGACGGTGCGGCTCGGCCCCTCCTCGCCGTCGCGCATCAGCGCGACGTCCTGCGCTCCGGGATGGATCACCCGCACGGAGACGAACCGCCGCCCCTTCTCCTCGACGACGTGGGGCCCCAGCACCGAGAAGGGGTCCCAGTGGCGCGCGCCGAGGAGCCGGTCGATGTCTCCCTTGCGGATAGAGGTTTTCATCGCACCCGGAAGGTGATCTCCTCGACGTCCTTGCCGCCCCCGCGGGTCTCGACGGAGACGAGGACGCGGTAGCTCCCCGGGCGGGCGTCCCGGGGGAGGGTGATGGGGACGACGGATTGCCAGGTTCCCCCCTCGCGCTCGATGTCGACCTTGGCCTCTCCCACGCGGGCGCCGTCGAACAGGATCTCGCGGGCCTCGCGGACGGGGACCATCACGTCTTCCCTCGGGGTCAGGACGGCGTACGTCATCCGGATCTCGATGGTGTCCCCGGGACTCGCGACGGCCGGGGCGGACCGGACCGTCTCGATCCGCACCCGGACGTCCTTCGCCGAGGAATATTCGGCGTGGGCCTGCCGCGTTTCCGCGAGCCCCTTTTCCTTGCGGTCGTGATAGTCGCCGAGGATCCCGCCGGTAAGCGCGCCCAGCAGGCCGCCGACCACCGCGCCGCGCTTGCCGCCCACCAGTCCGCCGATGACCGCCCCGCTCGCCGCGCCGACGCCGGCTCCGACGACGGCCCCCTCGTGCTCCCTCGCGCCCTGGCCCGTCGTGGCGCACCCCTGCGGGACCGCGAGGAGCAGGGCGGCGACCAGTGCGAGGCAGACGGTCTTGCGCATGGGTTCCTCCTGAAGATGCGGGTAACCTGAAGTTTCCTAAACGGTGAACTTCCGCAGCGGCGCGTCCCGGCGGGCCGCGTGGATGGGGATCCCGTCGAACCGGTGGGAGGACAGGATCTCGCGGACCGTGCCGCGGGCCAGCTCCGGCGTGTTGTGGTCCGCGCTCAGGTGGCAGAGGATGACGGCCGAGGGGACTTTCCTGCTTTCCTGCAGGACCCGCACGAGGAATTTCCCCGCCTGGACGTTGGAGAAATGACCCATGCCCGACCCAACCCGCGCCTTGTCGAGCCGGGAGCTCCGGTTCAGCATCGCCTCGTCGTAGTTCGCCTCGATCAGGATCAGGTCGCTGTCGATGAACTCCTCGAACAGCCCGTTCTCGTTCTGGCCCAGGTCGGTGGCCATCGAGACGCGGACCTCCCGCTCCCCGGCGGCGGGCGAGAAGGAGAACCCGCACGTGACTCCCCGGGCGTCGTGGGGGACCCGGAACGGGCGGATCGCGATCCCCCCGACGGAGAAGGTCTCGCCGTCCGAGAACGTCCGGACCGGCGCGCGGGCGGGGGAGCGGGGCAGCACCTTCCGCGCGAAGCCGTCGAGGTTGCCGCGGTGCAGGTGGATCGGGACGTCGTGCCTCGCGCAGCAGGCGACGGCGGACTGGTTGACGTGGTCGCTGTGGAGATGGGACACCAGGACGGCGTCCACGTCGCCCCACCCGCACTCCGCCTCGGCCAGCGCCGCCGAGAGCCCCCGCTGGGAGGGCAGCCCCGCGTCGACGAGAAGGATGGTCCCCGCGTGCGACACGAGCGTGAGGTTCCCGGAGGAGCCGCTGCGCAGGGGCGTTACGTGGAAATCCACCGTCCGGTCCGCCTTCTCCCGCCGTTTTTTTCCGCGTCGCCGCTGATTATACCAGAACCGGCGGGGGTCTTCCCGGCGCGCCCCGTTTTTTCCGCGCGTTGAAGCCGGATTCCGGTTAGAATACCCCGTCGTTCGATCGACCAGGGGGGGAAAGGTGAAACTTCCGGAATTGAAGATCGGCCGGTTCACGGCAAGGATACCCATCGTGCAGGGAGGGATGTCGGTCCGCGTGTCCACGTCGTCGCTCGCCGCGGCGGTCGCGGAGTGCGGCGGCATCGGGACGATCGGGGGATCGGGGATCCCCATCGACCAGCTCAAGGAGGACATCCGCAAGGCGAAGCGGATGACCGGCGGCGTGATCGCGGTCAATATCATGTTCGCCATCAAGCAGTTCACGGAGGCCGTCAAGGCGTCCATCGAGGCGGGCGTCGACATGATCGTTACCGGCGCCGGCTTCTCCCGCGACATCTTCAAGGTCGGGAAGGAGTACGACGTCCCCATCGTCTCCATCGTCTCCTCGCCCGAGTTCGGGAAGCTCGCGGAGCGGCTCGGGGCGGCGGCCGTCGTCGTCGAGGCGAAGGAGGCGGGCGGGCACCTCGGCACGGACCGCCCGCTGCGCGAACTGTTCCCCGAGGTGCGGAAGGTCGTGAAGAAGATCCCGCTGATCGCGGCCGGCGGGATCACGGACGGTCTCGAGATCGCCGAAATGATGGGGAAGTTCGGCGCCGACGCCGTGCAGATGGCCACGCGGTTCGTGCTCACGAAGGAGTGCGACGTGGCGGAAGGCTTCAAGCGGGCCTACCTGAACGCGCGCAAGGAGGATGTGGTCCTCATCGAGTCCCCGGTGGGAATGCCCGGCCGGGCGATCCGGAACCGGTTTCTCGACATGCTCTCCGCGGGGGAAAAGGTGTACGACGGCCGGTGCCGGGAAGGATGCCTGAAAAGCTGCAACCGGAAGTACTGCATCATCGACCGCCTCCTGATGTCGCGCGACGGGGACGCGGAGGAAGGGCTGGTCTTCTCGGGGGAGAACGTGTGGAGAATCAAGGACATCCCAACCGTGAGGGAACTTATGGACCGCCTCGTGGCCGAGGCGGAGAGCGTTTATAGCCCCTCCCCCGCGACCGCCGGCATGTGAACCGGACCGTCCCCGTCGGGATGTCGGCGTAACCCCACGTTTCACAAGGGTTTCGTCGCAGGATGGGGGCGTTCTTCATACCCCGGGGCTGGTATTTTTCCGATACATACGTGG
Organism: uncultured bacterium; assembly: GCA_964612075.1. GTDB lineage: Bacteria > Desulfobacterota > Deferrimicrobia > Deferrimicrobiales > Deferrimicrobiaceae > UBA2219. The sequence goes on from CAZTFC010000001.1 coordinate 55,945, forward strand.
TTATGGGATTGGAAAAATCATATTACCGGTCTTCTTGCGAGTGAAATGTATTGACAATGAAGGTGGTCCGGGAAAACAATAAATTTAAATAAACAGTTTATAGGGAGGGTTTATGGACAAAAAACTCCTGGTTGAGTTGACTGCGGAGATTGTATCGGCCCACGCCTCGGTAAATGAAATGGGATCCGAGGAACTTCTTGGAGAGATGCAGTCCGTATACCAGAAGTTGCTGGCTCTTGCCGGGACCGAGGGCGAGGAAGTCGAAGGTGTCGCCCAGGAAGTCAAACCGGCGATCCCGGTAAACAAGGCGTTCGGCACGGACAAAGTCTACTGCCTTGTCTGCGGGAAAGCGTTCACCACGCTGAAAAAGCATATCGCCGTCAGCCATCAGATGTCTCCGAAGGATTACCGGAAAGCGTTCGGCATTCCGTCGAAGACGCCCCTTGTCGCCAGGAAGTATTCGGAAGCCAAGAAGAAAATCGCCCAGGAAAAGGGGCTTGCGAAGAAGCTGGCGGAAGGGCGCAGGAAGCGGGCCGCCGCGAAGGAGTAGAGCGGCAAGGCGTTTTGTTCGGAACAAGGCTGACCTTTTCAGGCCCGCGCGGAGCCGAGTTTCCCGGAAAAGCCCGCGCGGGTTTTTCTTTTTCCCGTCGAAACTTTCCTTCCCGTCGAGCCACCGGTTGAGGCAATATAAATAATCACCCACAATCGGAAAAGGAGGAATCGTCATGCCCTACGCTGCCAGGGATTTCGGGAAGCTGATCGGCATGGAGGGGTTCAGCGAGACGCTGCTGAAGAACCATTTCACCCTGTACCAGGGATACGTGGCCAACTCGAACAAGGTTTCGGACCTCCTCCTGGCGATGCTGGCCGACGGGAAGACGGGGACCCCGGAGTACGCGGAGCTGAAGCGCCGTTTCGGCTGGGAATGGAACGGGATGCGGCTGCACGAGCTTTACTTCGGGAACCTGGGCGGCAAGGGCGGGGCCCTCGATCCCGGGTCGAAGCTGGGCAAGGCGGTCGCGGCGGAGTTCGGCAGCGTGGAGAAGTGGGAGGCGGACTTCCGCGCCGCGGGCGCGATGCGGGGGATCGGCTGGGTGGTCCTGTTCCAGGACAAGGAGGGCGGCCGGCTCTTCAATCAGTGGATCAACGAGCACGATGTGGGGAACCTGGCCGGGGCGGTCCCCGTCTTCGTCATGGACGTCTTCGAGCACGCCTTCATGATCGATTACGGGCTCAAGCGGGCCGATTACATCGCGGCGTTCTTCAAGAACGTCGACTGGACGGCGGCCGAGTCGCGGCTCGGATGAACTGCCTTCACATGACGGGGGGAAGCCGCAGGACCGGCCCCTCCCGTCCCTCCCGCAATGGATTATTACGCCCAGGGTAGCCTCGTCGCGGCGGTGGTGGCGCTGGCCATCGCCGTGTACCTGCGGGCCTTCGCCGGCGGGGACCGGGAAGCGAGGGCGTTCTCCGACCTCTCCCTCGTCATCTTCCTCTGGTGCTTCCCGGAATTCCTCTGGAAGACCCTTTCCTCGGACTTCTGGCACAACGTGAGCCTCGCGGGGGTGATGTTCCTGCCGCCGTTCGCGTTGAGATACAGCGGCGCGGCGGTGCGGACACGCCCCCGCTGGTTCCGCGCGGTGTTCACGGCGGGCATCTGGGTCAGCGCCGCCTTCGCCGCGACGCTCTTTTACGATCCTCTCCTCGTTTCGCCGTGGTGGAACGTGGCGGCCCTCGCGTACTTCTACCCGTATCTGGTCGCGAGCCTGTACATCATCCGGCAGCACGGGTTCCACGCCACCCACACCGCGGTGGAGCGGAAGAAATACCAGTTCCTGGTGATCGGCGGCGGGATCGCCACCGCCGTGGCGCCGCTGAACTTCCTTCCCGGCACCGGCGTGTACTTCCCTCCGCTGGCCGGGTTCGCGGTGCTCGTCTTCTTCTTCTTCGTGGCGACGGGGATACTGCATCTCCACTTCTTCGAGCTGCCCGACATCGTCGGGCGCGGCATCCTCCTGGTCATCCAGATCTTCGCCTTCGCCGTCGTCTTCGGCGCCCTCGAAGTGGCTTCCGGCAGGAAGTTCTGGTTCCCCCTCGCGGGCGTCTTCCTCATCTCCATCTTCCTTTTGACCTTCTACCCGGTCCTGATGCGGAAGCTGGGCGCCATCTCCTCGGACCTCCTCGTTCGCCGGTCGAGGGAGGTGCAGTCGGTGCTGTCCGGTTTCGCTCGCAAGCTCCCCGAGTCGCAGTCGCTCCGGGAGATCGCGCGCAACGTGGGGGAGGCGCTTTCCGGGGTCCCCTTCATCGAGAAGGCGTCGCTCTGGATCCGCCCCGAGGCGGGGACCGACGAAGGGTACGGGTCGCTCCCCGTCCGGCCGGAGGAATATCTCCGGGCGTTCTCCCGGTTCTCGAACCGGTATCCCGTCCTGCGCGTCATGGAGCACGGCGGCTCGCGGGCGGCGGACGTCTCGATCTGGGACGATTCCTTCGACGCGTCGATCCCCGTCTTCCTCCGCGGGGACCTCGTCGCGGTCGTCCTGTTCCACTGGAAGAAGAAAGGGCCTTCGATCCGCGAGATGGAGCTGCTCTTCCCGTTCCTGGACGGGATCGGGCTGGCGGTGGAGAACCTGAGGCAGCAGCAGCGCATCCAGCGCCGCGAGCATTTCGCCACGATCGGGGAGCTGGCGGCCGGGCTCGCCCACGAGGTCCGCACCCCCGTCGGGGCGATCAAGGGGGCGGCGCAATTTTTAAGCCGCGACGCGAGGGCGTGCGACCGGGAGTTCCTCGACATCATCGTCGAGGAGGCGGACCGGCTCAACGGCGTGGTCACCGAGTTCCTCGAGTACGCCCGCCCGTCGGGGCGTCAGCCCCGGACGCTTTCGCTGCGGGAACCCGTGGAAAAGGCGATGTCCCGGCTTCTCCGGGAGCGGGCCGCCTCGATGAAGGGGGTGCGTCGGCATGTCCTGGTCCACGAGCCCGCCCCCCGCGTCAACGCGGATCCCGCCGAGATCGAGCGGGTGGTCTACAATCTCCTTACGAACGCCGTCGAGGCGATGCCCCACGGGGGCGACCTCGCCGTCCGTGTGAATTCCGACGGCGGGTACGCCCGGATCGTCGTCGAGGACACGGGGCTGGGGATCTCCGAGGCGGACCGCGGAAACCTCTTCCGCCCCTTCTTCACGACGCGGGAGCGCGGGGTGGGGATGGGGCTCGCGATCTGCCGGCGGATCGCCGAGGAGAACGGGGGGTCCGTCTCGGCGGAAAGCAACCCGGGGAAGGGGAGCCGCTTCGTCGTGAAGCTCCCGGAGGCGTAAAGGACGTCCATGAAGGGCTCGATCCTGGTGGCGGAAGACGACCGGAACCTGCGGCGCATCCTGCGGGCGATGCTGACGCGGGAAGGGTACGAGGTTTCGGAAGCCGTGGACGGCGCGGCGGCCGCCTCGTTCCTCGCGGGGCGCAGGGTCGACGCGCTGCTGACGGACATCCGGATGCCGGGGATGGACGGGCTGGAGCTGTTCCGCCACTGCAGGGAGCGCCACTCCGGCCTTCCCGTGATCCTGGTGACGGCGTTCGGGCGGATCGAGGACGCCGTCGAGGCCATGCGCGCGGGGGCCTTCGACTACATCCTGAAGCCGTTCGACGAGGCGGAGCTTCTTCGCGTGGTCGGGAACGCCGTCGCCTCTTCCGGCGTATCCGAGCGCGAGGGCGCGAGCGCGCCAACGGAGGAGTGGTTCGGCATGGTCGGGCGGTCGCCCGCGTGGATGGAGGTGCGGAAGGTGATCGGGAAAGCCGCCTCCTCCCCGTTCCCCGTCCTCATCACCGGCGAGACCGGCACCGGGAAGGAGCTCGTGGCCCGCGCGATCCACCGGATCAGCCCCCGCCGCGACGGCCCGTTCCTCAAGATCAACGGGGCGGCGATCCCGCCGACGCTGTGGGAAGCGGAGATGTTCGGGTACGAGAAGGGGGCGTTCACCGGCGCCGTCCAATCGAAGCCGGGCCGGTTCGAGCTCGCGGACGGGGGCACCTTCTTCCTCGACGAGGTGGGGGAAGTGCCGCACGACGCGCAGGCGAAGCTGCTGCGCGTCCTGGAGGACCGCGAGTTCGAGAGGGTCGGCGGGGTCAAGACTTACTCCTCCGACGTGCGCCTCATCTGCGCCTCGAACCGCGACCTGAAGCGTGACGCCTCGCAGGGGAGGTTCCGCGAGGACCTCTATTACCGCATCGACGGGATCCCGATCCACCTCCCGCCGCTGCGGGAGAGGCTCGAGGACCTGGGCCCCCTCGCGGAGTTCTTCCTCGCCCGGACCTGCCGGGAGCTCGGAAAGGGGACGATGACGATCGCGCCGGGGACGCTCGAGGCGCTCGAGCGGTACCCGTGGCCCGGGAACATCCGGGAGCTGGAGAACGCCGTCGCGCGCGCCGTCGCCCTCTCGGAGAGCGGGGAGATCACCTCCGCCGACCTCTGCTTCGGGCTGGCGGACCCGGACGGGCAGCCGCTCCCGGCCACCCCCGAAGAGGAGCGGTTCCACGATTCCGTGCGGGAGCACAAGCGCGCGGTCCTGCGGCGGGCGATCGCCAAGGCCGGCGGGAACAAGACGAAGGCGGCGGAGATCCTCGGGCTGACCCCTACCTACCTGTTCCGGCTGATCCGGGTCCTGGGGATCGAGGGGTAGCGGCGCCCTCGTCCCGTTTCTTCAGGGTTTCTCCCCGCCCTTGCCGCGGATCAGTGCCGAAGGGTTCTTCTCCAGGTAGTCGGCGAGCAGGCGGATGGAGCGGGCCGCCCTGGCGGTTTCCCGCAGGGCGTCGCTCAGCTCCTGCCGGGCCGGGGCGTCCGCGCCCAGGAGGTGGCGGTCCGCGTTCGCCAGCGCCCGCTCGGCGGAAGCGGCGGCCTTCCGCAGCTCCTCCAGCGTTCTCCTCGCCTCCGGGACGATCTCGGCGTCGACGCGGCTCATGGTCCGGTCGAAGGAGGCGAAGCTCCTCTCGGCCTCCGGGAGGGTCCGCCCCTCCAGGCGCCGCAGCGTCCGGTCGAGGTCGGCGATTGCCTGCCTCGTCTCGTTCCCGATCTCCTCGACGGGCACCTTGTCGAGCTTCGCGAGGAGGCGCTTCGCCATCGCCTGGAGCTCCGTCAGCTCGGCCGGCACCGTCGGGAAGCGGGGCGGCTTCCGCGTCCAGTCGATCTCCGCCTTCGGCGCGTTCGGGAAGAAGTCGAGGGCGACGTAAAGCTGCCCGCTGACCAGGCTGCCGCTTCGGAGCTGGGCCCGCAGCCCCTTGTCGGCGACCTGCCGCTCCATCAGCTGCTGCCGGGTCTTCAGCGGAACGTCCTTCCGGGTGACGGCATCCGGCTTCTGGAGGTGCGTGAAGAAGCGGTGCAGATATATGGCGGTCTCGACCCGTGTCCGCAGCGTCTGCGTCCCCGGGACGTACTCGAGGTAGATGTCCGCGACCTCGCCGACCGGCAGGCCGAGGAAGTTGACGGGCGCCCCCACCGAAAGCCCCCGGAGCGAATCGGAGAAGTAGAGGGTGTACCGGTCGGCCGAGACCTCGCGCGGGGAAAGCGCGGTGACCCGGTCGGCGGAAAGGGGGAAGACCGCGTTGTCCGCGACGGCGGTGTTGTCGCCGCCTTCCGCGGGGGGCGTCTCGAACGCGATCCCGCCGACCAGGAGGGCCAGGAGCGATTCGGACCGCAGGGTGAAGCCGTCGGCCCCCGCCGTCACGTCGACCCCGCTGGTCTCCCAGAACCGCGTGTTCGGGGTGACGAACCGGTCGAAGGGGGCGTTCAGGAAGATGTGGATGATCACCGACTTGCCGTCGTCCGCCAGCGCGTAGGAGATCACCTGCCCGACGTTCAGGCGCCGGTAGTACACCGGGGATCCCGCGCCGAGGGAGCCGAGGGTGTCGGCCCGGAGAAGGAACACCCGGCCCGGCACTTCGCTCGTCACGGGCGGGGGCGTATCGAGGCCGGTGAAGACGCGTTCCGGCCGGCCGGAGGTTCCCGGCTCGAAGCGGATGTAGTTCCCGGAGAGCAGGGTGCTGATGCCGGAGACTCCGCTCAGCGAAACGCGCGGCTTCACGACCCAGAACCGGGCTCCGCCGACCATCAGCTTCTCCGCGCTCTTCTCGATCTTGGCCGTGACGACGATCCGGGAATAGTCCTCCGACAAAGCCACCGTCTCCACCTTGCCGATTTCCACGTCCTTGTACTTGACGGAGGTCTTGCCCGCCTCCACCCCCTCGGCGGACCGGAAGTAAATCCGGATCGCGGGCCCCTCGTTCATCTCCTGCTGGACGACGATGCCGATGCCGACCAGCGCGGCGAGGATCGGTACGATCCAGACGGCGGAGACCCGGTGGCGCCTCGCCTGGGCTACTTCCGAGACCGGGACTTCCGGGAGACCGTCGACTTCAGTCATCTTCCCTCCCCGTTTCCCCGCCGGCGTCCCAGATCAGGCGCGGGTCGAAGGAGTCCGCGGCGAAGATCGTCAGGATCACCACCGCCGCGAAGAAGAGGACGCCGGGCCCGGGCACCACCGACATGAACGGCCGGAACTGGATCAGCGCCACGACGAAGGCGACGACGAACACGTCGAGCATCGACCACCGGCCGATGACCTTCAGCAGGCGGAAGAGGCGCGCCCGCGCCCGCGCGTGCGCCGCGGAGCGGCGCTGCGCCGTGACCAGCAGGAAGGCGAGGGAGGCGAGCTTGCCCAGAGGGATGATCACGCTGGCGACGAGGATGATCAGCGCCAGGAACCACGACCCCGACTCGTAGAAGTAGACGACCCCCCCGATGATGGTGCTCGGCTCGTCGTACTTGATCGTCCTCGTCGTCATCACCGGGAGCGTGTTGGCGGGAAGGTAGCAGATCGCCGCCGCGACGATGCACGCCCACGCGTCCTGGAACGGCCTTTCGCGGCGGGAAGCGATCCTCTCCCCGCAGCGCGGGCATGTGGCGGCGCCGCCGGGGCCCGCCGGGCGGGAAAGGAGGCCGCACGTGCCGCAGGAGACGATGCCCGCCCGCGCGGCGGTCGGCGCCCCGCCCTTCAACGGAGAGCCTCCCCCGTCGCGCGCCGCTCGTCCGCCCATCGCACGCGCGACCAGGCCTCGCGCGGGTCGAACCCGGAGGACATCGCCGCGAGCAGGAAGGCCAGCGCCCCGACGGCGAAGAGACCGACCCGCGGGGCGACCGACGCGAGGCGCGCGATCTTCACCAGCGCGACGAGGAGGCCGAGCATCATCACCTCCACCATCGACCAGAGCCCGGAAACCTCCGCCCAGCGCAGCAGGACGCCGACCCAGCGCGGCGCGGGCGGCCGGCGCGTCGCGAGAAGGACGGCGAGAATCGCGGATATGTAGACGAAGGGGGCCACCACCGCGAACAGCGCGACGAGCAGCGCCGCGGTCCGCTCCCCCTGCCGCCACATCTCCCTCGCGCCGCCGAGGACGGTCGTGCTGACTTCCTGGCCGGCGGTCGAAAGCCGCATCAGCGGCTCCGCGTTCGCCAGGAGGAAGACGACGAGGGCGGCGACGGCCAGCGCCAGCATCCGGTCGGGGGCGCCGGGCCTGCCGTGCGCGAGCGGGCGCCCGCAGCGCGGGCACCGGGCCGTCCCCCCCTCCGCGAGGGGAGGGACCCGCTGCAGGAGGTCGCAGTCGGGACAGGCGACGATGTCGACGGGCAGCGGCTCCATGTCCGGTCTTGCCTCCGTGAAGACATTGTATCCGCATCCTCCGGGATCCGGGGATGGGAAAACCGTCACCCGTCGTCGCGGGCGAGGTCGGCCTCCATGCCGCCGGTCAGGGAGAGCAGCTCTTCGGGCGTGACGGAGAACATGCAGTTGGTCTCCCCGGCGGCGGGGTAGACGACCTCGAACCGGCGCAGGGAGCGGTCGATGTAGACCGGGATTCCCGGGGGGAGCGGCACGGGAGAGACCGCGCCCACGGCGAACCCCGTGCGGGCCACGACCTCATCCGGGCCCGCCAGGCGCACCTTCTTCCCCTGCACCAGGGAGCGTACCTTCTTCAGGTCGACCCGGCGGTCGCCGGAGACCACGACCGCCAGCGGGGAGCCGTCGGCCAGGAACAGGAGGGTCTTCGCGACCTGTCCGACAAGGACGCCGAGGCACCGCGCGGCCAGCTCCGAGTTGTGCGTGGACTCCGGGAAGCGGCGGATCTCCGCCCGGATCCCCGCCGTCTCGAGGAATTCCCGTACCTCGCGCTCGCCGATCGCCGCCATCCGAATCCCCTCCAGAAAAACGCCGCAGGGGAACCATTATACCGTCCGTTCCGGGTCGTAAAAATGGAGATCCCCCGGGGTAAGGCGGGAACCCCGGGGGATCTTCTGCCTGCCCGCGTATCTCTTGGCGGGGGATGCGGGCACGTGCCCCCCCTGGGAGGGGGAGCAGAACAGCCTTCGATACACAGTACTTCTCGGCGCGGCCCCGGGAAAACTTTAGGCAATTCCTGCGGGGCGGGACTGGTAGACTGGACCTGATCACGCGCGCGGGAGGACGAACCTGGATCTTCACCTCGTTCTGCGCGACCTGGCGGTCGTCCTGGCCGCCGCGACCACCGTTGCCCTTCTGTTCCGGAGGCTCAAGCTTTCCGTCGTGGCGGCGTTCCTCGTCGGCGGGGCCGCCATCGGCCCCACCGGGGCGGGGCTGGTGTCGGAGACGGGCATGGTGAAGGCCCTCGCCGAGATCGGGGTGGCGCTGCTCCTTTTCACCGTGGGGCTGGAGGTCTCGTTTTCCAATCTGGGCCGGGAACGGCGGAGAATCCTCCTCGGCGGCGGGGGACAGCTCCTGGCGACGATCTTCCTCGTCTCGCTGCTCCTCCTGCCTGCCGGCTTCTCCGGGCCCGAGGCGGTCTTCGTCGGTTTCGTCCTCTCCGTCTCGAGCACCGCGATCGTCATGAAGGCCTACTCGGAGCGCATGGAGGTCGACAGCCCGCACGGCAGGATCTCCGTGGGAATCCTGCTTTTCCAGGACATGGCCGTGATCCCGATGATGCTCCTCGTCCCGTCGCTGTCGAACTGGGAGACGGCGCGGTTCTCCTCCGTGCTGCTCACGCTGCTGAAGGCGGGGGGGGGCGTGGCGAGCATCCTCCTGCTGGCGACGTTCGTCATCCCCCGCTTCCTGAAGGAGGTCATCCGGCTCAACAGCCGGGAGATCCTCGCGATGGCGGTCCTGTGCCTCATTCTCGGGACAGCCTACTTCGCGCAGATGTTCGGGCTGTCGCTGGCGATGGGGGCCTTCCTGGCGGGGCTGGTCGTCACCGAGTCGGACTACATCAACGAGATCGCCGCCCAGATCTTCCCGTTCCGCGACGTCTTCAACGGGGTCTTCTTCATCTCCGTCGGGATGCTGCTCGACCTGCCGTTCCTCGTCCGCAACCTCCCCGCGATCCTGCTGCTCTCGGCGGCGGTGCTCGCGGGGAAGGCGCTCTGCGCGGGCGCGGCGGTCCGCGCGGTCCGGTATCCTTGGACGGAAACGGTGATCGCCGCCGTGGGGCTGGCGCAGGTCGGCGAGTTCTCGTTCGTCCTGCTGTTCCAGGGGATCCGCGAGGGGCTGGTGGACGCGGGATTGAGTCAGTACCTGCTGGCCGTCGCGATCCTCACGATGGTGGCCACGCCGTTCCTGATGAACGCGGCCCCCGCGATCGCGCGCTTCTGGGCCTGCCGCGTCGCGAAGGCGCCCCGCGAGGCGGAGGAGGAGTCCCCGCCCGCGCCTTCGCTGGAGAACCACGTCATCGTCGCCGGGTACGGGATGAACGGGCGGAACCTGGCGAAGGTCCTCCGGTCCACGCGCCTGTCCTACGTGGTGGTGGACCTGAACGACGTGCTGGTGCGGCAGTTCCGGGAGGAGGGGGAGAACATCTACTTCGGGGACGTGAACAACCCGGAGGTCCTCGAGCGCCTCGGGATCGCGCGGGCGAGGATCATGGTCTTCGCCATCTCGGACCCGATGGCGACGCGCCGCGCCGTGGCCACCGCGCGGCGCGCGAATCCGGGCCTCTTCATCCTCGTCCGGACGCGGTACGTGGCGGACGTGGACGACCTGATCTCCCTGGGCGCGGACGCGGTCATCCCGGAGGAGTTCGAGACTTCCGTGGAGATCTTCTCCCGCGTCCTGCAGGAGTACCACGTACCGGACCACGTGGTACGGCAGGAGGAGGCGCTGATCCGCAGCGGCACGTACCGGTTGCTCCGCGAGCGCTCGGTCCCCCGCGGGGGGGACATGCTGTCGCAGTTCGAGGAGTTCCTCCGGAAGAAGGTGATCGAGGTGTTCTACTTGTCGCCGGGGTCCTCCTGGGCCGGGAGGACGGTCGGGGAGCTGCCCTCGGGAGGGGACCCCGGGATCACGCTTCTCGCCATCCTGCGCGGGGACGACGCCGTCGTGCGGCCGGGAGCGGGGATGACGCTCGAGGCAGGGGACAAGCTCGTCCTCTTCGGGGGGCACGCCCCGCTGGCGTCCGTGCTGAACGCGCTGGCGGAAGGGGCGGGCCGATGACTTCCCTCCGGCCGGACCTGCGGAAGTACGAGCTGCTCCTCGGCCGGTATTTCCGGGTCCCCGCCTGCGATCGGGCGCCCGCCGAGCGGGAGAGGATCCTCCGGTTCCTCGGCGTCGGGAATCCCCGGGAGTTCCTCGGGATGCACATCCCCCTGTGGGAGGCCCGCGTCGACGAGCTCCTCGACCCGGCGAGCGCGGACATGCTCCCGGTCAGCCTCTCCCACTTCTACGTGAACTGGGTGCGCGGCGCGATCCGGTCGATGCCGGACGGCGCCCGGGTGACGATCTTCTCCTCCAAGCTCAAGGCCACGGGGCTCAAAAAAGCGGTCCTCTCCCTCCTGCGCGCGCTGACCGGGAAGGCGCACCGGGATTTCGAGGTCGCGGACGTGCAGCTCCTGCAGAGGGTACACAAGGACACCTTCTTCTCCGTCCGGACGCCGGACGGCGCGAGGCACTCCCTCTACCTTTCGCGCTTCGGGTGCCAGGGGGAATACATCTTCGGCGGCCTTCCGGGACTGGTCGGGCTGCCCGCCGTCCCTGTGGCCTACCACGTGACGCCGCAGGGGGAGGAGGTGCTGCTCAAGCCGGAAACGAAGGGAACCAACATCTACCTGGACGAGGGGATAGCCGCCGCAAGGATACTGCGCGACGGCTCCTGGTGGGTGGAAGGCGCCGCCCGGCAGGACGCCCTGGGCGACTGCGTCGGCACGGCGCTCCGCTACGGCCATTACATCGCCACCCGGGAGAGGAAGGTGGTGATGGTCGACAACATCGAGCTGTTCCACCTGGACGACGGCGACGTCCGCGTCTTCGAGCCGATCCACGATCTCCTGCCCCGGAAGGCGCATCCCTCCGACGCGGTGAAGCGGGACCGCCTCCGCCGGAAGATGCGGGCGGACTATCTGAAGGCGTACGAGAACCAGATGGAAACGATCCGGGCGAAATGGCCGCAGATGGAGCGGTACCTGGCCGGGATGCACCGCGTCGTGCGCCGGTACACGGGAGAGCCGTTCGAGGCCGTCGCGGGGCGGGTGAAGGCGCGGGTCTTCGGGAAGGCGGGAGGGGGATAGCGCCCCCCTCCGCCGGCCCGCTTCCGGGGGTCCCTGTCAGCTCTTCAGGGTCTTGATGAAGTCCTCGATCGGCATCGCGGGAAGCGTCATGATCTGGATGGTCCCGCGCTCCCCGAGCGCCACGGAGATCTTCACCATGGTCTCGTTCCCCGGCGCCTCGACGATGTTCACGAAGTCGTACATCCCCAGCACCGCGTACTGCGCCAGGACCTTCGCTCCCATCCCCTCGATCTCCTTGTTCACCTCGAGGATCCGTTCCGGCTTCTTCTTCACGGTCTCGCGCCCGTCGTCGGTCAGCGTGCTGAGCAGGACGTAGATGGCCATCGGCGTCTCCTTTCCGGGTGGGGGTTCCGTACGGTTATAGCATACCCCCGGGGGGCGCCGGGGGGGGCGGGGGATTCGCGGCGAGCATCGCGTCGATCCGGCGTTCGCTCCGGAGCACGGCGAAGGTGACGAAAAGGTTCGTCACGAGGATCACGGCGAAGGCGTACTGCACGAAGACCCCGGTGCCCGGGATCCCGGCGGCGTGGGGGACCATCGCGAGGACCGCGGAGGCCAGCCCCCTCGGCCCCATGGTCGTCAGGATCTTCCGCTCGAAAGGCACCAGCCGCCGCCCCGTGAGGCCGAGGATCCGGACGGAGACGAAGCGGGAAACGTAGATCAGGGAGATCAGGGCCGCCGAAACCGCGAGGAAGCGGCCCGTGAGGCTGCTCCACTCCACGAGCATCCCGAGGTAGACGAAGAAGAAGACGCGGGCGATGAAGGTGAGCTCCTCGTGGAACCAGCGGATCGTGCCGTCGAGAGCGGTGCGCGAGGCGTCCCAGTCGTCCTTTTCCTGCAGCGCCGGGAACCGGCTCAGGATGGCCGGGCCGTTGGAGAGGGCCGTTCCGAAGAAAAGGACCGCGATGACGCCGCTGAAATGCGCCGATTCCGCCGCCGAGAAGAGCAGGAACACGGCGGCCAGGGTGATCATGTAGGAAAGGGGCATCTCCCCGGTCCGCTCCAGGACCTTCACCCAGAAGAGTCCGCCGAGCGTCCCGAGCAGCACCCCGCCCAGGATCGATCCGGCCGTCGCGAGGAGCTGGCCGGTGATGTCGGCGGAGGGCTGGGCCGAGTAGCGCACCAGGACCACGACGGCGATGACGGCCATCGCGTCGCCCAGGGCCGATTCGAGGGTCAGGATGGTGCGCGTGCTCTTACCCATCCGCATCGCGTTGACGAGAGGGATGACGATGGCCCCGCTGGTGCAGCCGAGGATGCTTCCGAGCAGCAGCGACTGCACGAGGCCGCTTCCGGTCATCAGGAGATAGCCGGCCGCGACGGCGCCCGTCGCGAGGTTCACCGACAGGAAGGTGAGGATGACGGCCCGTTTCCACTGGTTCATCAACTGCCGGATCTCCAGGTCCATCCCTCCTTCCAGCATGATCATCAGGAGGGTGAGCATGCCCAGGTACGGGGCGAGGGGAAGGAGGACGGACCGGTCCAGGATGTGGAGCCCGGGTCCCAGGACCACCCCGATCCCGAGGAGGATGGGGATGTCGGGGACCCGGGTCTTTTCGAAGAGGATCCGTCCCGCGAACCCCGCGAGGAGGATGACCGCCGAGATCCCGAATGCCTGCGCGAGCGTCAAGTTTCCCTCCGTCCCAGGTCGCGCATCGGCACGACGACGGCGACGGTGCACGCCAGCCGCTCGAGGCACGCCTCGACGACGGGGCCGAAGTAGACGCGCTCCGACAGGCTGCGGTTCTCCGCGCCGAGCGCGACCAGGTCGTATCCCCCGGAATGCGCTTCCTCCGATATGGCCGTGATCAGCGACGCCCCTTCGACGACCCGGACCTCCGCCCGTTGCATGCGCATGCTCCCTTGGAACCGCTCCTGGAGGTTCTCCAGCATCACCTGGTGGGCCCGCATCTCGGCCTGGTCGGATCCCAGGCTCGGCAGCAGCGGGTTCTGCTCCAGCGACTGGACGAAGAAGAGCATCGTGATCCCGGCGTCGACGCGCCGGGCGTAATCGGCCGCGAACTCGAAGGCGGCGTCCGCGTGGCGGCTCCCGTTGGTCGGCACCAGGATCCTCCGGAAGGGGGTCGGCGGGGTCTCGCCAGAGAAGGGGCCGCGCATGATCACGGCCTGGCAGGGGCATGCGCCCGCGACCCCGGAGGTCAGCGGGTTGTAGACGGGGTGCCTGTGCTGCGACGCGCCGAGGAAGACGAAGTCGTAGCCCATGCGCGCCTCGTCCAGGATCGCGTCCCGGACGCTTTTGTCCGTCGAGACCCGGCGGGTGAGCAGCAGCCCGCGGGGGGCCTGCGACGCCGCCTGGATCCGCGCGAAGTATCCGTCCACGTCCGTCCCGGGGGCCTTTCTCCAGAAAGCGAGCCGCTCCCTCAGAGTCCGGCGCTCCGTGTCCACGTAGACCGCGGTGGCGCTGCTGCCTTCCTCGCCGCACAGTACGGCCGCCATGTGGCAGGAGAGCATGGCGTTCGGCCCGCCCGCGGCGGGGATGAGGATCTTGAGCGCCGACGAGGGCAGGAAGCCCTCCGGGGCCGACTCAAGGCGCATTCGTTCTTCCTCCGTGAAGGGAATCCGGTGCTGGATCGCCTTCACCAGGACCGGCGCCAGGAAGGAGGTGACGACCGCCATCAGGACGAGGCACGAGAACAGCTCGACGTTGAGGATGCCGAGATTGAGGCCGATCTTCGCCACGACGAGCCCCACGGCCCCGCGGGCGCTCATCAGGAATCCCAGCGCCAGCGCCGACCAGGGGTGGAGCCGGCCGAGAACTCCGCCCACGAAGCAGCCGACCACCTTTCCGGCGATCGCGATGGCCGTGACCGCGACGGGGAGCCAGAAGCCCGTAAGCTGCGTGAAATCCACCCGCAGCCCGACCTCCCCGAAGAAGAGGGGCGCGAACAGCGACATGACGACGCTTTCCAGCTTGTGGAGGCGCTCGGTCCGCAGGGTCGGGACCTGGCGCACCAGGACGCCCGCCACGAAGGCGCCGAACACCGCGTGGACGTGCATCGCCTCCGTGGCCGCGCCGAACAGGAAGGTCACCCCGACGACGACCACCAGCTCGCCCCCGTGCAGCCGCATATGGTGGTCGGCATGCGCCAGCCCCGCCTTCAGCCCCGGGTAGAGGAGATACCGCGCCGCCAGCATGAAGGCGGCGACCCAGCCCAGGGTGACCGCCAGGTTGGCGATGTCGAACGCGCCGGTGGTCACCATCCCGGTGATCATCGCCAGGATGATCCAGCCGATGGTGTCGTCCACGACGGCCGCGCTGAGCGTCAGGACCCCCACGTCGCGGCGCACCATGTTCAGGTCCATGAGGATCTTGGCGATCACCGGCATGGCGGACAGCCCCATCACCGTGGCGATGAAGTGCGTGAGGGGAAGACGGCCCCTCAGCACGTAGGACTCCGGGAGGGACCACCCCAGCGCGAGGCCGGAGGCGAAGGGGACGACGATCCCGAAGAGCGAGGCCAGGGCGGCCGTCCGCCCCATGTTCCGCATGGTCCGGACGTCGGTCTCCAGGCCGGTCAGGAGCATCAGGAGCACCAGCCCGACGAAGGCGACGGACTGGAGATGCTCGGTGTTCACGAAGATCGCCCGCTGCAGGTCCGGCAGGAGGAGCCCGAGAAACGACGGTCCCAGCAGGATCCCGGCCAGCAGCTCCCCCAGCACGGCGGGCTGGTTGAACCGCTGCAGCAGCTCCCCCAGCGCGCGGGCCAGGACGAGGATGAGGGCGACCTGGACGAGGAACGCGACCTCGGGGGTCAACGATGCCTCCGGCGGGACGGCGTGCGCCGTCCTTCCCCCCTCAAGCCTTGTTCACGTACAGGGTCTGCGTCGGGTAGGCGAACTCGATCTTCCGTTTCTCGAACTCCTCGTAGATCCGCAGGTTGGCCGCCTGCTGGATGTCCATGTATTTCGTGTAGTCGTTCCCGTCGACATAATAGACGATTTCGTAGATCAGGCTGAAGTCCCCGTACGAGAAGAAGTGGACCCGGTCGAGGGAGGCCCCCTCGATCCCCCGGAAGACGTCCGCCACGACGCCGGGGATCGCCTTCAGCGCCTCCGCCGAGGTCTGGTAGGTCACCCCGATCCGGAACACCACCCGGCGCTTCTCCATCCGCTTGTAGTTGCGCACTCTCGAATCGGTCAGGTCCTTGTTCGAGATGACGATCTGCTCGCCGCTCAGGCTGGAGATCCGGGTGGTCTTGATCCCGAGGCGCTCGATCGTGCCCATGTGGTCGCCGACGATGATGAAGTCGCCGATCTCGAAGGGGCGGTCGAACAGGATCGTGAAATAGGCGAACAGGTCCCCGAGGAGCGCCTGCGCCGCGAGCGCCACCGCGATCCCGCCGATGCCGAGTCCGGCCACCACGGTGGAGATCTTGAACCCCAGGTTGTCGAACATGAAGAGGAGGCCGACGATCCAGATCAACCCGACGGCGAGGTTGAGGACCCCTTTCAGCGCCCGGTCCCTCGACGCGTCCCCCCCCTGCTTCCGGATGTATTCCTTGAAGGAAAAGCGGACCAGCTCCACGAGAAAAAAGATGCCGATGACCGCCAGCAGGACGATTCCGGCCATGTCGAGGATCCGTTCGACCCGGGGCGTGAGGTGGAGGATCCGGAGGGAGGCCTGCGCGATTGCCAGGTATACCAGCGGGATCGCGGTCCTTCGGATCCGTCCCACGAGGAAATCGTCGTAGTGGGTGTGCGTGGTTTCGGCCCAGGCCCTGAGGCGGCGGATGACGATGCTCTTGACGATCGTCACCAGCAGGATGCCGGCGACGAGGAACGCCAGGCAGATCAGGTACTCCGAGACCCGGTTGTTGTAGAACTCGTAGCCCAGGATTTCCGGTATCATCGTTCCTCCCGTTCCGCAACCAATAGCCGAACCTTGAGGCTCGTCATTATACCAAAGGCTTATCGCGCCCCCCGGGAGCGCCTTCGGTCAGATGCCTTCCAGCAGCGCGACGGGGAAGGATCGGAAGACCTCGTGGAGATGTAGGACCTTCCCGTTGCCCGCGCCGCCCGCCCGGAGGGTCTCCCCGGTGAACGCGTTGCGCCACGCCGAGGGGAGGTTTTCCGGCAGCCGGAGGAAGGTCCGCAGCCCCCAGGCCTGTTCGCCGAGGGGGAATCCGTTTTCCGGAACGAGGCGGGTCGAAAGGCGGGGGACGGCCGCGATCGCCCACGCATCCCCTTTCCCCCTGGCGAAGGCCAGCGCATGCTCCCTTTTCCCTCCCGCGGCGGAGAGGGGGAGATACGCTCCGTCCCGGAAAATGTCCCTCCGCTCCCGGCGGAAGCCGAGCGCCTTGCATGTGACATACAGCTTGATCCGCCCGTCCCGCCACGACGACAAAAGCTCCCCGGCGAGGGCGGAACGCCCCTGCTGCTCCCGGGTCAGCAGCTCGTTCAGCATGCCGATCCGTTTCCTGAAATCCACCGGCCTGCGGTTGTCGGGATCGACGAGGGAGAAGTCCCAGATCTCCGTTCCCTGATAGATATCGGGCGCCCCGGGCGCGGCGATCTTCACCAGGAGCTGCGCGAGACCGTTGATCGCCCCGAAATGTGCGACCTTCGCCTGGAACGGGAGGAAATCGGCCAGGAAGGCGTTGGCGCCGGGGCAGGGCTCCTCCAGCAGGGCGGAGACGAACTCCCGGACCGCGTTCTCATGGGGGGGGTTCGGCCGGATCCATCGGGTGTGGACCTTGGCCTCCCGTATGGCCTTCACCATGTAGCCTTCGATCCGGTTTTTCAGTTCCGGGAGATCCCCCTTCTCCAGCGGCCACGCGCCGAGCAGTGTCTGGTAAAGGAGGACTTCCTCTGCCGGGTCCGGCACCGCGATCCCGTTCACGACCCGTTTCCTTGCGCGGTTCATTTCGCTCCACGCCTTGAGCCGCTCCTCCCATTCCCCGGGGATTTCCGACAGCACGTCGATCCTGGCGCGCACGTCCTCGCTTCTCTTCGTGTCGTGCGTCGATGTGGCGTTCATCGCGTGCGGCCACCTGCCTGCCGCCGTCGAGCAGCGGTCGTGGAAGGCGCCGACGGAGAGGCCGGCCGAGTCGGGGTGCCCGCCCACCTCGTTCATGGAGACGAGCCGGTTGTAGACGTACAGGGAGGTGTCCTCGAACCCCTTCGCCATGATCGGGCCCGTGAACTGCTGCCACCGCATCAGGAACCGGAGCCAGTCCTCCCTTTCCGGGCCGGACAGGGAAGGCGGGATCTCCTGCAGCAGCACCCTCCGCAGGAAGTCGAACACGGGGGCGCTGATCTTCGCGCCGCGCTGCTGCGCCTGCCTCAATGCCTTCGAGATGTATCTCACGTCGCGGGCGGAAAGCTCGCCGCTCCTCGCGTACGTCCGGTAGACGGGGAAGCAGGCGGTGACCTCGACCAGGGCCGCGCGCAGCTCCTTTTGGGGGAGGTCGCGGGCGTACCGGTCCTGCTCCGCCAGCCGGCCGAGGTGATTGCCCAGGGAGTGCATCTCGCCCGCGAAGAGGGAGTCCATCATCAGCATCTTGCTCCGGTAGACCGTCTCCCGGAAATCCGGCGCCGCGCGGGTGAACCTCGCGTAGACGTCGTCGAGGACCTTGACCCCCTGCGCGCTCACGAAAATCCCGTTCAGCGCGTTCATGAACTCGTAACCCGTCGTCCCGTGGACTGGCCACTCGGGGGGAAGGGACTCCTCCTCGCCGAGGATCTTTTCGACGAGGACGTAGAACGCCGCGGGGGGGTCGGCGTCTTTCGAGCCGGTGAGGCGCTGCATCAGCCGCACGAGATAGCCGTGCGGGTCGTAGAGCCCGTCCACGTGGTCCACGCGCAGGCCCGTCACCTTCCCTTCCTCCGCCAGGCGCAGCACGAGGTCGTGCGCGGCGTCGAAGACCCGCGGGTCCTCCACGCGGAGGCTGATCAGATCGCTGACGGCGAAGAAGCGGCGGTAGTTGATCTCCTCGTTGGCCAGCCGCCAGAAGGAGAGCCAGTAATGCTGCTCGGAGAGGATCCGGTCGAGGTGGTCGAAGCTTCCCGGGTCGCTTTTCCGCCCGTTCACGACCCGCAGGGTCTCGTCGAGGTATTCCCGGATCTCGTGCCGCTCCGTGTACAGGCGCAGGAGGCGAGCCTTGATCTCTTCCTCGACGGCGTACCGGTCCCGGCGCCCTTCCGGGTCGGACGGGACGGATTTCGGGAGGTGCTCGATCCCCGAGATGAGGTCCCACAATTCCCGGAAGGAGGGGTGCTCCGGCCCGTAGGTCTCCTCGAGGGAAGGCAGACGCAGGGAGAGGATCCGCGGGTAGGAATGGATCGACACCGGAAGCCGGACGGAGTGGCAATGGACGGTGAGGCCGCCCTTGTCCAGGCGAAGGGAGATCTCCTGCTCCTCGACCGTCCTGCCGTACGGGCCTCCCAGGATGGGAAGGAGCACCTTGCCGTTCAGCGCCTTTTTCGGGGAGTGCCAGTCGATGTCAAAGTACGGCGCGAAGGGCGAGGACGGCCCGCTTTCCAGCACGTCCGTCCACCATCGGTTCTCCACGCTCGCGGCCATGTGGTTCGGGACGATGTCCAGCAGAAGCCCCATCCCGCGGTCCCGGAGCTCTTTCGCGAGCGCGTCGAAATGCGCGCCGGTTCCCAGCTCGCCGTTCAGCCGGGTGGGGTCGGTCACGTCGTATCCGTGGGTGCTGCCGCGCCTCGCCTGCAGGACGGGCGACGCGTAGAGATCGGTTATCCCGAGCGCATCGAGGTACGGAACGAGGTTCCGGGCGTGCTCGAACCGGAACCGCCTGTGGAACTGCAGCCGGTAGGTCGACGAGGGGATGCGCAGGGAGGTCATCCCGTCAATCCTCCCCGGGGACGAAGGAAAGCTTCTCGCCGACGGAGCGGAACGCCTCGACCCAGGACGACGCCTGTTCGTCGCCTTCCCGGGATCGCTTCAGGAATTCCGGATAGACCGTCTTCCTCAGGTCGTCGTAGATGTTCTGGGCTCCGAAGAAGAGCACGTCGAAGGGCAGGTCCCGCCCCATGTCCACGGCCTTCTCGAAGCGGCGGAGAAGGTCGAGATCCCCGGGCTTCTCCCGGAAGGCGTCCGCGATCGCGTCGACCCTCTTCTGCAGGGCGAACCCGATGCCCGCGGCGTCGAGCGGAAGACCGATGCATTTCCCCTCTTCGAGAAGCCCCCGGATGACGGAAGCGTCCGGGGCCTCCGCCGATACGGCGTCCCGCAGCTCCGCGTTCAGCGCGACCCTCGCCGACGCGAACAGGGGGTCGGGCGGGGGCATCCCCATGCTCGACAGGAAGCGGATCATGTTGGCGTGCTGCCGGTAGACCTGCCGGTGGTTCGCCTCCGTGTCCGAGAGGGTCTGGCCGAGGATGATGTGCAGGATCTTCCGCAATTCATCGCGGAACAGCAGCTTCAGGGAGTAGGTCCCCTGGCCGAAGTGCTTGTCGACCTCCCGGATCACTTCGGGAAGGTCGGCGGCCTGGAAGACCTCGCCGATCTCCCGCAGGAGGGTTCCGTACGCCTCGTCGCCCCGGAAGTCGCGGATTCCCCCGCTGACGTTGTGGTCCCCGAGGTGCACCACGCCGAAGGACAGCAGCGACGATTCCCGCGTGACGGAGGAGGTGACGCGCGCCCTCCCCAGGACGAGTTTCGTCCTTCCCGACGTCTGGACGCGGAAATCCTCCCGCTCGATGTCGTAGCAGTAGACCCGGGCGCGGTCCGGATAATTCTCGAACAGCGCGCTCACCGCGTAGTGGGCCCCGACCTTGTGCAGGTCCACCATTGCGGGTTTCACGAATTTTTCGTATATCCGCCGGCCGTTGCCGTGTTCCTGCAGGTTGCTCCCGGCCCGTTCCAGCCGCGAAAGGAACCCTTCCTCGATGGAATCGCCGAACATCTCCCGGCCGAGCTGGATGACCCGGCCGGCGTACTGGAGCACCTGCACAGTCTCCAGGCCGGAGATCTCGTCGAAGAACCAGCCGCAGCTCGTGTACATGAGCATGGCCTGCCGCTGGATTTCCATCAGCCGGAGCGCCCGGACCTTCCGCTCGGGGGGGAGGTCCTCCACCGAGTGCCTTCCGAGGAATTCGTCGACGGAGGCGTCGGACCGGTCGAGGATCACGGAGATGTAATCCTCCCGGGCGGTCCAGGGGTCTTTGAAGATCTTCCCGCCTTCGGATTCGAACAGCGGGGCGATGGTGTCGCGGAGCCAGTCGAGCGCCTCCCGGAGCGGCCCCCTCCAACCCTGGTTCCACCCCGGTCGGCCGGAGTTGCACCCGCAGTCGCTCCGCCAGCGTTCCACGCCGTGCACGCAGCTCCAGGAGCTGTTGTCGAAGATCCGGACGTCGTGGGTCGGAGGGAACCTCTCCAGGAACTCCCCGTAGTTCGTGACACGCACTTCCGGGTCCTCGTCGAGGATCCGGAGGGCCCTCGCGAGGGCCATCTCCCCCTGGTGATGGTGGTGCCCGTACGTCTCGCCGTCCGTGGCGATGTGGACGAGCTGCTTCGGCCACGGGCGCTGGTCGGAGAAGGCCCCGCGCAGGCGGTCGGCGAGGTGCTCCCCCTTTTCGAGCAGCCTCTCGAAGGCCACGGCCTGGGAGACGGGACCGTCGTAGAAGAAAATGCAGATCTTCTTTCCCGAGGGGAGGCGCAGCTCGTACGGGATGGTGGGATCGATCCTGCCGTCACTCGCGTCGCGCCAGTCCCGGGCTCCTTTCTTCCGGACCTTGGCCGCCTGGCGGGGAGCGAGGATCGTGAAGCGGATCCCTTCCCGCGCGAGGGCCTCGAGGGTGGCCAGGTCCGCGGCCGTCTCCGGGAGCCACATCCCTTCCGGCGCCCTGCCGAAGCGGTGCGCGAAATCCCGGATCCCCCAGCGGACCTGCGTCGCCTTGTCCCGTTCGTTGGCCAGGGGAAGGATGATGTGGTTGTACCCCTGCGCCAGCGCGGAGCCGTGACCGGAGAACGCCTCGCGGCTCTCCCTGTCGCCCTCCAGAATGGCGCGGTAGGTCGCGGGAGACTTCTCCGCCATCCAGGAAAGCAGGGTCGGCCCGAAGTTGAAGCTGATCCGGGAGTAGTTGTTCACGATCCTCTCGATCCGCCCGTCCCCCGCGAGGATCCGCGAATAGGCGTTGGCGGCGTAGCATTCCGCGGAGATCCGCTCGTTCCAGTCGTGGAAGGGGTAGGCGGAGTCCTGCAGCTCGACCGCCTCAAGCCAGGGGTTCTCCCGCGGGGGCTGGTAGAAATGGCAGTGGATGCAAACGAATTTTTCCATTTACCGGTTCTCCTCTTCGTCTTCCAGGAGCAGGATGAAGGACCTCGGGTTGACGGTGAGCGCGCAGCCCCCGGCGGGATCGATCGTCCCGGGGGCCGCTTCCCCCGAGCCTCCCCACCGGGCGCCGGAGGAGTCCAGCGCCTTCCTCCACCGTTTCCCGGGAAGCGGAAGCCGCAGCTCCGCCGGCGAGTCGCCGAAGTGGAACACGGCCGCCGCTCGGGCGCCGCCGTTCTCCCGCAGGACGAGGAGCGCCTTTTCCCGCTCGAAGGGGACCGCCTCCGTCTTCCCGACGCCCGGATCCTCCGGCACGGAGAGGGCGGGATGCGTTTTCCGGATCCGGATCAGTTCCCCGTGGAGCGCGAGCAGGACGGCATGCGTTCCCTTGCTTCGGAGGGAACGGTCCGGCCGGGACCTCCGGAACGTCTCCTCGTCCTGCGGGTCGGGGATCTCGCCCTCCCAGCCGAAGGCGGCGAACTCCTCCTTCCTTCCTTTACGCACCGCCTCGATGAGCCCTTCGTCGCCGTGGTGCACGAAATAGAGGAAGGGCGCCTCCTCGCCGTACTCTTCCCCCATGAACAGCAGCGGCAGGAAGGGCGAGAGCAGGACCGCGCCCGCCGCGAGCTTGAGCGACTCGAAGGAGACCAGGCGGCTCAGCCGCTCCCCCCGCATCCGGTTCCCCACCTGGTCGTGGTTCTGCGCGAACACGACGAACTTCCCCGCGGGGAGATGGGAGGACCGGTTCCCGTGCCGGCGCATCCGGTACGCGGAATACTGCCCGGAGTAGACGAAGCCGTCCGTGAAGGCCCGGGCCAGCTGTTCGATCCCGCCGAAATCCGCGTAATATCCGTCGCGCTCGCCGGTGAGCAGGGTGTGAAGCGCGTGATGGAAGTCGTCGCTCCACTGGGCGTCGAGGCCGAATCCCCCCCGTTCCGGCGCGTCGACGACACGGGCGTCGTTCAGGTCGCTTTCCGGGATCAGCCAGGCGAGGCGGCCCTCTTCGCTCCGGAAGCGGCGCACGGCCTCCGCGAGCTCCGCGAGGAAGGGCGAGGCGCTGAAATCCACGATCCCGTGGATCGCGTCGAGGCGCAGGGCGTCGATGCGGAAATCGCGGATCCAGTGGAGGGCGTTTTCCAGGAAATACCTGCGTACCTCGTCGCTGCGGGGCCCGTCGAAGTTCAGGGCGGAGCCCCACGGGGTGCGGTACCGGTCGCTGAAGTAGGGGCCGAACTCCCGGAGATAGTTCCCTTCCGGCCCGAGGTGGTTGTAGACCACGTCCAGGACGACCGCCAGCTCCCGGAGGTGGCAGGCGTCGACCAGCCGCGCAAGGCCTTCCGGACCGCCGTAGCTTTCCTGGACCGCGAACGGGTAGACGCCATCGTATCCCCAGTTCCGTTCCCCGGGGAACTGGGCGACGGGCATCAGCTCGATGGCGGTGATCCCCAGCTCGACAAGATCGTCGAGGCGCGGGATCACCGCGTCGAAGGTCCCTTCGGCCGTGTATGTCCCGACGTGCAGCTCGTAGAGGATGTACGAGGAGAGCGGGATCCCGCGCCATCCGCCGTCCCTCCGGGAGAACGCATCGAGGTCGACCACCATGGAAGGGCCGTGGACCCCCCGCGGCTGCCGGCGCGACGCCGGATCGGGCCGATCGACACCCCCGTCCAGGCGATAGAAATAGAGGGCTCCCGCAGCCACTCCGTCCGCGATGCCGTGGTGGTATCCGGAATCGTCCTTTTCCAGGCGGATCGTCCGTTCTTCCGGGGAAAGGAGGCGCACCTCCACGCTCCGGCAGAAGGGCGCGTACACGAGAAAACGGCAACGTCCGCCGGGAAGCGGCGTCGCGCCCAGGGGATGCTGCGGGCCGCCCGTCATTGCGCGTCCCCCCCGCTTTTCAGGAACAGGGTCGCCAGCGGCGGGACCACCAGGGTGAGCGAGTGGTACAGGCCGTGGGCCCCGACGGGAACCGCCTCGACGCCCCCGATGTTCCCCTGGCCGCTGCCGCCGTATTCCTTCGCGTCGCTGTTCAGGCATTCCTTCCAGAATCCGCCCCGCGGGACGCCGATGCGGTAGTTGTGCCTCGGAACGGGGGTGAAGTTGCAGACGGCAAGGACGATTTCCGCCCGCCCCCGGGCCCGCCGGAACAGGCTGATCACGCTCTGCTCCGTGTCCCGGTGGTCCGCCCACTCGAAGCCGGCCGGATCGAAGTCGAGCTCGTGCAGCGCGGGCTCGTCCCGGTAGAACCGGTTCAATTCCTCCACCCAGCGGGACAGGCCGGCGTGGGGGGGAAGCCCGGCGAGATGCCATTCGAGGCTGCCGTCGTGGTCCCATTCCCTCCACTGCCCGAACTCCCCGCCCATGAAAAGGAGCTTCTTTCCCGGCTGCGCGTACATGTAACCCATGAGCGTGCGCAGGTTCGCGAACTTCTGCCAGTCGTCCCCGGGCATCTTTCCGAGGAGCGACCCCTTCCCGTGGACGACCTCGTCGTGCGAAAGCGGCAGGACGAAGTTCTCCGAAAAGGCGTACATCCCCCGGAACGTGAGCCTGTCGTGGTGGAATTTCCGGAACACGGGATCGTTGGACATGTAGGACAGCGTGTCGTGCATCCAGCCCATGTCCCATTTCATTCCGAATCCCAGCCCCCCGACGTAGTTGGGGCGGGACACCATCGGCCAGGCGGTGGACTCCTCGGCGACCGTCACGATGTCGGGGAACGCCCCGTACACCGCCTCGTTGAAGCGCCGGAGGAAGACGATGGCGTCGATGTTCTCCCTCCCCCCGAACCGGTTCGGGATCCACTCCCCCTCTTTCCGGGAATAGTCGAGGTACAGCATCGACGCGACGGCGTCCACGCGGAGGCCGTCCGCGTGGTAGGCGTCCAGCCAGAAGAAGGCGCTGCTGATGAGAAAGCTCTGAACTTCCTTGCGGCCGTAGTTGAAGATCTCCGTGTCCCAGTCGGGGTGGCGTCCCTGGCGAGGGTCCGCGTGCTCGTAGAGATGCGTGCCGTCGAAGAATGCCAGCCCGTGCCCGTCCTTGGAGAAGTGGGAGGGGACCCAGTCCAGGAGGACGCCGATCCCGTTCCGGTGGAGCGTGTCCACGAGGAACATGAAATCCTGAGGCGTGCCGTACCGGCTCGTGGGGGCGAAGTACCCCGTCCCCTGGTATCCCCAGGACCCGTAGAAGGGGTGCTCCATCACGGGGAGGAACTCCACGTGGGTGAAGTTCATCCGGTTCAGGTAGGAGGCGAGCCGGGGCGCCAGCTCCCGGTAGGTCAGCGGCCGGTTCCCCTCTTCGGGGTCCCGCATCCAGGAACCGAGATGCAGCTCGTAGATGGAGATGGGGCGGTCCGCGGCGTTCCTCCTCCGCCGTTCCTCCATCCACCCGGAATCCTCCCACTCGTATTCCAGGTCCCACACGACGCTGCCGGGCTCGGGTGGCGCCTGCGAGTGGAACGCGAAGGGGTCGGCCTTGTCGTACCGGTAGCCTCCGTACCGGGATACCACGTGATACTTGTAGGCGGATCCGCATTCCACCCCGGGGGCGAATCCTTCCCAGATCCCCGATTCGCCGACGGGCCGCAGCGGGTCCATTTCGCTTTTCCATCCGTTGAAATCGCCCATGACGGAGACCCCCTCCGCGTTGGGTGCCCAGACGGCGAAATAGGTCCCCTTCGCCGAGGCGCGTTTCACGGGATGCGCCCCGAGCTTCTCGTAGAGGCGGAAATGGGTGCCCTCGTTGAACAGGTGCAGATCCTCGTCGGTCAACAGGGTTACGTCGTATCGCATCCCGGGGAACCTCCTTTCCGGATCCTGGCGATCTCCCGCAGCGCGCCGGCCACCCCCGGAAGCCCGCGGATCTCCTCCAGGGAATACCTGCTTTTCCGCACCCAGTTCGGGCGCTCCGTGGAGGTCCCCGGCGTGTTCTGCGGGATTTCCTCGTGCCACAGGTCCTCGAGGCCGACGATGACCATCTCGGCCCCGCTTCCGGCGATGTGCGCCAGGCAGGCGCGCAGCAGCGTCCCGACATCGGGCACCCCGGAGGTTTTCGGCAGCAGCCCCTTCTTTCGCAGGAAGGTCTTCAGCGCCCCGACGAGTATCTCCCGCGCGGCCTTTTCGGTGGCGGCGTCCGCCTCGTCGAGAATGCCCAGGTCTACCCGCTCCTCGACGTCTTTCGCCTTCCGGAACGAGGCGAAGGGGGGCATGTCGTGCGTGTTCACGCAGGCGAGCGAGGCCTTCGGGATCTTCCCGATCCCCTGGCCGGGGTCCGGCTTCAGCCCGAACTGCACCACGAACATCCGCCGCAGGCCGTGCTTCGCCATCGCGGGCCGCACGTACGGGGGCACCGTCCCGAGGTCCTCCCCCACGATCCTGGCCCGGTGCCGGTGCGACTCGACGCACAGGACGGCGTACAGCTCCTCCGCGGGGTATCTCACATAGGTTCCTTCGGAAGGGGCCGCGCCGTTCGGGACCCAGAAGAACCGGTGCAGCCCCATGACATGGTCGATCCGGAGGATCCCCGCGTACCGGAGCTGGTTCGCGATGCACGCGCGGAAATAGGCGTGCCCGTCCGCCCGGGTCCGCTCCGGGTGCAGCGGAGGGAAGCCCCAGTCCTGCCCCTTCGTGAAGAAATCGTCGGGCGGCGCTCCGGCGGAGGCCCGCAGCGCGAAATCGTCCCGCCGCCGCCAGACGTCGTACCCGTCGTAACTGGTCCCGAGCGGCAGGTCGAGGTACAGCCGCACCCGGGAGCCGGCCGAAAGCTCCGCAAGCTGCAGATGGACCGCCCACTGCGCGAAGAGGTGGTATCGCCTTGCCGCCTCGTCGAAGTCCCCCTCTCGAAGGAGGCCGTCGCGCTGGGGGGCGGGCCAGACGGCCCAGGGGGCCTTGCGCGAATCCCACGCCGCGCGGAAGGCGGCGTAATCCTCCATGAACGCGTTTTCCGAGAGGAACCGCCGGAAGCCGTCCGTCCCGGCGCCTCCCGCCGAAAAGAAGTCCCCGGAGAGCATCTCGAGCAGGCGGCGCTTCAGGTCCATACCGCGGCGGTAGTCGACCCGCGGGGATTTCCGCAGCCGGTCCGCCTCCGCCCGGAACGCCTCCGATGAGTACAATTCCATCGCCGGCCGGCAATCGTGGAATCCGGGCGCGCGCGTGACGTCGAGGTAGAACTCGTTCCAGGCGAGCCGGCTGCCGGGGGAATACGGGCTGGGATTGAACGGCTCCGGGGAGCACGACGCCAGGAGGGGAAGCGTACCGACCTTGTCGCCCCCCATCTCCTCCACCCAGTCCATCAGGGCGCGCAGGTCCGTCAGGTCCCCGGAGCCGAGGGACCTCCCGGTATGCAGCGCGTACAGCGGGAGGAAGACGCCCCATTCGCGGGCGGCGCCTCCTTCGGGGGCCCATGCCCGCAAGGGGGCGGAAATCACCGTGGTCGATCCGATCCCGTCCCGCGTTTCGACCCGCACGTCGTGGTATCCGTGCGGGAGGCTCCACGGCAGGGGGACCCGGATCGCGACCCGTTCGCCGGACGAGCCTCTCCCGGAACCCGTCACGGGGAACGAGGACAGGTCGCACTCCGCGACCCGCTCGCCGCCGCCTTCGACGGAGGACATGATCCGCGCGCGGTCGTCCCGGGCGGCGGCGGGAACGTGCAGCTCCAGTTCCGCCGGGCCGCCGTCCCAGGAGACGCACACCGGCGGGCAGAGGCGGTCCCACCCGGACTCCGTCGCCGCGCGCAGCGCTTCCTTCGCGTCCCGGAACGTTTCCAGCGGCTCCCCGAGCGCCCGGAGCACGGCGAGAAGCGTTTCAGGAGGGGGGGAGACCCGGCGATGCAGGATATCGTAATATGATGTCTGCACCCCCCGCCGCCGGGCGAGCCGCCGCAGCGCGCGGAGCTCCCCGTTGCCGGCGGGGGTCATGCCGGGGTCTCCATCAGGGAGAGGATCCCGAGCAGGGGGAGCTTGATCCAGGCGGGACGGTTGTTCAGCTCGTATCCCAGCTCGTAGATGGCTTTCTCCAGGAGGAAGATGTCCAGCATCGAGGACAGCTCCTCCGGGGCCTGGGGGAGGAACCTCGCGGCCCTGGCGGCCTCGAGGTACCCATCGAGGAACGACGCGGACACGCGGTGGTTCCAGAGGACGGCCCAGGGCTCGAGGGCTTTCACGTCGCCGGTCCGTACGCTGCCCCCCACCTCCTCGACCAGGGGGGCGTACGAAGCGTAGTGGAAGGAGCGGAGCATGCCCGCCACGTCGCGAAGCGGCGACCGCTTGATCCGGCGGGAAGCCAGGGAACGGGCCGGCTCCCCCTCGAAGTCGATCAGGACGAACTCCTTTCCCGTGTACAGCACCTGCCCGAGGTGGTAGTCGCCGTGGATCCGGATCCGCATCGCCGTGATCCTCCGGTCCAGGATCCCCTGGAAACGCTTCAGGATCCTCTCCTCCATCCCGAGGACCGCCCTTCCCAGGTCGCCGGCGTCCCCGGGGAGGTCGCGCAGGCGTTTCCCCAGCAGTTCGAACGACTGGGAGGCGAGGTTGCGCAGCGACTGGTACAGGGAACGCTGGTAGAAGGGGGTGAACGGCTCGGGCGCGAAGGCCGGGTCCTCCACGTTGGACGCCATCGCCAGGTGGAACTCCGCCGTCCGCACTCCCAGGGAGCGCGCTGACAGCAGGTACGGGCCGATGAGGTCGCCCTCCTCCGTCGGGACGGACTCCCCGGCGGCCTGCAGAGGCCGGACCTTCGGGGCGGGCGCCTCCGCCAGGCCGGCGGGGCGCGTCATCACCCGCTCGAAGTAGCGCCCGAGGCTGTCCAGGGTGTACCGCCACGCGTCCCCCTGGTTCGGGACGAACCCCATGAGGATGGCGAGAGTCATCGGCTCCTCGTGCGGCCTGGCGTATTCGATGTGCCCCGCGACGGGAGGCACATGGGGGAACTCCGCCTTCTCCGTCAGGAAGGTTCCGATCTCCAGGTCCGGGTTGATCCCCCGGTCGACCCGGCGGAAGATCTTCAGGATCATCCGGTCCCCGAAGACCACGGAGCTGTTGCTTTGCTCGGCCTTGCCGGGCGCGGGGTTCGGCGGCTCGTCCGCATCTCCCCGGACCCGGCGGTACGCCTTCGAGGGCGCCCCGACGATTTCGCCCTCCTGCCCGCGGAAGCGCCGCCTTCGCCCGATCGCATCCAGGAGGCACAGGCACGCCTCCTTGTTCTGAAGGGCGTCGAACAGCAGGTATTCCCTCGTGCCCTCGACCACCCGGGCGATCGCCGATCCCGGCGAATCGGACATCAGCCGGTCGGCCTCGGGGCCCCGGGCGAACGCCGCGGGAAGGGTGTAGACCTCGGGATCCCCCTCCGTGTAGTCGACCTGGACGAGGAGCAGGTGGAGATGCGACGCCGCGTCCGGGAGCGGGATCGCCTCGAGGATCCTGGCCCCCTTCATGCGCCGGGCCTTGCCCCCGAACCAGCGGCGGTTCGCGATGTAGGCGGGAAGGATCCTTTCCAGGGCCCCGCGCAGCTCCTTGCGGAACAGGGAGTCGAGTCCCCATTTCACCTGCAGGGAAGGCAGCTGCGTCTCCTCGGCCTTCCCGGGAGCCTCCGCCGGCTGCGACGGGGTCTCCAGGGAGAACCAGTAGAAGATGTGCGCGGCGAGGGTGAGGAAATAGGGCTGGTCCTTGACGGGCGGGAATTCCGTCCTGCCGACCAGCTCCACGGGGACCTTTCCCTTGTGGGCGGAAAGGTCCAGCTCGACGAACTGGGGGAACCGCGAAAGGTTCGCCACCACGAGGATCTGCTCGTTCCCGTGGGCGCGGATGAAGGCGAGCACCTTGTGGTTCTCCGGGGTGAGGAATTCGGTGGTCCCCCGGCCGAACGCCTTGTACCGCTTCCGCAGGGCGATGACCCGCTTCGTCCACCAGAGCAGGGAGCTCGGGTTGTTCTGGCACGCCTCCACGTTGACCGTCTCGTAATGGTAATCGGGGTCGATGGTGACGGGAAGGAACAGCTTCTGGGCGGCGGCCCGCGAGAAGCCGGCATTGCGGTCGGCGTTCCACTGCATCGGGGTGCGGACGCCGTTGCGGTCGCCGATGTAGATGTTGTCGCCCATGCCGATCTCGTCTCCGTAATAGAGGACCGGCGTGCCGGGCAGCGAGAGCAGGAGCGCGTTCATCAGTTCGAATTTCTTGCGGTCCTTCTGCAGCAGCGGGAAGAGCCGCCGGCGGATCCCGAGGTTGATCCGCGCGTGGGGGTCGGCGGCGTACACCCGGTACATGTAGTCCCGCTCCTCGTCCGTCACCATCTCGAGCGTCAGCTCGTCGTGGTTGCGCAGGAACAGCGCCCACTGGCTGGAATCGGGGATCGGGGGGGTCTGCGACAGGATGTCGGTGATGGGGTAGCGGTCCTCCATCCGGATCGCCATGAACATCCGCGGCATCAGCGGGAAATGGAAGGCCATGTGGCACTCGTCCCCTTCGCCGAAATAGGCGACGGCGTCCTCGGGCCACTGGTTGGCCTCCGCGAGGAGCATCCGGTTCGGGTACCGCTCGTCCACGCGCTTCCGGAACCCCTGGAGCGCCTTGTGCGTCTCCGGCAGGTTTTCGCAACCGGTCCCCTCGCGCTCGTAGAGGTACGGCACGGCGTCCAGCCGGAGGCCGTCCACCCCCATGGCCAGCCAGAACTGCATCGCCTTGAGCATGATCCGCCGGACCTCGGGGTTGTCGTAGTTCAGGTCGGGCTGGTGCGTGTAGAAGCGATGCCAGTAGTAGGCGTTCGCCAGCGGGTCCCACGTCCAGTTGGCGGACTCGAAGTCCTTGAAGATGATCCGCGCGTCCCGGTACCGGTCCGGCGTGTCGCTCCAGACGTAGAAGTCCCGCCACCGGCTGCCGGGAGGGGACCTCCTGGCCCTCTGGAACCACGGGTGCTGGTCCGAGGTGTGGTTCAGGACCAGCTCCGTGATGACGCGGAGCCCGCGGCGGTGGGCTTCCCGCAGGAACAGCCGGAAGTCGGACATCGTCCCGTAGGTCGGGTTCACGGCGGTGTAGTCGGAGATGTCGTACCCGTCGTCCTTCAGGGGCGAGGGGTAGAAGGGCAGGAGCCACAGCGCGGTGACGCCGAGGTCCTGGAGGTAGTCCAGCTTCTCGGTCAGCCCGCGGAAATCGCCGACGCCGTCGCCGTCTCCGTCGAAAAACGACCGGACGTGGAGCTCGTAGATGACCGCGTCCTTGTACCAGAGCGGGTCGGCTTCGATCGGGGTCCTGGTCCTGGTCTCTTCGGCGCTCACGGGTCCCGGGCCTCCTTGCCGCTACATGAAGTAGTCGAAATCCTTCTCCGTCCTGACCTTGCGCCGCAGCCGGATGATGTGCGCGGGAACGGCGGAAGGGTCGAGCTCGACGTAGAGCCGCCGCCCCTGCCAGAGGAACCGGGCCCCGCTCAGAAGGTCGTGCCCCTGGAAGGGGGCCGCCGGATCCAGCCCGAACTCCTCCAGCGGGAGCTCCACCCAGCCGGACTGCGTGTGCCTCGGGTCGAGGTTCACCACGACGAGGACGACGCCCGCGCGGTCGTCCGAGGATTTGCTGTAGGCGATCAGCTGGTCGTTGTCCACCGGGTGGAAGAGGAGGTTCCCGTCCTGCTGGAGGGGAGGGGACTCCCTCCGGATCCGGTTCACCAGGGCGATGAATTCCCGCAGGCTTTCCGGGCGCTCGAGGTCCCATCGCCGGATCTCGTATTTTTCCGAATCGAGATACTCCTCCTTGCCCGGGGAAACCGCACGGTTCTCGCACAGCTCGAAGGCGGGCCCGTAGACGCCGTAGTTCGCGCCCAGGGTGGCGGCGAGCACGAGGCGCGCCATGAAGGCCGGCCGGCCTCCGAACTGGAGCTGCTCCGTCAGGATGTCGGGCGTGTTCGGCCAGAGGTTGGGCCGGAAGTACTCCCGCACCCCGGTCCGCGTCAGTTCGCGGAAATACGATTCGATCTCCGGCTTCGTGTTCCGCCAGGCGAAGTAGGTGTACGACTGGGTGAATCCCTCCTTCGCCAGCCGGTACATGACCTTCGGCCGGGTGAACGCCTCCGCCAGGAAGATCGCGTCGGGATGCTCCCGCTTCACCTCGGCGATCAGCCATTCCCAGAAGGCGAAGGGCTTGGTGTGGGGATTGTCGATCCGGAAGATCCGGACCCCCTGCGCGGCCCAGAACAGCACCACGCTTTTGAGTTCCTCCCAGAGCTCCCGCCACGCCGGGGTGTCGAAATCGAAGGGAACGATATCCTCGTATTTCTTCGGCGGATTCTCCGCGTGCTGCACCGTGCCGTCGGGCCGCAGGCGGAACCATTCCGGATGCTCCCCGACGTACGGGTGGTCCGGCGAGCACTGGAACGCGATGTCCAGGGCGATCTCGATCCCGTGCTCCCCGGCGGCGCGGACCAGTTCGGAGAAGTCCTCGACCGTCCCGAGCTGCGGGTGCACCTCCTTGTGCCCCCCCTCGCCGGACCCGATCGCCCAGGGGCTCCCGACGTCCTCCGGTCGGCAGGCGGTCGCGTTGTTCCTGCCCTTCCGGTTGGTGCGCCCGATGGGATGGATCGGGGGAAGGTACAGCACGTCGAACCCCATGGAGGCCAGGTAGGGAAGGCGGTCCATCACGTCCCGCAGCGTGCCGTGCCGGCCCGGTTGGGGGGAGCAGGAGCGCGGGAACAGCTCGTACCAGGCGCTGAAACGCGCTTTCTCCCGGTCCACGACGACCCCGAGCTCTCTGCCGTATTCGGAGACGAGGTCCCGGTCCGGGTACCGGTCCGCAAGGGCTCCCATCGATTCGTCCAGCGCCGTCTCCGCGCATTCCGCCGCGTCGCGTTCCTCCGCCGGCAGGATGGCCTTCGCGAAGGCCAGGAGTCTTTTCCGGTCGGCGCCTCTGGCCCGCTTCGCGGCTTCTTCCGCGATCCGCGCCCCCACCTGGAGATCGACGGTGATTTCCTGCCCGGCGTCCTGCTTCTTCCCGAGGTCCCTCTGCCAGGAGCGGAACCGGGCGACCCAGGCCTTTATCGCGTATGCGGCCCGTCCGACCGTATCCACGCGGAACTCCCCGGACCAGCGGTCGTTTCCGACCGGGGTCATCGGGGTTTCCGACCATTCCCCCTCTCCGGCGTCCCGGGACATCAGGACCGCGGCGATCAGGTCGTGCCCGTCGGTGTGGATGTCCGCCTCGACCCGGACACCCTGCCCCACGGTCCGTTTTACGGGGAATCGTCCATCGTCGAATTCCGGGTGCACGTTCTCGATCACCACGCGCTGCCGGGCTCGTTTCACGGCAGACCTCCTGGTGCGGATAGGTTAAATTTATTTCCGGGGTGTCCGATAACTATAACAGATACGGGTCCCGGATTGGAACCCCCAACGGCCCGGGCAGGGGGCATGACGGCAAGGGGCGCTGGTGTCTCCCGGGCAAATATGTTTATATATTCCGGCCTATAGCGGGATAAAGCGCCGATCGGGAAAGCGGGTGGCGGAAACTGAAGACCAGCCTCGTCGAATCTCCCCCAATACACCGGCAGGCATATCGGGAATCGGTCCTTCTTCTGGGGCGGAACCTGACGTCCGGCGGGGTCTCGGCCGCGTCCCGGACGCCGGAGTCCGAAGCCCGGAACTACACCCGCGTGTTCTGCCGGGACGCTTCGATTTCCGCCCTCGGCATGGCGGTTTCCGGCGACCCGTCGCTCCGGTCCGGGGCCATGGCCGGCCTGGAGTTCCTCGCGGCGCACCAGGCCCGGAACGGGCAGCTTCCGAATTTCGTCTCCCCGGAGACGGGCCAACGGGATTTCTGGTACCTCGGGTGCATCGACGCGACCCTCTGGTGGCTTGCCGCCGTCGGCTTCTGGTCGAGACATTTTCCGGACGACTGCGTGGAAGAGAGGTTCCGCGCGCAGATCGATGCCGCTCTCGGGTGGCTGCTGTGCCAGGAGCATCAGGAGGTCCACCTTCTGCAGCAGAACGAGGCAAGCGACTGGGCCGACATCATGCCGCGTTCAGGGTTCGTTCTCTATACCAATGCCCTATGGTACCACGTGAAGCGCGTCTATGCCCTCGAGGGCGCGGAAGAGACCCGGATCTCCTTCAACACGCTGTTTTCCCCTTTCTCGGAGGATCCTCCCGCGCAGCCGCGGCTGCGCCTGCTGACGGACTACGTGCGGAAGGGGGGGGAAGAGGACGGCCTGTACCTGAGTTACGTGAACTTCGCCTCCTGGGGCGGGGAGGGGGACGTCTTCGGGAACCTGCTCGCCGTCCTTTTCGGTCTGGCGTACACGGGCAAGGCGAACCGGATCCTGGACGCCCTTTCGTCCGCGGGGATCGACGATCCGCACCCGGTTCGCGCCGTCTGCCGTCCCATCCCGTCCGGCGGCCCCGGCTGGCGGGAATACATGGGGCGGCACGGGCAGAACGGGGAGCACCGGTATCACAACGGCGGCGCCTGGCCCTTCCTCGGAGGGTTCTGGGTGATGGCGCTTTCCGCGATGGGGCGGTACCGCGAAGCCGGCGATGCGCTGGCATCGCTGGCGCGGATGAATTCCGCCGGCGGCTGGGCGTTCCATGAATGGTTTCACGGCAGGACGGGCGAGCCCTCGGGGATGAAGGGGCAGTCGTGGAACGCGGCGATGTACATCCTGGCGGAACGCTCCCTCGAGAGACGCCTGCTCGGCGATCTTCCCCGGTAGGATCCGCAGACAGAACGCCTGCCGTCGCAGCCCGGGCGGTTTCCCGCGGGAGCGTCTTGTCAGGCTTCCATCTCCCTCCAGCCGGCCGCGCCGCCCGAACGCCCCATCAGCTGGACGTACCGGGCGATGCCGCTGCGGGTGATCATCCCCTCGATCCGCCCCCCGCCCGCGACCACCAGCCTCCCGACGTCGCTCCGGATCATCCGTTCGAGCGCCTTGACGGCGTCCTCGTCCGGGGTTACCTCCCACTCCGCCCTGTGCGGTGCGTAGACCGCCGACACCCGTGTCGTTTCGCGGGGAACGTCCTTGAGCTCCTTCAGGGTCAGCATGCCGAGGTACTTCCCGTCATCGACCACGGGGAACCCCCCGAAGCCGTACCGGAGGAAATACCCGCTCACGGCCTCGTCGAGGTAAATGGAGGAGGGAATCGTCACCAGGTCCCTCGCCATGATGTGCCGCACCTTGACCCCGTCGAGGATCTCCTGGATCCCCGCCTGCTGGTAGCTCGCCTTCGCGGCGGTGTACAGGAACCAGCCGATGAGCATGAGCCAGATCCCTCCCGGCATCCCGGTGAACAGGGAGAAGATCCCCAGGAAGATGAAGAGCAGCGCGATCTTCTGCCCGACCCCCGAAGCCTTCTGCGTCGCGTAGAAATAGTTGTTCTTCCGTTTCCAGAGGAAGGACCGGAGCACCCTTCCCCCGTCCATCGGGAACCCCGGGATCAGGTTGAAGGCACCTAGGATGAAATTGATCCGGGCGAGATAGGAGAACAGGGCGCGCACGCCGCCCTCCGCCTGGAGCGTCCCGTAGAAGAAGAGAACCGCGAGGAAGAAGCTCGAGAGGGGCCCCGCGACCGCGATCCAGAACTCGGCCCGGGGGTGCGGCGGCTCGCTCTTCATCTGCGCCACGCCTCCGAAGATGAACAGGGTGATGCTCTCGATGGGGATGCCGTATCGCCTCGCGACGAACGAATGGGCGAGCTCGTGGAAGGCCACCGAGGCGAAGAGGAGAAGCGACGCCAGGGCGCCCTTGATCCAATAGGCCTGCGCCGGCAGGTCGGGGGCGGCCTGCGGGAAATAGACCGTCGAAAGCGACCAGGTGATCAGGCCGAAGACGAGAAACCAGGTGAAATGCAGCCGGATCGGGATCCCCATCACCGAGCCGATCTTCCACGCGCCCCCCAGGGAGCCGCTCATGACGCCCTCCTTTCACGGTAAGCCCGTCCCCGGATCCACTTGTCCAGTTCGACGGCGATCACGACGGTCAGGGAAATCGCCACGATGAGGAGCCAGTCCGCGCCGGCGAGGGGGACCGTCCGGAAGACCCACTGCAGCGGAGGGGCGTAGAGCACGGCGAGCTGGGCGAGCAGCGCCGCGATCACGCTGTACAGAAGGAGCGGGTTACTGAGGGGGGAGATCCGGAAGACGGACCGGTGCTCGGAGCGGCTGTTCCATACCTGGAAGAACTGGAAGAGGACCATGGTCGTCATGGCGACCGACCGGGCCTTCTCGAGCGACGCGCCGTGGCGCAGCGCGCCGAAATAGGCGAACAGGATCCCCGCCGAGATGATCAGCCCGACGAGGACGGTCCGCTCGAGCAGGAGGCGGGACATGATCCCTTCCCGCGGGTCCCGCGGCGGGCGCAGGAGGGTCCCCTCCTCCCCCGGCTCGAAGGCGAGGGCGACGTCCTGCAGCCCGTTGGTCACCAGGTTGATCCACAGGATCTGCGCGGGGAGGTAGGGGGCCGGGAACCCCATGAGGACCGAGGCCAGGATCGAGAGGATGCTGGCCAGCCCGGTGGGGATCAGGAAGAAGGTGACCTTCCGGATGTTGTCGAAGACGATCCGCCCTTCCCGTACGGCGTGGAAGATGCTGGCGAAGTTGTCGTCCGCCAGCACCATGTCCGAGGCCTCCTTGGCCACGTCGGTCCCCGTGATCCCCATCGCGATGCCGATGTGGGCGGCCTTGAGCGAGGGGGCGTCGTTCACGCCGTCCCCGGTCATGGCCACGATCTCCCCGCCGCGGATCAGCTGCTTCGCGATCCGCAGCTTGTGCTGCGGCGAGACGCGGGCGTAGACGGACACCTCTTTCGTCTTCCGGAAGAGGGCGTCGTCGTCCATCGGCTCGATTTCGCGGCCGGTCAGAACGGCGGGGTCCTTCCCCCCGATCCCCAGCCCCCGGGCGACGGCCGAGGCGGTGACCGCGTGGTCGCCGGTGATCATCACGACCCGGATTCCCGCCTTGCGGCACCCTTCCACCGCCTCGATCGCCTCCGGGCGCGCCGGGTCGATCATCCCCTGCAGGCCGGCGAAGCGGAAGCCGGACTCCGCGTCTCGGTGGTGCAGCTCCGCCGTCCCGGCGGGGGTCTCCTTCCACGCGAAGGCGAGCACCCGGAGCCCGTCCGCGGCGAGATGCCCCGCCGTTTCGAGGATGTGCTCCTTTTCCCGCTCGCCCGCGGAGCACATCGGGACGACCCGCTCCGGGGCGCCTTTCAGGAAGATCCGGTTCCCGTCCCGCGTCCCGTGGAGCGTCGCCATGTAGCCCCGGTCGGACTCGAAGGGGATGATCGAGAGCAGGGGGTTCCCCTCGAGTTCCCTCCCCCGCAGGATGCCGGCCTTCCCGGCCGCGACGATGAGGGCGCCTTCCGTGGGATCGCCGTCGACCCTCCATCGCCCCTCCTCTTCGCGGACCTCGGACTCCGTGCAGAGGACGCCGATCCGCAACAGCGTCGCCAGGGCCGGATTCTTCGCCGGGTCCGCCGGGTCGCCGTCCCGGAGGACCTCGCCGACCGGCTCGTAGCCGGTGCCCGTCACCTCGTACGTCCGGGCCCCGTCGTGGAGCACCTTCACCGTCATCTCGTTCCGGGTGAGCGTCCCGGTCTTGTCGCTGCAGATGACCGTCGTGCTGCCGAGCGTCTCGACGGCGGGGAGCCGGCGGACGACCGCTTTCTGGCGCGCCATGCGGCTCACCCCGATGGCGAGAACGATCGTCACGACGATGGGAAGCCCTTCGGGCACCGCGGCGACGGCGGCGGTCACGGCGGTCATGAACATGTCCTTGACCGGCTCCCCGACGAGGAGCCCCGCCAGGAAGAGGAGAACGGACGCCCCCAGGGCCAGGATGCCGATCATGTGCGCGAAGCGCTCCATCTTCTGCTGGAGCGGCGCCTTGGCGGCCCCCACCTCGCGGACTTCCCGCGCGATGCCCCCCAGGACGGTGGAGCTCCCGGTCGCGACGACGATCCCCCTGCCCCTGCCGTTCAGGACGATCGTCCCCATGAACGCCATGTTCCTCTGGTCGCCCGGGGTGAGGTTTTCCTCCGGAATGGGGGTGTGGATCTTCGCCGCGGGAAGCGATTCCCCGGTCAGCATCGCTTCTTCCACGGAAAGCTCCAGCGACCGGATCAGCCGCAGGTCCGCGGGCACGCGGGCGCCGGAGGTCAGGAGCACGATGTCTCCGGGCACGAGTTCCTCGCTCGGGATCTCGCGTTCCCTGCCTTCCCGGACGACCCGCGCCTTCGGCACCTCGAGCTTCCGCAGCGCGCGGACGCTTTCCTCCGCCCGGTATTCCTGGAAGAATCCGATGACGGCGTTCAGCAGAACGATGAAGAGGATGACTCCCGCGTCGGTGTACTCCCGGAGCAGCAGGGTGACCAGGGCCGCGATGAGCAGGATATAGATGAGAGGGCTGGTGAACTGGTTGAGGAAGATGCGGAACCGGTCGATCTCCTCCTCCCCCGCGAGCCGGTTCGGTCCGTGCTCCGCGAGCCGTTCCCGCGCCTCCGGTTCGGCGAGGCCGCTTTCCCGCGTCTTCGTCTCGAGGAATACCTGATCTGCCTCCATGCGGTACCAGTCCATGGGCCTCCTCTTAGCCGGTCGTTCCACGGCCGTCATCCGGCGGTTCCGCTCGCTTTTCCCCGCCGGGAGGCGGCCCCGCGACGGGGGGCGCCGCATCCCCGAAGGGATCGTACCGGTTCGCGAGCTCGTCCGTGATCCGGTCTCCCCACAGCGGGACCCCCGTGAAATAGGCCGCCCGCGCGATCATGTGGCCCGCGACGGGCGCCGTGAGGCAGAAAAAGCCGATCACGAGGAGCGCGGAAACGGTGATCCCGAAATCGGCGAAGTGGATCGCCAGCGCCAGGATCATCAGGGTGACCCCCAGCGTCGCGGCCTTGGCCGACGCCTGGACGCGGCTGTAGATGTCGGGGAAGCGGAAGACGCCGACGGCCCCGAGGAGCATGAACGCGGAGCCGAGGCAGAGCAGGATCGCGGCGGCCAGCTCCTTCACGGCTCCCTCCTCTCGCCGATGTAATAGGCGAACCCCACCGTGCCGAGGAACGCCAGTAGCGCCAGGACGATCGCCGAGCGCAGCAGGATCGGCTGAAAGGTCAGGATGTCGTACGCGACGATGACCCCGACCGCCAGCAGCGCGAGGAGGTCGAGCGCCACCACGCGGTCGGCGAGGCTGGGGCCGCGCAGCAGCCGGGCCAGTGCGAGGAACATCGCGAGGCAGAGCATCGCCAGCGAGACCGTGCACGAGAGGAAGACGATCCCGGGGATCTCGAACGTCATCGCATCACCTCGAGGAGCCGGCGTTCCAGCCC
The DNA here is from genome assembly GCA_964612075.1 of uncultured bacterium. Classification (GTDB taxonomy): domain Bacteria; phylum Desulfobacterota; class Deferrimicrobia; order Deferrimicrobiales; family Deferrimicrobiaceae; genus UBA2219. Next base: position 95,058 of record CAZTFC010000001.1, read on the forward strand.
CTCCTTTATCTCCCGGCGCAGGGCGTCCGGATCGTCCAGGTACATCACGTGGATGTAGAGGCGGCCGCGGTCCGGGGACACGTCCAGGACGAGCGTTCCCGGCGTCAGCGAGATCAACCCGGCGAGAAGCGTGATCTCCACGTCGGTCTTCGCTTCGAGCGGGAAGGCGATCACCCCCGGCCGCATCCGGTGCTTCGGGGTCACAACGTCATGGGCGACCCTCAGGCTGGCGGCCGTCAGGTCCCACAGGAAGAACCCCGCCAGCTTCGCGAGCGGCAGGATCTTCAGGGTCTTCAGCGAAAGGCCCAGAAGGTCCTGGAGGAAGTAGAGGATCACGTACCCCAGGACGAAGCCGGTCAGGATGCTCCCTTCCGTCACGTCGCCCGTCATGGCGGCCCAGGTGAGCGCCAGGAGCAGGTTGGCCAGGAATTCCTTCAAGGCCCCCCTCCCAGGACCGCGCGGACGTACCCCGCGGGATCGGCCAGCTGGCCGGCGGCGCGCTGCGCCAGCTCGAACAGCGGATCGGCCCACAGCCCGATGGACACGGTGACGGCCGCCAGGGCCACGGCGGGAAGATAGAGAGTCGCCGGCGCCCGCCTCGTCTCACCGCTCTCCGGCTCCGGAAGCGGCGCGGGCTTCCAGAACGCCTCGGCCCATATCTTCGTCATCGAGAAAAGGGTGAGCAGGCCGACGAGGAGGGCCGCGGCCACGATCGGGTAGCTTCGGAGCTCGAGCCCGGCCCGGACGAGCGCCAGCTTGGCGAAGAAGCCGGACAGCGGCGGGACCCCCGCCAGCGAGAGCGCCGGGACCAGGAACAGGGCGGCCAGCGCCGGACGGTCTCTGTAGATCCCGCCCAGGTCCCCCAGGGAGAAGCCGCCCCGCTCCCGCTGGACGATCCCGCTGATCAGGAAGAGATTCGTCTTCACGACGATGTGGTGCGCCATGTAGAAGACCGCCCCCGCCAGGGCGAGCGGCGAGAGCAGCCCCAGACCCATGATCATGTAGCCGATCTGGCTGACGATGTGGAAGGAGAGGATGCGCCGGAAATCATCCTGGGCAGCCGCCCCGAGGACCCCCGTGATCATCGTCAGCCCCGCCAGCCCGAGGATCAGCCCGTGGGTGAAGGCGGAATCGCGCACGAAGAGAAGCGTGAACACGCGGATCATGGCGTAAACGCCCACTTTCGTCAGGAGCCCGGCGAGGACCGCGGACACCGCCACGGGAGGCGTGTGATACGACGCGGGAAGCCAGAAGAAGAGGGGGAAGATCGCCGCCTTGATGCCGAAGGCGACCAGGAACAGCATGGCCAGCCCGTTCAGCAGCCCGGCGTTGTCCACCTGCCGGAGCTTGACCGCCAGGTCGGCGAAGTTCAGGGTGCCGGCCGTTCCGTAGAGGATCCCCACCGCGGCCAGGAAGAGGGCCGAGGAGAGCAGGTTGAGGGTGACGTACTTGATGGCGCCCTCCATCTGGTCCTTTTCGCCCCCCAGCGAGAGGAGAACGAAGGAGGCGATCAGCATCACCTCGAACCAGACGTAGAGGTTGAAGATGTCGCCGCTCAGGAACGCCCCGCCCACCCCCATCAGCAGGACGTGGAGCAGCGGGTAATAGCCGAACGACTCCCGCTCCGGGTCCATGCTTCCCAGGGAATAGATCGCCACCGCCGCCCCCACGACCGCCGAGACCGTCACCAGGATCGCCGCGAGGAGGTCGGCGACGAAGACGATCCCGAAGGGGGCGGGCCAGTTCCCCAGCCGGAGCACGACGATCCCTTCCCGGTCGACCGCGGCGAGCAGCGCCAGGGCGGCCGCCAGGTTGACGAGGGCGCCCGCCGCGCCCAGGATCCTGTGGAGCCGGAGCGACCGCCAGGCGACCACCAGGGAGGACGCGGTGAGCAGGGGGATCAGGACCGGGAGGGCGGGGAGGAGGTTCATGTGTCCGTCGCCTTCATCTGGTCCAGGTCGTCGGTGCCGACCTCGGTGTAGGCGCGACGGAACAGCGCGAGGCCGAACGCCAGCACCGCGAAGCTGATCACGATGGCGGTCAGGATCAGCGCCTGCGGCAGCGGGTCCGCGTACGGCGGCTGGAGCGCGCTGCTCCCTTCGGGGACCAGCGGCGGGGTTTCCCCGTGGACTCCCGCGGCCGTGAAGATGAGGAGGTTGGCGGCGTGGCTGAGCAGCGCGAGGCCGAAGAGCAGCTTGACGAGGCTTCGCCGCAGCATCAGGTAGACCCCGGCCGCGTACAGGCCGCCGACCACGATCGCCAGGACGGTTTCCATCACTCCTCCTCGGCGAACGAGAACACGATATTGAGGACCACGCCGCAGACCACGAGGTAGACGCCGACGTCGAACAGCAGGGGGGTGCCCGCGTCCACGGGACCCCCGGGAAAGCGGTCGAGCGTCGCCCACTGCCCGGTCAGGAAGGGCTCGCCGCGCAGCGTCGCCAGGAGCCCGCTGCCGGCGGCGGCCAGCAGCCCGGCACCGATCAGGGAGACGGGACGGACCCGCAGGCTCTTCCGGGCGACTTCCGTGCCGTAGGCGATCACCACCAGGGAGAAGGCCGAAGAGGCCACGAGGCCTCCCGCGAACCCGCCTCCGGGCTCGTTGTGCCCCCGCGCCAGCAGGAACACCGAGAAGAGCAGCAGCAGCGGGAAAACGAAGCGGGTCGCCGTGCGGAGGATGAGGGAGGTCACGGGTTCTTCCCCTTTCCGGGGCGCAGCTTCAGGAGGGCGTACGCGCCGATCCCCGCGACCGCCAGGACGGTGATCTCCCCCAGCGTATCGAGCCCGCGGAAGTCCACGAGGATGACGTTGACGATGTTGCGCCCGTGCGCCATCGGAACGCTCGTTTCGGCGAAGTAGCCGGAGATCGGCGGGAGGCGCTTCCCGGCCGCCGTGATCAGCACGAACCCCGCCATCAGGCCTCCGGCGAGCAGCGCCACGGCCGCGTCGCGCGCCCGGGAGCCGCGGGTGGAGACCCTGGAATAGGGGGGAAGGTGGTGCAGCGCCAGCACGAAGAGGATCACGGTCACCGTCTCGATGATGAACTGGGTCATCGCGAGGTCGGGGGCGCCGCGCAGGATGAAGATCAGGGCGATCCCGTAGCCGACGACGCCGAGGGAGGCGACCGCCGCCAGCCGCGAGCGGGAGCGCACCGTGGCCCCGGCCGCGATCAGGACAAGGCCCGCGAGGCAAAGTTCATAGAACCGGGCGCCGGAGAGCGGTGCGCCCAGACGCACGCCTTCTCCCCGGAGCAGGGCGAAGCCGGCCGCCGCAAGGGTGGCGACGACGATCGTAAGGATATAGATCCGGAGGTAGCCGCTCTGGAGGAGGCGGGTCTGCGCCCGGGCGAGGTAAACCAGCTGCTTCATCCCGGCGTCGTACCAGGAGGCCGGCCCCCGGGCCCCGAGATGCCCCCAGCGGGACCGCAGCGACAACAGCCGGCCGCGGGCGGCGTAGAGCCCGATCCCCCCGGCCACGGCCGCCGCGCTCAGGATCAGCATCGGGTCGAAGCCGTGCCACAGCGCGAGATACACCTCGTAATCCCATCCCAGGGTCGCGGAGGCCGCCGCCGAGAGGACGGGGACGAACGGACCGGGAAGGATGCCCCCCAAAAGCCCGAGGAAGGCCAGCAGGGAAGGCCCGATCCAGAGCGCCGCGGGCGCCTCATGGGGCTCGATCCTCGTGGGACGGGGCGTCCCGGCGAACGGGCGCACGCCGACGACGGCGGCGATCGCCACGTAGGCGGCCCCGGCCAGGACGACGGCGAGCGTGGCCGCGAACCGGAACGCCGGCGCCGCGGAGACCGCCCCGAGGAGGTTTTCCTTGGCCAGGAACCCGGTGAGCGGCGGGAGGCCCGCCATCGACGCCGCCGCCGTGACGGCCGCCGCCGCGGTGACCGGCATCCGCCGCGCGAGCCCGGAAAGGCGGGTCACTTCCCGCTCCCCCGCGGCGTGGTCCACCGCGCCTGCGACCAGGAACAGGGCGCCCTTGTACAGGGCGTGGGCCGGCAGGAACACGATCGCGGCGGTGACCGCCGGGCCCGTGCCGATCCCCAGCATCATCGTGAGGGCCCCCAGGGCGCTGACCGTCGAATAGGCCAGGAGGAGCTTGAGGTACGTCTGCTGCAGCGCGAGCCACGCGCCGGCCAGCATGGTCAGGGCGCCGACGGAGGCGACGGGGAGCTGCCAGGCCGGGTCGTCTCCGAGGACGGGGCTCAGGCGGGCCAGCAGGTAGATTCCCGCCTTCACCATCGTCGCGGCGTGGAGGTAGGCGCTCGCCGGCGTGGGGGCCTCCATGGCGTTGGGAAGCCAGAAGTGGAACGGAAACTGGGCCGACTTCGTGAACGCGCCGATCAGCACCAGGACGAGTACCGGAAGGTACAGGGGGCTTTCCCGGATCGCCGATCCGCGGGTCGACAGCACGGAGATCTCCATGGAGCCGCCGACATCCCCCAGCATCACGAAGCCGGCCAGCAGCGCCAGCCCTCCGCCTCCCGTCACCAGGAGCGCCTGCAGCGCGGCCTTCCTCGCCTTCTCCCGTTCGTGGTCGAAGCCGATGAGCAGGTAGGAGCTGACGCTGGTGAGCTCCCAGAAGACGAACAGCAGCAGCAGGTTGTCCGCGAGCACCACGCCCAGCATGGAGGCCATGAAAGCCAGGGTGTAGGCGTGGAAGCGCCCGGCCATCGGGTTCCCCTCGAGGTACCCGCCGGCGTAGACGACCACCAGGGCGCCGATCCCGCTGATCAGCAGCGCGAACAGCAGCCCCAGGCCGTCCAGGGAGAAGGACAGGTTCACGCCGAGGGACGGCGCCCACGGGAGGAACGTCCTGACGGGATTCCCTCCCGCCACCGCGCCGGCCTGGCCGAGGAAATACCCGGTCAGCCCGAGAGGCAGAAGCGCGAGGAGCCAGGCGGACGAGCGAGGCGCAAGCCGGTGGATCCATGGAGCGAACGCCGCCAGGACGAATCCCGAAAGGACGGCGATGAGCATCGTCGGGTCCTTTCCGCTCATGTCAAGAGACTGCCGGGGCGCGCGGGGCGACCACGCGCCCGAAGGTTGCGCAAGACCCTTTCCGGAAATCACGGAAGCATAAAAACTATACCACGAGGCCGCAGCCTCGGGCCGGTGACCGATTGGGCTTGAAGGAAAGCGCAAGTCATGTATTTTGATAATAAGGTCATCACCGTTCCGAAGGTGGAATCGGTCCGATGGCCGGGAAACAATCCTCGAGACGGGAAGGACGCGTGAAAGACAGGCTCAAGGCGTTTTCCGAATCGGCGCGGCTGTCCATCTACCGCCTCCTCGAGCGCTATCGGATCGGCGACCAGGTCTTCCACCTCCTGATGGCCACGGTGATCGGCGCGCTGTCGGGGCTGGGCGGCGTCGTGTTCATCGAGGCCATCCATTTCTTCGAGGGGATCTTCTTCGGCGAGGTCTTCCAGGCGATGGGAAGGCGCGGGGAGCTCGTCTTCCTCATCCCGATGCTCGGAGGGCTGCTGATCGGGCCGGTGATCCGGCGGTTCCCGAAGGAGGCCAAGGGGGACGGCGTCCCGTACGCGATGGAGTCCATCGCGCTCCACGGCGGGATCATCAGCCCCCGCACCGTGGCGATCCGCACCGTCACGGCCGCGATCACCCAGGGGTCCGGCGGGTCGGTGGGGCGAGAGGCCCCGATCGCCCAGATCGGCGCGGCCATCGGCTCGGCGGTGGGGCAGTTCATGAAGGTCTCCGCGGGGCGCATGCGCAGCTTCGTCGCGTGCGGCGCGGCCGGCGGGATCGCCGCGGTCTTCAACGCGCCCATCGGGGGAGTCTTCTTCAGCATGGAGGTGCTCCTGGGGGATTTCTCCGCGGCGACGTTCGCCCCCGTCGTCGTCTCGTCGGTCGTTTCGACGATCGTCATGCGGGAGCTGCTGGGGAACGTCCTGGTGTTCGAGGTGCCCCGGTACATGCTCACCAGCGGCCGGGCGGTCCTCATCAGCGTGCCCCTGGGGATCATCTGCGGGCTCGCGGCGGTCCTGTTCATGCGGGCGCTGGATTCCTCGGAAAAGACGTTTTCGTCGCTGCGGATCCCCGGCTGGGTGAAGCCGGCTCTCGGAGGGATGATGACCGGCTTCATCGCGGTCTTCTACCCCCACGTTCTCGGGACGGACGTGACCACGGTGGACGAGGCGGTCTGGGGGTACATCCCCTGGTTCCTGCTGCTCCTGATCGCCTACCTCAAGATCCTGGCGACCTCCCTCTCCCTCGGCTCCGGGGGGTCCGGGGGCGTTCTGGGGCCGTGCGTCTTCATCGGCGCGGTGGCCGGGGCGTTCGTTGGGAGCGTGGCGGCGCCACTGTTCCCGAACCCGTACGCCGCGCCCGGCGGGTGCGCCCTGATCGGGATGGCGGCGTTCACGGGCCCGGTCATCGGCGGCCCGATCACGGCGATCCTGATCGTGTTCGAGATGGCCGGAGACTACAAGATCATCCTCCCGCTGCTGGTGGCCGTCGTCACCGCGATGGGGGTTACCTCCCAGTTCTCCCGGCACTCCCTGTACACGGGGAAGCTCAGCAAGATGGGGGTCGACCTGGTGGCGGGGCGCGAGGAGAGCGTCCTTCGGCGCCTCCTCGTCCGGGACGTCATGCGGAACGAGTTCGACTCGATCGACCCGGCGGCCCCTTTCTGCAGGGTGATCGGCGAATTCTTCGGGGGGAAGGCCGACCATCTGTACCTCACGGGGGAGGAAGGGGTCCTCACGGGGGTGATCGCCCTGTCGGACCTGAGGCCGTACCTGAAGGAACAGGGCGCATGGCCGGGCCTCACCGCGGGCGACGTGGCGACGCCCGACCCGGTGGCGGTGATGCCGTGCGAGACGCTCCTCGACGCGCTGAACAAGTTCGCCTACAGGAACGCCGCGCAGCTGCCCGTGGTCTCCGACCCCCACGACCGGAAGCTGATCGGGGTGATCCGCCGCGGCGACATCCTCAACGCGTACCAGAAGAGCCTGTCCCCGTTCCAGGAGGTGAACCCGCAGTTGTTCTGGTGACGACGAAACCCCGCCCGCGGCGATAGAATGGAGAGAGTGCCGCGGGAGAGGAGGCGTCTTGAACCTCTGGATCTTCGACTTCGACGGAACCCTTTCCGACATCGTCGCCGACCGGGAAGCGGCCGTGCTCCATCCCGCATGCCGGGCGGTTCTCGAGACGCTCCCGGGGAAACCGGGGAACGTCGTCGCCATCCTTTCGAGCCGGGAGATCGACGACCTGGCGGTCCGCGTTCCGTTCTTCGACGTCATCCTCGGGGGGGCCAGCGGTCTGTCCTGGCGCTTCCCCGGGGGAATCCGGCTGTTGCCCGGGGACCCGGTGGAGAAGCGCAGGGAAAGGCACCGGAAGGCGCTTGCGCCGATCCTGAACCGGCTTTCCGCCTATCCCGGGGTGGAGGTGGAGGACAAGG
>CAZTFC010000002.1:0-101910 GCA_964612075.1 uncultured bacterium
CGTTCTTCCCGCCCGATTCGGGGTACGACCGGCCCACCGCCAGGTGGATCGTGCCCCCCATCTTCTCGTCGAGGAGGATGTCGCGCGTGAAGGAGGTGACGCCCGCGTTCGCCCCGATGCCGAACTCGCCGAGGACGGACGCCCCCGGGTCGGCGGCGAGCATCTCCTTGAGATACCCCTCGTTTTTCTCGGCCGACGCCGCGACCACCCGCCCCTTGCGGAACTCCAGGCGGATCCCCGCGACCTCGCGCCCCCCCGCTATGGCGGGGAATTCGAAATGGATCTTCCCCTCCGTGGAGTTCTCCACCGGCGCGGTGAAGATCTCGCCGTCGGGCATGTTGTACTCGCCCGCGCACGGGACGGCGATTCGCTTACGGATGGAGAAGGAGAGGTCGGTCTCCTTCCCGACGATCCGCACCCGGTCGGCCTTCTCGAGGATTTTCTTCGCGCGGGCGAACATGCGGGCCATCGCCCCCCAGTCCTGCTCCACGGCGCGGTAGTACAGCTTCTCGTATTCCCCCAGCGACCGGTCGGTCTCCTGGGCCAGCGCTTCCGTGGGGAAGTTCGTCAGCACCCACCGCACCCGCCGCAGCAGCACCTCGGAGATCGGCTTGATCGCCTTCCGGCGGTCGGCGATCTTCCGCGGCGGGATGTGGGAAAGGTGCCGGGTGTTGGCCGGCGCCAGGATGATGATGTCGGCGTCGATCGTCTTCGCCTCGAACATCTTCGAGGGCGGCATGTGGCGGATCTGGTCGGGCGACGCCTCCTCGTAGAAGATGCCGTTCGCCTCCTCGAATCCCGCGGCCAGGAGAGGATGCGCCCCGGCGCGCAGGACCTCGCGGTAGACCGCCAGCGCCAGCGGGCGCCCGAGCTCGGCCGTGGAGATCCGGACGATCTCCCCTTTTTTCGCCTTCACCGAGTGGCGGACCAGGATCTCCGCCAGCCGCTTCACCTGTCTTTCGGAACCCATATCTTTGCCCTCCTCATTCCTTTAGAAGGGATTCCGGCACGATCAGTTTCCCGGGCGCGGGAGCGCTCCCGTCTTCCCGCCTCCTCGCCCCGGCCGACTCTTTCCTGCGCTGCACCTCCGCGATCTTCTCCTGCGCGCTTCGGAGCACCTCCGGATCGGCCGAGTCGCCGTTGAAGGCGAAGCACGACTCGGCGAGGATGGGCGACGCCAGCCCCAGCTGCCGGTGCTCCTCGGGGCAGAGGTCGAGCAACGCCTCCCAGTCCCCGTAGAGGATGCTGTGGGAGCCGACGAAGATGGCCCGGAAGGTCGACTCGACCATCTCGTAGACGTGGGTGCACCCGAGGTTCCGCGGGATCCGCTCCCGCACCTTCTTCATCCCGCCGCGCTCCATCACGCCGATCCCTTTCAGGTTCGAGAGCACCTCCAGCGGCTTCGTCTCGCAGCAGGGATACGGGATCCGGTCCATCCGGCCCGCGATCTCCTCGATGCGGAACGTGTCGGAGAGCAGGACGGCGAGGTCCATGTCGTGATAGTCGTCGTGAAGGCGGGTGACCGCCAGAACGCGCCCGTCCTTTAGCTTGTAGATCTCGTTCTTGACGATCCGGCCGAACGTCTGCTTGTGGTGCTTGGCCAGGTCCCGCAGCGTCTTGTAGTCCATCGTTTCCCTTTCAGCTTTCCGCCGGCGGCTTCGCGGCGAGCTTGCGAAGCTCCGCCAGGTTCCTGATGTCCATCTCGAACTCGTCCTCGCCGTCCTTGGGGGTTTCCAGCACCATGGGCAGCCCCGAGAAGCGCTCGTGGGTCAGGATGCGGTGGAAGCCCATGGGCGAGATCTTCCCCCGGCCGATGTGCTCGTGCCGGTCCACGTTGCTGCCGCCCGCCGACTTCGAATCGTTCAGGTGCCACATCCGGACCAGCGGCGCGATCCCGAACGAGTCGAGCTCCCCGACCAGGGCGTCCCAGCCCTCCCTCGGGCCGAGCTCGTACCCGGACTCGAACAGGTGGGCGCTGTCGAGGCAGAAAGCGATGTCCGCGGGGTTCCCCGCGGCGTCCAGAAGGTCCCGGAGCTGCCGCATCGACCGGCCGATGGAATTCCCCTGGCCGGCGGTGTTCTCGAGCAGGAGGGTCACGCCCGAAGGGAAGCGCCCGAAGGATCGCAGCCCCGCGGCGATCCGCCGGATCCCCTCCTCCTCCGGGTCCTCCCCGCAGGACCCGGGATGCACCACGAGGTAGGGAACCCCGAGCATCGCGCCCCGGGACGCCTCGTCCTCCAGCGCGTAGAGCGACCGGGTGCGGACCGTCTCCTTGGACGACCCGAGGTTGATAAGATAGGCGCAGTGGATCGCCACCGTCTTCACCCCGGTGCGCGCGCTCTCCTCCCGGAAGGCACGGACGTCCTCCTCCCCGAGCGCCTTCCCCTCCCAGCGGGTGCCGTGCTTGGAGAAGATCTGGACCACGTCGGCGCCGATCCGCTTCCCGCGTTCCGGGGCCGTGTGCACGCCCCCCGCGATCGATACGTGCGCCCCGAGGGGCGGCAGCTTCCTTTTCAATTCTTCATCCTCTCCAGGCGGTGGCATTGCCGGCAATTCTTCTTCCGCAGCGGGTGGTCCGCGGGCAGCGGCGGCCCGGCCGCGGCGCCCATCGTTGGCGGCTCGGCGGGGCTGACGTCGTGGCAGGAGCGGCAGACGGCATCCGCCTCGGCGTCGTCCCCGATCCCGACGACGGACAGGTGCGCCGGCGTGCGGCCGATGAACCGTTCCTTCCCCGTCATCGACAGGTACGCGAGCAGGGCGACCACCGCGACGACGACAACGAGGAACAGGACGTCCCTCGACCGGAACCGCCGGCCTCCCTCACCCATCCGCCCCCGCCTTCGTCACCCGCAGGACGCATTCGTCGCGTCCCTGCCCGCGGGTGCTCTCGAAACGGAGCTTGAAGGGCATCGCGCCCTCCCACGTGCCGAAATCCACCGCGTGGGCGACGCGGCACAGCGTCTCCACGTCCCGGTCCGGCAGGCCCATGGCCCTCCATTCGTCGACCAGCGGGCACCGCGACATGGCGAGCACCGCCTCCCGGGGGGACAGGGACACGATCCGGGGTGCGAACTGGTGCTGCTTCACCGGGTCCGGCGACGCGAACTCCCGCGCCGCCGCCTCGAGGTCCCCCTCCCGGGCCTCCCTGGAATAGTTGCGCCTCGACTTCTCCACTCCGTAGTTCCGGATCGCCTCGCTCATCCATTCGACCGCCCGCTCCTCGCCGAGCTCCCGCCGCAGCACCAGGAACAGGTGGGCGTACACGCCGGCGCGCTGGCGGGTTGCCTGCGCGACCTTTTCGCCCGCTTCCGACATGGCTCCTCCCGACTCGCGTCGATAAAGTCTGATTTTAAGACCGGGGGAGACCGGTTTTCACCTTTTTTCCGGGGGACGCCACATCCCCCCCTTCCTTTCGATGCGAAAACACGGATGCCGCGTACGCCGTAAAGGGCTGTCCCCGTTCACTGCGGGCCGCAACTCCCCGGCTGCATCCAGCGAACGTAACATTTCGAAGGCTTCCCCGGCCTTCGTCATCCCGAATCGGTCATCAATTGCTTTTGCCTATAAAGAGGGCGGGGTCTCCGCCGGTTCCGCACTTTCGTCCCTGCGTTCAGGGGACACCCTTTCCGGCGTACGGGCATCATGATGCTTTCCCATCGTATGGGCGGGATGAACGATCCGGAAAAACGGGCAAACCAGCCTCCAGGTCGGCCGTCAATCTTTGTTGGCAGGCAGGGGGACGCTCTTCCGCGACCGAAGGAGCGTCCCCCGCAACCTTACCGGGCGGAGGCGGCTTTCTTCCCTCCCGACCGGTCGGACGCCTGGGGCGGCGCGTCGGGCAGCGCCGCGATCCTGCAGTATTCGTCCCTGACGTATTCCTTGAACCGCCTCACCGCCTGTTTCGCGGCGGGGTCCTCGACGCCGCCCGCCGCGGACGCGCCGGGCTCGGCCGAGGGGCGCAGCAGCTCGTAATACCGGACGCCGGAAGCGGTGGCGTAGGAGCGGGAGGGCACGAGAACGGTCGGCGCCTCCCCTTTCTTCGAGCGCCACACGGAGGCGCCCACCAGCTTGAGACCGGCGAGCAGCCCTTCCTCGAAATGGATTTCAACGTCGGCCAGCTTCGAGGCCGGCGTCCCTTCATGGTTCAGGACGTAGTGCACCCGCATGGTCTTGCCCTCCTTTGCTTGTGGTTGCGCGAAAGGAGTTCAAGCGCCGTGCCATGCGGACCGGCGGGGGCCTTTCAGACCATCATGTGGTACGGGTCGGGGTCGGCGTCGAGGCGGACGCCGGATTTCCTGGCCTTCTCGCGCAGAGGGCGCAGGAGATCCGGGAGCGCTTCCCCGAAGGGGAAGGCGGGGGGGGCGACCAGCAGGACCTGGTAATGGAACCGCCGCTTGACCCGGGCGATCGGCGAGGGCGCCGGCCCCAGCACCCGGATGCCGAGCGATGCCAGCGGCCCGGAAAGCTCGCGTGCCGCCTCGTCGGCCGCCTCCCGGGCGGCCTCCTGCCGCGCACTCCACAGGCGCAGCATCAGCATCCGGCCGAAAGGGGGGTATCCGACGGATTCCCGGACGGCGAGCTCTTCCTCCATGAACCCTCCGTAGTCGTGCTCCGCCGCCTTCCGGATGCAGGGGGCCTCCGGCGAAAGGGTCTGCAGGATCACCGTCCCGGGCCGCCCTCCCCGTCCCGCCCGTCCCGCCACCTGCGACAGGATCTGGAAGGTCCGCTCGGACGAACGGAAATCGGGGAACGCCATGGAAAGGTCGGCCAGGAGCACGCCGACCAGCGTCACCTCGGGGAAGTCGTGCCCCTTGGCGATCATCTGCGTCCCGACGAGGATGTCGACGTCCCCCTTCTGCATGCCGGAGAGCACCTCGGCGTACGCGCCGCGCCGGCGTGTGACGTCGGAATCGAGGCGGGCGACCCTCGCATCCTTCCATCGTTTCGCGACCCAGGCAAGGAGCCGCTCCGTCCCGATCCCCATCTGCGCCAGCTTGTGGCCCCCGCATTTTTCGCACGACTCGGGCTCCGGGCGCTTCACGTTGCAGTAGTGGCAAAGGAGCGCTTCGTGCTCCTGGTGCCAGGTCATCGCCACCTGGCAGTTCCGGCACTGCACCGTCGTCCCGCAGTCGAGGCAGGTGAGGGCCGAGGCGAAGCCGCGGCGGTTGAGGAAGAGCATCGCCTTCTCGCCGCGGGCGAGCGTCTCGTCTACGGCGGCCTCCAGCTCCGGGGAGAAGAAGCGGTCGGCGCCGCGCCGGTCGGCGCGCCCCTTGAGGTCGACGATCCGGATGTCGGGCATCCCGCAGGACCCGATCCGCTCCGGGAGGGAGAGAAGCGCGGCGGCACCCGTTCGCGCGCGATGCCACGATTCGGCGGACGGGGTGGCGGACCCGAGGATCACCACGGCGTCTTCCATCCGCCCCCGCAGCAGCGCCAGGTCGCGCGCCTGGTACCGCACCCCGTCTTCCTGCTTGTACGCGGCGTCGTGCTCCTCGTCGACGATCAGGAGGCCCAGGGCCGGGAAGGGGGAGAAGACCGCGGAGCGCGCCCCCACGCAGAGGAACGTCTCCCCGGCGCGGACCTTGCGCCACTGCGCCGCCCGCTCGGCCGGGGACAGGCCGCTGTGGAGCACCGCGACGCCGCCGCCGAAGCGGGAGCGCACCCTCCCCAGAAGCTGGGGGGTCAGCGCGATCTCCGGGACGAGGAAGACCGCCTGCCGGCCCGCGGCCCTCGCCTGCTCGACCGCCCGCAGGTAGACCTCCGTCTTCCCGGAGCCGGTGACGCCGTGCAGGACGAAGGCGGCATGCCCGCCCGAGGCGACCGCCACGCCGATCCGCGCCAGCGCCGCCTCCTGGCGCCCCGTCGGGACCAGCTCGCCCGACGTGTCCGGAAGGTGCGCGGCGGAGAGGGAGACCGGCCGGGGGCGCGCCTCGACGAGCAGAAGCCCGCGGGCGGACATCCGTCTCGCGCACTCCGCCCCCCCGGGGACGCGCGCGGCGAGGTCGGACGCGGACAGCTCCCCCGCCTCGCGGACCGCCTCGGCCACCCGCCGCTGCTTGGGAGTCAGCCCCTCGTGCAGGAAACCGGGCGCGAGCCGGAAGAAGCTTTCCGTCCGCTCCGCCGCCGGGGCTTCCTTCCTGGGAAGCCCCCGGGGAAGCGCCGCGCGCAGCATCTCCCCGGGCGGCGCAAGCGTCTCGCGCGCCGCCGCCAGCAGGAACCCGACGTGGCGCTCCGATATGTACGGCTCGTCGTCCAGGAAGGAGAGGAGCTCCCTGGCCTCCCGCCCTTTCAGCGACGACCCGTCGGTGACCGCCGTCACCAGCCCGGTCAGCTTCCGGCTTCCGAAGGGCACGAGGACCCGCACGCCGACGAGCGCGCGACCCTCCATGCCCGGAGGCACCTGGTACGTGAACGGATGATCGATGGGAAGCGGCACGGCCACTTCGACGAAAAGGGATCTGGCGTCGGAAACGTCCATTCCGCGATGATACGAGGAAAGGTGGTGGAGGAGAAGGGGATTGAACCCTCGACCCCCACGTTGCGAACGTGGTGCTCTCCCAGCTGAGCTACTCCCCCACCTTGTAAACAGATATTCTCCACGATCTGCCGGGTCCTGTCAAAAAAAACCTTCCGCTCGGACCCGAAACGCGGCGCTTGGCCGGATCTGTCCGAATCAAAAAGAAAAAAATGCGGCGACAAATAAAGTTTTCCACACCGCGTCCGATAAGGATCCTATGAAGGCGACCGGATCGAACAGAGACTATCGGTTCACGAAGGTCCCGTTCAAGACCAACGCGCTTTCCGTCACCGTTGCGTTGCTGTCTCCTCTCGTCAAAGATTGCGGGAGCATCGTTCCGGTCGAGGGTCTCGCCCGGTCGATCAACAGCATTGCCGGATGCGGCGCCCGTCTCCGCCCTCCCGCGGCGGGCCTTCGGAGCCCCGTTTTCGGGGTATAGCGAACCATCCCTCCGCGATTAGAGGGTTCGGCCATGATATTAAAAAAGTTAAGGGGAATCGGCATATTGTGCTTGACAGCGGAAACGAAGATTTTTAGAATTTGGGTGGATTTATTAAACGGAGGGTTTAAAAAACAGTCCCGTGATCGACATCGGCGCAAGGATCAAGCATCTACGGCAGATCAACGGGCTGGCGCAGGCCGACCTGGCCGAGCGCGCGGGACTCACCAAGGGCGCCATCTCCCAGATCGAGCGCAATCTCACCTCCCCCTCCGTGGCCAACCTCTTCGAGATCCTCTCCGCCCTGAACGAGACGCCTTCGTCCTTCTTCGCCGACGTGGACGAGGAAAAGGTGCTCTTCAGGAAAACCGACGCGCTCCCATCCGAAGTTACCGGATACAAGACGTTCGATACGCTCCTGCCGAAAAGCCGCTACCGCTCCATCGTCGCCTATCGCGCCACGATCTCCCCGGGGAGGCAGACGCCCCCGGAGCCGGCCCAGGAGGGGGAGAACTACGTCCTCGTCCTGTCGGGCCGCCTGGGACTGCAGCTCGGGAAGGTCTCCTACGTGGCGCGGAAGGGCGAGAGCCTCTACTTTTCGGGAGAGCAGGAATTCGCGTACTCGAACAAGGGGAAGACGCTCGTCGATTTCCTCTGGGTGCGCACGAGCGGATGACATCGCCCGGGCTTTTTTAAGCCCGCGGCCATCCCCCCCGGACGCGGGGAGGAAAAACGAGGAGGACCATGGAGACCCATCCCGGTGACGACGCCGTACCGCTGAGGCGCCCGAAAGGGGGGACGGCCCCGGTCGGCCTTCCCTGGCCGAACGTCACGCGCGAGCAGTGGAGCGACTATCGCTGGCAGCTTTCCAACCGCATCACCTCGGTGGAGGACCTCGCGGGCCTGTGCGGCATCTCCGACGAGGAGGCGCGCCTGCTCTCCCGCGTCAGCGATCTCTACCGCATGGGCATCACCCCCTACTACTTCTCCCTGATGCGGTTCGACGACGCCGACGACCCGATCGCCCGTCAGGCAATCCCCTCCGCCGAGGAGTACTTCGGCGTCGAGGGCGGCGAGGACGACCCGCTGGAAGAGGAGAAGGACATGCCGGTGCCGGGGCTCACCCACCGGTACCCGGACCGCTGCCTGCTGGTCGTGACCAATTTCTGCTCCATGTATTGCCGGCACTGCACCCGGAAGCGGATCTGGACCCTCGGGGAGGCGGCGAAGACCGAGTTCGAGCTGTCGAAGATGTTCGCCTACGTGAAGCGCCACGAGGAGATCCGCGACGTCATCGTCTCCGGCGGCGACCCCCTGACGCTTCCGACCGGGCGCCTGGAATACATCCTGAAGAACCTGCGGAAGATCCCGCACGTCGAGATCATCCGGATCGGCACCCGCGTCCCGGTGGTCCTCCCGATGCGGGTCGACGACGAGCTCTGCGCCGTGCTGGAGAAGTACGGCCCGATCTGGCTGAACACCCAGTTCAACCACCCGCGCGAGGTCACCGACGAGGCGAAGGCCGCGTGCGACCGGCTGCTGCGGGCCGGCGTCCCGGTGAACAACCAGACCGTCCTTCTCAAGGGCGTGAACGACCACCCCGAGATCATCCGGAAGCTGAACACGGAGCTGCTCAAGGCGAAGGTCCGCCCCTACTACCTGTTCCAGTGCGACATGGTCCGCGGGCTGGAGCACTTCCGCACCCGGCTGACGAAGGGGATCGAGATCATGGAGGCCCTCCGCGGGCACACTTCGGGGCTGGCCGTCCCCTCCTACGTGGTCGACGTCCCGGGCGGCGGGGGGAAGATCCCGCTGATGCCCACCTACATCCTCTCGATGGGCGAGGAGCGGACGGTCCTTCGGAACTACGAGGGGATCATCGTCAGCTACGAGGAGGCGCGCGACGACGGCCGCCCGTCGGCCCGGCCCGAGACGGCGATGCCCGCGCCCCGTACCGACGTCTACCGCCTGCTGACCGGGGAGCTGCGCACCCTCACTCCTGCGGGAAACGAACGGATGGCCAGGAGAAAGCGCCGGTGCGAGTCGGCCTCGCCTACAACGTAAAGCCGGCCGATCTCCCCGAGCACCTGCCCGAGGACGCCTTCGAGGAATACGACTCCGAGGCGACCGTGGGCCACATCTGCGACGCGCTCTCCCGCCTGGGGCACGACGTGCGCCGGCTCCCCGCCGGGGCGCGTTTCCTCGACGCCGTGCGGGAATCGCCCCTCGACATCGTCTTCAACATCGCGGAGGGGGAAGGCGGCCGGTGCCGGGAGGCCCACGTCCCGGCCGTGCTCGAGATGCTCGGCCTGCCGTACGTCGGGTCCGACCCGCTGACCCTGTCCGTCACCCTCGACAAGCCCGTGGCGAAGAAGCTGGCGGCGCACGAGGGGTTCCCCACCCCCGCCTTCCGCGCGTACCGCTCCGCGGACGAGTTCACGGAATGGCCGCTGCCTTTCCCCGTCATCGTCAAGCCCGTCTTCGAGGGGTCCAGCAAGGGGGTCCGGCTCTCCTCCCGGGCTTCCGATTTCGACCAGGCGAGGGAGATGGTCCGGTTCGTCACGGAGACCTACCGTCAGGAAGCGCTGGTCGAGGCGTTCGTCCCGGGCGCCGAGGTCACGGTGGGGATCCTGGGGAACGACCCGCCCCGCGTCGCGGGGATGATGGAGATCGTCCCGAAGACGGTGCACCCTTCGGAGTTCGTCTACTCGCTCGAGGTCAAGCGGGACTGGGAGAACCGCGTCTCCTACCGCGTGCCCCCCGCCCTGCCCGGCCCGGTCCTCTCGCGGATCGAGCGGAACGCGCTGGGGATCTACCGGGCCCTCGGGTGCCGCGACTTCTCCCGCATCGACTTCCGGCTCGACCGGGAGGGGACGCCGCAGTTCATCGAGTGCAACCCGCTGCCCGGGCTCTCCCCGGGATACGGCGACCTGCCGATCATGGCCGAGCGGATGGGGCTCCCGTACCTTTCCCTGATCGGGGAAATCCTCTCCCACGCCCTGGCCCGGCTCGGGATGGCCCCGGCGTGACCGCCCCGCCGCCGAAGCCGCTTCGCGTGGCCGTCCTCTACACCTCCGTGTTCGAGTCGATCAAGGAGGTCAAGGAAGAGCTCCGGGAGGAGATGGACCTCGAGGTCAACGCCCGCACCGTGGCCGGCGCCCTCCGTTCCGAGGGGCACGAGGCGTGGCCGCACGCCTTCGGGCAGGACGCGGGCGAACTGGTCTCCGGCCTCTCCGTCATGAGGCCGGACATCGTCTTCAACCTGAGCGAATGCCCGTTCCTCAACCCGGAAAAGGAGATGCACGCCTGCGCGCTCCTCGAGCTGGCCCGTCTTCCCTACACGGGGAACGGCCCTCTCGCGCTGGGCATCTGCAACAGCAAGTCGCTCACCAAGAAGATCCTCGTCGCCGAGGGGATCCCCACGCCGCCCTTCCGTCTCTACACGGCCGAGCCTGTACAGGACCCGGACATCCCGTATCCCCTGGTCGTGAAGCCCGCGAACGAGGACGGCTCCGCCGGGATCACCGAGGACAGCTTCGTCCGGGACCTCGCGGAGCTTTCGCGACAGGTGAAATGGCTCAAGGACGGCTTCCGGCAGAACGCCCTGGTGGAGAGATTCGTCGGGGGCCGGGAGTTCAACGTGGGGGTTCTGGGGAACGGCACGGCGGCGGATCCCCACCGGACGCTCCCCCCCGCGGAGCTGGTCTATCGGAACCCGCGCTGGCGGCTTTGCACCTACGAATCGAAATGGGACAAGACCCACCCCTCGTACGTCGAAATCGCCCCCGTGTGCCCCGCGGACGCGCCGAGGGATCTGCTCGACCGGATGTCGCGGATCACGCTGGAGTGCGCCCGGATCTTCCGCCTCGCCGGCTACGCCCGCGTGGACTTCCGGATGGACGAGGCGGAGGAGCTGTACGTCCTCGAAGTGAACCCCAACCCCGACATCTCGCCGGACGCCGGCATGGCCCGTGCCGCCCGCGCCGCGGGGCTATCCTACCCCGCGCTCGTCGCCGAGATCCTCCGACTCGGCCTCGCGCTGGGGGCCCGGTGAACCGGATCCGGAGCATCGAGCCCGCCGACCGGGAGGCGATCCGGGAGCTGATCGCCGGGACCCGCGCGTTCAAGCCGTTCGAGGTCGACGTGGCGATGGAGCTGGTCGACGTCGCCCTGACGCAGAAGGACCAGCAGGACTACCACCCCTTCGTCCTCGCGGAGGACGACGGCACCGTCGCCGCCTACGCCTGCTTCGGGAAGAACCCGATGACACGGGCCACGTTCGAACTCTACTGGATCGCCACGCGGGCGGACCGGATGGGAAAAGGATACGGCCGGGCGATGGTGGATTTCGTCGTGGAGGAAGCGCGGAAACAGGGCGGGAAGCTCCTGGTCATCGAGACCTCCTCGCAGGAGAGCTACGGGACCACCCGCAGGTTCTACGACCGCATCGGGGCCACGCTCGCCGCCACGCTCCCCGATTATTACGACGAAGGGGACGACAAGCTCGTCTACCTGCTGCCGATCCGCTGAGCGCAAGGGGCGCCCTCACGTCCACAGGCCACCAAGATACAGACCACAAAGGAGAACTTCTCTCCGGAAGGTACGTACGGAAAAGCTATCGATATAGGGGCGAGCGGTTTCGGGTCAGGGGGGGACACTCCTGGCTTGACGCGGGCTGAGGGAAGGAGTGTCCTCCCCCAGTTCGGGCGGAGGGAAAGAGTGTCCCCCGCCCAGTACGGGAATACCCCCCCGCGACAGCGATACCGCCAAGCGTACCCGTCAGGCAAGCTTTCCCATGACCCTTTCCCTGTACTCCGGGACACCTTCGAGGTTCACGGGCCGCTTTTTCATCATGTTGAAGCGGAGCAGCTTGACGTTCAGCTCCTTCATGCGGGCGGTGCGGACCGTCTCGTCGTCGACCGCATGGATCAGGTCCCGGAGCCGCACGATCTCGTTGTGCAGCTCCAGCTCGGGAGGCAGGTGGCCGGAGTTCTTCAGCACCTTATAGGCGACGCGCAGATCGTCGGAGACCATCGGGTCGTCGGAGAGGTCCAGCGGCTTTCCCTTTCCCGGAAGGTCGTCGAACTCGCCACGCTCCATCGCCTCGAGGATCTTGCGCTCCGCGATTGCGGCAATCAGGTCCATTCCCAAATTTTACCTCACCCGATTGGGAATTGTTTTTCACACAGCGCTGAACACATTTCTGACCACCATAGGAAAAATATTTCCCAGGTTAGAAACCTTCCCGCCGTCGTGGCAAACATGGATAAGCATTTCGCTTTTTGTTTCTTTGTGTTACAACCTCGGTAATGCTTGGACCAACTTTTGCTTCAGTTTCTATTCCATCAGGATTGGAGCTGTAAAAAAACCAATTCGTGAGGATCGATACCGTATGAGAAACAATAAACTTCTCCTGATTATCCCGACTCTGTCCCTCCTCGCGCCTCTGTTCCTTTTACTGACCGGCTGCGGAGGGGGCGGGTCGTCTTCCGGTTCCGCCGGATCGCCCCCGGCGACGACGACGATGACGGAGACATCGGTCGGATTGACCAATGCCACCCTGAACGGGCTCGTAGAGACCCAGGGGCTGGAAACCTACGTCTGGTTCGAATGGGGCAAGAGTCCGACGTTGTCTGCCTATGATAATACCGCGGAGCAGACCATTGACGCCGCGATCGACAACCAGACGATCCAGTCGAACCTAACGGGCCTCGAGGTCGGAATCACCCACTACTACCGCGTCGCCGCCCGGAACAGCAAGGGAGTAAGCCGGGGAGACATAAAAAGCTTCGTGCCCAGCGCGGTGGCGACCGTCACGACGTCCCCGGCCGCGTCGGTCGGCCTGACCGGCGCGACGCTGAGGGGCACCGTATCGCCCAACGGGAAGGCCACCACCGTGTGGTTCGAGTGGGGCACGGACCCGTCGCTGTCGACCTGGGACAACACAACGGCCGGCGAGATCGAGGCCGGCGCCGACAACCAGGTGATCGCAACAGACCTCACGGGCCTGACGACCGGCATCGCCATCTATTTCCGCATCGCTGCGAGCAATCCGAACGGTACCAGCCGCGGCGACATCGCGAGCTTCCTCCCCAGCGCGACGGCCACGGCGTCGACGCTGGGCGTCACGACCGTCGGGGCGAGCACCGCCACCGTCCGGGGCGCGGTCAACCCCAACGGGTCGTCCACCACCGTCTGGTTCGAATACGGCACGAGCCCGACCTTGTCGCCCTGCGATAATTCGTCGACCCAGAGCGCGGGGGCCGGAACCTCGGAACTGGAGCTCACCGCGGGGCTTTCCGGGCTTTCGAGCGGGACCACGTATTACTACCGGGTCGTCGCCCGGAACGGGTGCGGGACGACGCGGGGAAGCATCCTGACCTTCTCCTCCTCCACCCCGCCCACGGTATCGACCTCGTCGGCCACGTCGGTCGGCGTGAGCACCGCCACGCTGCGAGGGACGGTCAATCCGAACGGGCTTTCGACCACGGCCTGGTTCGAGTACGGCACGAGCTCGTCGCTGTCGTCCTACTCCAGCACGTCGTCCCAGAGCCTCGGGTCGGGCACCTCGAGCCAGACGGTCACCGCGGGGATTTCGGGGCTTTCGAGCGGGACCAGGTACTACTTCCGGATCGCGGCCGCCAACTCGGCCGGGACGCAGAAGGGAAGCATCTACACCCTGACCACCTCGTCGAGCGCCTCCGCGCCCGCCCCGACCACCCTCGAGCCGGAACGGATCGCCACGGGGGCGATCTGCAACGGGAAGGTCAACCCGAACGGCATCGCGTCCACCGCGTGGATCGAATGGGGGGCGGCCCCGGACCTGTCGTCCTACACCGCGAGCTCGGTCCAGTCGATCGGCTCCGGCACCAGCAACCGGTACCTTAGCGAGCCGCTGACGTACCTTACCGCCGGGGCCACGTATTACTGCCGGGTCGCCGGGCAGAACGCGTACGGGACCACCCGGGGCGACATCGCGAGCTTCACCGTCATCGAGGGGAGCTGGAGGGTCAACGACGACTTCACCTCCAACGACGTCGCCGAATACTCGGTTTCGGGAACCGGAACGATCGCCCACAATCCGGGGACCGGGAAGGCCGTCGTCGACTGCGACTCGGGCGAATACCTGACCATCTCGAAACCGATGTCGGACGGCGGGATCGGCACCGGGACCTTCTCGATGGAATTCCGGCCGACGGCTGAAAACGCAAGCGACGCGAACCTGACGATCCGGCTCGCGGACACCTCGCTGACCTATTTCGAGTTCTCCGCGAACGACGGCTGGTTCCGAAAATACCGCCGGGGCGAGCTCGTCGATTCCCTCCAGCTCGGCGCCACGTATTCCTTGGGGACCACGTACACGATCAAGATCACGGTCGCCCAGATGGTGGCCACGGTCGAGGCGTTCGGCGCGAGGGCCAGCATGGACGAAAACGACAGCCTGAACCCCTGGAACTCCATCGACATCACGGCGACCGGGCTGGACGCGACCTACGACAACATCAGGGTGACCAAGGAACAGTGACCGATTCCCCGGTCTCGACATACCAGATGAAGCCGCGGACCGGGACGCCCCACGCCTCGGAGAGGATGGAGCAGTACTCGCGCAGCTTGCCGCGGTACCGCTCCTCCGTTTCCGGCTCCCGCGGGCCGGTCTTGTAGTCGACCACCCAATGCTCTTCCGCGCGCGGCGGCCCGCCCGCCGCACGCACGACGAGGTCGGCGCGGTCCTGCGCGACTTCCCCGCCGCGGAAGCCCAAAAGCGGCAGCTCCGTTCCCACCAGGCGCGAGGCGCTCAGTTCCCGGAACAGCCCGGAGGACCGGACAGCGGAGACGATCCCTTCCCACCGCTCCTCTTCCCCCGCCTCCCACACCGCAGGGAGGACCGCTCCCCGCGGCGGCCACGGGTCCGACACGGGAGGGTACGCCTCGAACACGCGGTGGACCTTCTCCCCGAACCGCTTCCCGCGGGCCCTGTCGCACAGCTCGGCCAGCGTGACCGGCTCCGGCGCGGCAGGGGAAAGCCCATCCGGCACCTCCTCCGCCGCGAGGTCCGGCGGCGTCGGCGGCAGGGGCGGGGCCTGCGCCGGGCGGGCGGCCGGCGGCAGGGGCGAGGCCACCGGCACGCGAAGCAGCCCGCCGCCGTCGGGGACGTCGCCCGCCGGGGGCGCGAGCCGCACCCGCAACCCGGGCAGCCCCGTAACGAAACACGAGCCCTCCCCTTCGGGCCGCCCCGCGGCGATCCCCTCCCGGAGGGCGTCCGACAGGTCGCTCCCCTTCCCTTTTCCTCCCTCCAGCAGGTACAGCCGGTCCTTCGCCCGCGTGGCGGCGACGTACAGGAGTCTCCGCTCCTCCGCCGCCATCTTCTCCCGCTCCCATCGCTCGAACGTGACGGGGCGGCCGGCGCGCGGCACCTCGCGGAAGGCGGAATAGCTGCGGAAACCCGGGAAGATCAGGGCCGAGAGCCCGTGGACCCGGTCCGCGCGCAGGCCGTGCGGCCCCTTCCTCCCTCCGCGGGACAAGGCCCCCAGGATCACCACCGGGAACTCGAGCCCCTTGGCCGCATGGATGGTGGAGAGACGGACGGCGTCCTCGTCCTCCTCGAAGTCCGGGACCTCGTCCTCCTCCCGCCCCTCCGCGGTCTTGCGGCGGATCTCCGCGAGGAAGAGCTTGAGGGATCCCGGCCCCTCCCACTCGAACGCGCGGGCCATCTCCGCGGCCTTCGCCAGGTTCCGCGCCACGCGCTCGCCCTCGGGAAGCCTCGACGCGACGAAGTCCACCCCCGTTTCGCGATAGAGCTCGGCCAGCAGGTCCGGCAGCGACGCCCGCCCCCGGCGGGCGGACAGGCGGGACAGGAGGGCCACCGCGTCCCGCGTCCCGGGCGGGACGGCCTGGGGGTCGCTCCCGTACAGCGGGAGGATCTCCCCGTCGGAGAGCCCGAAGAAGACGGTT
Organism: uncultured bacterium; assembly: GCA_964612075.1. Taxonomy (GTDB): domain Bacteria; phylum Desulfobacterota; class Deferrimicrobia; order Deferrimicrobiales; family Deferrimicrobiaceae; genus UBA2219. The sequence continues at coordinate 15,909 of CAZTFC010000002.1, forward strand.
TTGAGCGCCGCGTGGCGGGCGGAGAGGTCCGCGGGGACGTCGACGGAGGAAAGGACGATCCGGAGGTCCTGGATCTCGCGGCGGAAGAAGAACCCTTTCCGCGACGGGACGATGTTCGGTATCCCCGCGGCGGACAGCGCGTTCCTGTAGCCGGAAAGCACATCGCCCGAGGCGTCCGAGCGGTAGAGGACGGCGACGTCCCGAAGCCTCGCGGGCCGCCCCGCCCCGTCATCGCCGCGGACCTTCACGACGCCTACGATCCTGCGGACCAGGCCGGCGAGGAACTCCGCCTCGTCCGCCTCCGGGGACAGCTCGTAGAGCGTCACCGGGGGCCCCTCGCCGGGGTCGGTCCGGTGCGGGGCGACCGGCGCGTAGGCCGGGGAGAAATCCTCCCCGCCCGGCAGGATCCGGCCGAACAGCCCGTTCAGCGCGGCCAGCAGGTCCGGCCGGCTGCGGAAGTTGCGGGAGAGCGGCACGTCCTCGCCGCCCGCCGCCGCCATCTCCTCCCGGAACTTCCGGTACACCTGGATGTCCGCGCGGCGGAAGCCGTAGATGGACTGCTTCGGGTCCCCCACGACGAACAGCCGCCCCGGGGGACCGCCCGCCGACAACACCCGGAGGACCTCCGCCTGGAGCGGGTCGGTATCCTGGAACTCGTCCACGAAGATGTGGCGGAACCTGGCGGAGAGCCGCCGGGCGACCTCGGGGTTCGACGACAGGAGCGCCTCGGCCCGCAGCAGCAGGTCCATGAAATCGAGCCCGCTCCCCTTCGCCCGCTCGTACGCCGCGAGCGCCGCGCCCGCCCTGGCGAAGAGGAAGCGCGCGGCGGCGTCCCCGGCGGGGACCTCCTCGAGCAGCCGGAAGAGCTTGCGCAGGTCGTTGCGCACGTCGGCCAGCGGGGGGCCGTCGGGCCGGGGGAACTTCTTCCTGCTCGTGCTCTTCCGAAGGTCCATCGCGAATGCCGCGGCGCCCGGGGCCGCGCCGGACGCCGCGGCGTCGAGATCCCCGCGGGCCATCGCTTCCCAGACCCTCTCCAGGGCCGGCAGGGCGTTCCGGAACGCCTCGGCCGCCGGCTCCCCTTCCGGCGCCCGCATGCCGGACACGAAGGCCCGGAAATACTCCACGCGCGGCAGGTACTCCCGGAGGAGGTACCCTAGGAAATCGGCGGGGCGCCCGAAATCCGGCGCTTCCCCCCGGAGCAGGTCGCGCTGCGTCATGCAGAGCCTCCGCAGGACCCCCCACACCTTCTCCTGGTCGGGCTCCGCGAGGAGGATCCTCTCCCACTCCGGCGAAACGGAAGGCGAGCCGAACTCGCCCCGCAGGAACAGGCGGAACGCGGCGTTCCACGCGTCCGCCGCCTCGCCCTCGGACAGCACCCGGAACAGCGGGTCGACGCCCGCCTCGGCGGGAAAGGACCGCAGGACCCGGGCGCAGAAGGAGTGGAAGGTGGTCACGGACAGCCGTCCCGCCGCTTCGGCCATCTCCTCCACCCGCCGGCGCAACGCCCCGGAATCCCCGTACCCTTCCGCCGGGATGCGCACCATGGGGTTCCACGCCCGCATCCCTTCCTCGATCTCCGCCGGGTCGCCCCCGCCCTGCGCCGCGGCGTAAAGACGCTCCCACCCTTCGGTCAGGCGCGCCTTCATCTCCGCGGCCGCCTTGTCGGTGAACGTCAGCAGGAGCACCTCGTCCGGCGTGAGCTCCGGACGCTCGAGGAAGAGGTTGGTCACCCGCGCCACGAGCGTCGCCGTCTTCCCGGTCCCCGCGGAGGCGTCCACCGCGATGTTCCGCGAGAAATCGCGCGCCGCCTTCTCCCGGTTCGCGAGCATCCGCCGTCACCCCGCCGCCGGCCGGTGACCGGCCAGCGTCCCGAGCGAGGGATCGCGCGAAAGGGCGGCGACGAGTGCTTCCTCCCCGGCCTCCGACCCGTCCAGCCCCGGGGGAACGCGGCAATGGTCCCGGAAAGCGCAGCGGTCGCAGTATCGCGGCGCCGCCCGGCCCGCGTAAGTGAAAAGGTGATGGGGAAGCGGGGGGAACGTCCCCGAACGCGCCAGCGAGAGCCAATCGGACAGCGCGGCGGCCCATCCCTCGCCGACCTCGTCCCAGGAGGGCGCCTCCACGGCGGCCAGGCCGCCCTTGAGGAAATAGAGCGTCGCCGACACGGAAGGGGGCGCGGGATCGAGCGCACGGGCCCATGCGAGGTATATGGGCACCTGGTGCGAAAGGCCGTGGAGCATCCATTCGGGGCTCGCCTCCGCCCGCTTCGGGTCGGAGTATTTGTAGTCCACGACGCGCGCCTCCCCCGACGGCCCCCGGTCCAGACGGTCGACGCGGCCGCGGAACCCCGGCAGGGAGGAGGTAGGGACGGCGAACGCCGCCTCGACGCGGTCGACGCGCCACCCCGGGCGCTCCGCCTCCAGGCCCCGCTCCCGTTCGACGAGCCGCTCGACGTCTCCCGCGATCCCGAGGCACCGTATGCGGAAGAGCCCCGGCAGGCCGGTCGGGTTCTCCCTGGAGAACGCGGCGACGGCCTTCCGCGCGGCCGCGCCAACGTCTCCCCATCCCTTCCCCTCCGCGGCGTCCCTCCCGAGGGCCCGCAGGATGTCGTGCGCGATCTCCCCCATCCCGGCGGACGTCGGGGAGACCGCCTCCTCCGGCTCCTCGGGCGGATCGAGGCGCAGGAGGATGCGCAGGAAATACCGGTACGGGCAGCGGGAGAGCTCCTCGAGGGAGGTAGCGCTGTGCGTTTCCGGAAGGGACAGGGGTGCGACTCCCTCCGGGTAGAGGCGGCCGCCGCCGCCCCGCGCAGCCCACGCGGAAAGGGTGCGGAGGATGCGGGGCCACGGGACGCGGGCTCCGGGGGTCGTTTCGCCGCGGCGCCACGAGGCCAGCGCCCGTTCCCGCGCGCTCAACGGCCCTTCCCCCGAAAGGGCCGCGAAGGCGGACCGGGAAAGACGCTCCACGGCCGCCCCCGATGCCGCCTCCCAATCCTCGGAAAACACGGCGGGGCCCGAGAACCGGGACATTAGGTGAAGGAGGTAGCGCGACGGCCGGCGCAGCGCCCCCGCCGAGTCCCCCCGCCGGACGGAATAGGCGATCCCCTTCCGGACGGACGCCGCGGGCAGCGCGAAGAGGAGCTTCTCCTCCGCGGCGTTGCGCCTCCGCAGCGACAGGGCGTCGGGCAGCCCCTCCTGTGAGAGCAGGCGGTTCATCTCCGCCCGGTCCTCGTCCGGGAGCAGGGGGTCCTCCTCGAGCTGCGCGGGGAACGCGTTTTCGTTGACCGAAAGGACCAGCGCGCGGTCGGCCGTGACGCCGCGCATTGCGATGGAGTCGCCGAAGACCACCGCCCCCGGCGTGCGCATCCCGCCGCGCTCCCCCGTGAAGAGGCGGCGGGCGGCGAGCAGCCCGGCGAACCAGTCGATCGCCTGCCGCGCCCCCGGCCACTGCACCAGCGCCTCCGGGATCCCTTCCAGGTCGGCGAGCATGTCGAACAGCTCCTCCACGGCGCGGCGGTCCCGTTCCCCTTCCGCGCTCTCGTCCATGACCGCCTGGAACCGCGCCGCGAGGAGCTCCCGGATCGCCCTCGCGAACGGGGCATACCCCGCGGCTCCAAGCACCGGGGCGAGCGACTCCCGGAGACCGCGGACCTCCGCGGACAGGAGCGAAAGCTGGGCGGCCCGTTCGTCCCCCTCTTCCCCGTCGTCCCCCGCGCGCCGGCGGGATGGCCGCTGCAGCCGGGCGTCCCAGTCGGGGTCGGATACGACCATCCGCTCCCTGGTGAGGATGTCCCACAGGTCGGGTCGTGGTCCCACCGCGCCTTCCGCCGCCGAGCCTCTCCGGTAGGGGGACGAGAGGACGTCGATCACGACCCGCCGCGGGTAGCCGTCGCGCGCCGCCTCCATCATGCGCAGCAGGAGCCGGACCGGGGGAACGGAGGCGAGGGGGACGTCGATGCGCCCCGCCGTCGGGATTCCGTATTCCCCGGCGACCCGTTCCCAGTCCGCCATCGCTTCCGGCGTCACCTTCCGGGCGACGAGGAACACCGTGTCGCCTGGCGCCTGGTCGAGCCACCGCCGGACGCGGCGGGCCGCGAGGCGCATCTCCCCTTCCGGGTGGGGGGCGGACAGCACGGGAAACGGCAAGGGAGAAGGCTCCGCGGACGGCCTGGAGGAAAATGTCCTCTCCCTCACCTCGGCGACCGGGGCGCACGGGTCGTCCTCGAGGAATTCCGCGTTCCCCTCGAAGGCGCCCCGCAGGCGGTCCCACGTGCGGGCGGCGTAGAAAAAGGACGGGGCGAGCGAGCCGTCGGGCCCGAAGAGCCCCGGGAAATACACGTCGTCCAGGAGGCCGCTCGACAGGAGCCGGTCCACCAGGGTCCACTGGAGGCGCGTGAAATCGTAGAAGCCGTACAAGGACACGCGGTACGGGTAGCCCGGATGCTCGAACCCCGCCACCGCCTCCTGGAAGATCTTCCTGCGCGTCTCGCCCCCCATCGCGCGGATCTTCCCGCCGACCGCGGCGGCGAGCCGCCTCCATTCCGCCCACCGCGCGGCGCCCCGCGGGTCGCCGCGCCCCCGCGCCGCCCTTTCCAACGCGGCAAGCTCCGCGTCCCCGATCCATCCTTCCTCGAGGTCCGCGAGCGTGCGCGCCAGGGCGGCGGGGAAACCGGGCATGCCGGCGATCCGCGCGAAATCGCCCTCTCCGGAGGCGTACGCTTCTTTCGCCCCCCCCAGGACGGCCGCGGCCATCCGGACGGGGGTCAGCTCCGCGGGAAACACGCCGCGGCTCGAAAGGAGGCGCAGGGCGAAGTCGTACAGCGTCATCGCGGAGGCCCCGGCGGCGGCCCTGTCCCGCACGGCGGCGAGCCTCTTCATGAGGTGCTCGCGCATCTCGTTGGAGGGGACGAGGAGCACCCGCTCCCACCCCGGCCCGCCCCAGGAGGGATCCGAGAGGCGTTCGAGGAGGACCCGCTCGAGGGCGGGGAACGGGCCGGCGAAGAGGCGGGAAAGCGGCGGGCGCACGGGATCCATCGTGGCAATATTGTAAACGTCAACCGCCCGTTGGAGAATAGACCCTGGGGGGTTGGCCCATGCGTGTGCCCACGAAGGAACGGACCCGCGAGCAGTTCGGGCGGGTGGCGTCGAAATACCGGTGCAGCGCGGACCACACCGACATCGAGGACCTGGACCTGCTCTTCGGGCCGCTCGCCCCGAAGAAGGGGCACCTTGCGCTCGATGTCGCCACCGGCGCAGGCCACACGGCCGTCGCCCTCGCCCGGATGGAGGTCCGGGTCGTGGCTTCCGACCTGACGCCGCGGATGCTCCTGGAGGCACGTTCGCTGGCCGCGGAAACGGGGGCGGGGAACATCGCCTTCGCGGCGGCGGACGCCGAGGCGCTTCCGTTCGCGGACGCCGTGTTCGACCGGCTGACCTGCCGCATCGCGGCCCACCACTTCCACGACATCCGGGCGGCCATGAAGGAGATCTCCCGCGTGGTGCGCCCCGGGGGAAGGGTCGGCATCATCGACAGCGTCGTCCCCGGGGAGCTTTCCCTCGACGCCTACATGAACGGGATCGAGCGGGTGCGCGACCCCTCCCACATCCGCAGCTACCGGAACGAGGAATGGGTGGAATTCGTGGCCGAGGCGGGGCTCGTTCCCCTGCAGATCGCCTGCATCTGGAAAACCCACGCATTCCCGGAATGGGTCGCGCGGACCGGGCAGCCGACGGCGGTCCGGAGGCAGATCGAGGAGATGTTCCTGTCCGCCTTCCCGCGGGCCAAAGAAACGTACCGCATCCGGATCGAGGGGGGACGGGTCGTCTCCTTCGCGGACGAAAAGATCGTCCTCGTTGCGAGGAAACCCGGGGCGTCCCGCCCCGCCGGGTCATGACGCCTCCCGGCGGCGCCGCGAGGACCGCCGTCTTCGCCCCGGCGACGGACTGCCGGGACGAGGAGCGCGGGATCCGGGCCGCGCCCGGCCGCGGCTCATCGGCCGCATGGATGCACCGGGCGCGCGGATGAAGAAGGAGAAGCTCCCCCGCAACGTGATCGTCCTCGGGGTCGTGAGCCTCCTCACGGACATGTCGTCCGACATGATCGTGCCGCTGCTCCCCCTCTTCATCACCTCGACGCTCGGCGCGGGACCGGCCGCCCTCGGCATCATCGAGGGGATCGCGGAAGCCACGGCCAGCTTCCTCAAGCTGCTGTCCGGCGCGTGGTCCGACCGGGCCGCCCGCAAGAAGCCTCTCGTGGTCTGGGGATACGCGCTGGCGGCGGTCGCCCGCCCCCTCTCCGGGTTCGCCACGTCCTGGGCGCACGTCCTGCTCGTCCGGTTCGCCGACCGTGTGGGGAAAGGGATCCGCACCTCCCCGCGCGACGCCCTCATCGCCTCCTCCGTCGGGGAAGGGTCCCGGGGCAGGGCCTACGGGTGGCACCGGGCGATGGACAACCTGGGCGCCGTGCTGGGCCCGGCCGCCGCCTTCTTGCTCCTCTCGGTATGGGGGCTCTCCTACCGGGCGATCTTCCTGCTGGCGGCCGTTCCGGGAATCGCCGCGGTCCTCGCGCTGTATTTCTTCGTCCGGGAATCGGACGCCGCGGCGGCCCCCGGCAAGGGGCTGAGCCTCAAGGACGGGGATCTCCCGCCCGCGTTCCGCCGCTATCTCGTCGCCCTCGGGGTGTTCACGCTGGGCAACGCGAGCGACAGCTTCCTGATCCTGCGCGCGGCGGACTCCGGCGTGCCGCCGGTCTACATCCCGCTGCTGTGGGGCGCCTTCCACGTCGTCAAGTCGTCGCTGTCCACCTACGGCGGGATCCTGTCCGACCGGCTCGGGCGGCGGACGATGATCCTGGCCGGGTGGGCGGTCTACGCCGTCACGTACGCGGCCTGGGGGCTGACCACCGGGATCTATTGGATGGTCGGGCTTTTCCTGATATACGGGTTGTACCACTCCGCGTGCGAAGGGGCGGAAAGGGCGCTGGTGGCCGACCTGGTGCCGCCCGAACGGAGAGGAACGGCCTTCGGGTGGTTCCATCTCGTGACGGGGATCTGCACCCTGCCGGCGAGCGTGATCTTCGGATTCCTGTGGAAGGAGTTCGGGGCCCCGGCCGCCTTCGGCGTCAGCGCGGGCCTCGCCCTGCTGGCCGCGGCGATCCTCTCCCTGTCCTTACGGAAAACGGGCGGGGCCGTGGAGGGAACGGTTTGAAACCATCGGCGGGCAAAGCGTGGGAGGGGTTCCTGGCCTCCCTCCTGCTCCACCTGGCGTTGGCCGCGGTCGTCCTCCACGGGATGACGCCCGGCCCCGCGCCGGGGATGCCGGTGATCGACCTCTCGCTCCTTCCGACGGCTGACGGCGGCTCCCCCGGAAACAGCCCCGGCCCCGCGCGAAACGCCCCGCGTGTCGATGACGCCGCTCCCGCGCCGGCATCGGCGCGGCCCCCCATCCCGGAGGAAACCGGGGACGCCCCATCCGCGCCCGCTCCATCCGCGCCCGCTCCATCCGCCGTCGTCCCCGCCGCGGGCGCACCCGGCCGGAGCGCGTCGCCCGCGCGCCCGCCCTCCCCGGCCCCGTTCCCCGCGGGAGACGGCCCGGCGTCCCTTTCCGCCGCGCCGTCGTCGTCCGGGGGCCGCGGCGCATCGCCGCCCCGGCGCTACGACCACCTGAGGGAAGCCATCCAGCGGGAGATCTCCTACCCCGTCGTGGCGCGAAGGATGGGGTGGGAAGGGCGCGTGGTGGTCGCCTTCGTGATCCTCCCGGACGGCGGCGTCCGCGATGTCCGCGTGGTCCGGGGATCCGGCTTCCCCGTCCTCGACCGCAGCGCCGTGGAGGCGGTCCGGTCGGCCTCCCCCTTCCCCCACCCGCCGGCGGAAACGGAAGTGCTCGCACCGGTCGTCTACCGGCTCGACGAAAACCCGAGGTGAATCGATTGAGCCCCTCCTTCATCGAAGCCTTCCAGAACGATGAGCAGCCGCTCCTCGAGCGGTTCCTGGCCGACGCGGAGGCGAACGGCCACCTGGGCCGCGCCCCGGCGGACCCGGAAGAATGGCGGCCGACGGTCCGGGGCGTCTCGGGCTCCATCGCCCAGGCCTTCCGGTGCTCCGGGGAGCCGATCTCGCTCTCGTCGGAGGCGCTGGGGAAGGACAACGGGATCACCGCCTTCCTGGTCGTGGAAGCGCGCAAGCGCCGGCTCGCCGGAATGCCCCTTTCGTCCTTCCTCGGTCTCGTGAAGCTTCTTCGCCGGGCGTACGTCGACCGGGTCCGGTCCTGCGGCTTCCCGCCGAACGACGAAGGTCGCCACCGCCTTTTCATCGAGCGGTTCTTCGACCGGAACGAGGTCGCCGTCTGCGTGTCCTGGTCCACGGAGAGCAACCGCGAGCAGGAGGATACGCTGACCGGGATGCGGGACGAGCTCGCCCGGGTGCACGCCCTCGTCGCGGCCGCCAAGGAGGAGCTGGAGGCGACGATCGACTGCCTCGACGCCATGATCCTCCTCTCCGACGCGAACGGGCGGATCCTGCGGTGCAACCGGGCCTTCCGCGAGTTCGCCGGCAGGCCGTACGAGGAGATCGTCGGCCGCCCGTTCCTCCCGGCACTGGAGGAAACCGGCATGCCCCCCGTGGACGGCGGCAACCGGGCCGTGGAGCACTTCCACGAGCGGTCGGGCAGGTGGTTCGTCCTGCGCCTCTTCCCCTTCCGCGAGGAGCCCGGGGAAGAGCCCTCCGGCACGATCATCACCATCCGCGACATCACGGAGATCAAGGCCGCCGCCGCGGAGCTGGAGCGCGGCACCGCCGCGCTTTCGGAAGCGCTCGCGGGGCTGCGGAACGGTCAGGCGAAGCTGCTGGAGCAGGAGCGGCTGGCCGCCGCGGGGAGGATGGCGGCGGGGGTCGCGAAGGACATCGCGCGGCCGGTGGGCGTGATCGCCGGCAACCTGGCCACGCTGGGGAAACAGCTTCCGCGCCTGTCGGAGGCGGTCCGGCGCGGGCGGGAGGAGATCGACATCGATTATCTCCTCGAAGATTTGCGCAACCTGGTCGTGGAGACCCTGGAGGAGGCGGACCGCGTCCGCGACTTCGCGGGCGAGCTTGCGCACTTTTCCCGGGCGGAGGAAGAGGAGTTCCGGCCCGCCGACCTCAACGAGTGCCTCCGCGACGCCATGCACGCCGTCCGGGAGCTGTTCAAGGGGAAGGCGACGCTGGACCGCCGGCTAGGGAACCTGCCCCCGACCCGCTGCCTGCCCGGCCGGATGACGCGGGTCTTCACGGATCTCCTCGCGGACGCCGCCCGCGCCGTCCGGGCGCCGGGGGTCGTCCGGGTCCGGTCGTGGCTCGAGGACGGCTCCATCCGCGTCTCCGTCGGCGACGCCGGGCGCGAGATCCCCGGAGAGATGCCGAGGCGCGTCTTCGAGCCGTTTTCCCGCGCGGGGGAAGACGGGACGACGGAGGAGGGGCTGGCTTTGAGCGTCGCCTACGACATCGTCAGAAACCACGGCGGAGAGATAGAGGTAAGGAGCGGATCGGGGAAGGGAACGACGTTCGTCGTTACCGTCCCCCTGGTGAAGGGGGACTAGCTCCCCCAACGGACGCTGGGCTGCGCCCCCGGAACCTCCGTCACGTGCAGCACGAAGGGCTTCGTGTCCGGCATCCCGGCGAACCGGAGGTCGAAGAAGGTCACCTCCGTTCGCCCGCCGGCGCAGGAAACCTCGGCGGAGGGGAACCGGGCGAACCAGAGGTACGTCTCGACGTCCTGCATCCCCCGCAACGCGCGCACCTCGGGCACCTCCGCGCCGTGGAGCGCCTTCTGCTTCCAGGAAACGCGCCCCGTCAGCGGCTCGATCACCGCGCGGTGATACGCGCTGCCGTCGTCGACGAAGCCGTTCCAGGCGAAGGGGCCCGCGGGGAACGGGATCTGCTTCTGGCGACGGAGGCGGTCCACGACCTTTTCGACCGGGGACGGCATCTCGAACGCAACGGCCGTGGAGACGAAGGCGAAGCGTTCCGGGGACGGCAGGTCGACGTACGGGAGCATCGGCAGCGCCTGCGCGGAGACCACCGTCACGCCGTCCCGCAGCGCCGCGTCGCGAACGGCGTCCCGGGCCCCGGCGTGGAACAGCGCCGCGACGCCCACGTAAGCGGCCAGCACCGCGATCGATGCGCGCGCCCGGAGCGGCTCGCGCCGCGACAAGGCGATCCCGGCGACGATGATCCCCGTGAAGACCAGGTCCACGACGAAAAGGATGTCCAGCGAAAGGCGCGCGTCGGAGAAGGGAAGGAGGAGCTGCGTGCCGTAGGAGTTGAGCAGGTCGAGCAGCACGTGGGAGAACTGCCCCAGCACGGCCAGCAGGAATACCGCCCTGCGGTCCTTCCATTTCCCGAAGCGGGCGAAGAGGAGCGCCAGGACGAAAGAGGTCGCGAGGACCCCGGGCAGCGAATGGGAAAGCCCCCGGTGAATCCGCACGTACATCTCGCTTCCCAGCAGGGAGGCGACGTTGTCGGCGTCGGGCAGCATCGCGGCCAGCGAAACGACCGCCGTCGCGGTCTTCGGGTGGCCCCCCTTCCATTTTTCCGGGAGCGCCCGGGCGACGAGCCATCCGGTCAGGCCGTGCGTGACGGTGTCCATGCGTCAGATCATCTTCCGCGGGTCGAGCACGTCGTCGATCTCTTCCGCGGAAAGCTCTCCTTTTTCGACGAGAAGCTGCCGGATGGTCTTCCCGGTCCGATAAGCCTCTTTTGCAAGCTTATCGGCAGCATTATAGCCGATCTTTACAGAAAGAGGAGTGATTATCGACAAGCTCCGCTCGATCAGCTCCTCGCAGCGCTTTTCGTCCGGCACGATCCCCCGCACGCAACGAGCCGCCGCAAGGGACGAGGCGGAAGACAGAAGCGCCAGCGATTCCAGCACGTTTCGGCCCATCAAGGGGAGCATGACGTTCAGCTCCAGGACGCCCAGAGACCCCCCGATCGTCACCGCGGCGTCGTTCCCGATCACCTGCGCCGCGACCTGGATCGCCACCTCGAGAACAACCGGGTTCACTTTGCCGGGCATGATCGAGGAGCCCGGCTGCAGCGACGGAAGCTCGATCTCCCCGATGCCGCACCTTGGCCCCGAGGAGAGGAGGCGCAGGTCCTGGGCGATCTTCAGCAGCGAGGCCGCGACCCCTTTCATCGCGCCGCTGGCGGCCACCAGCGGGTCCTGCGCCCCCATCGCCTCGAACCGGTTCTCCGCCTCTCGGAACGGGATCCCCGTCGACCGGGCGATCTCCGCGATCGCCCGCCGGGCGAAGTCGGGGTGGGCGTTCAATCCCGTCCCGACGGCGGTCCCCCCCAGGGGAAGCTCCTCGAGGTCCGGAAAAACCGCCCTCACGCGCCGGATGCCGTGGTCGACCTGGGAAGCGTACCCCGAGAACTCCTGGCCCAGCGTGACGGGAACGGCGTCCTGCAGGTGGGTCCTCCCGATCTTTAAGACGCCGGAGAACGCCTCCGCTTTTTCGCGCAGCGCGTCCCGGAGCTCCTCCAGCGCGGGAAGAAGCCGGGCCGACATCTCCCCCCGCACGGCGATCCGGATCGCCGAGGGGATGACGTCGTTGCTCGACTGGCAGCGGTTCACGTGGTCGTTCGGGTGCACGGGGACGTACCCGCCCAGCGACGCGCCCAGCAGCTCGTTCGCGCGGTTGGCCAGCACCTCGTTCACGTTCATGTTCGTCGAGGTGCCGGAGCCCGTCTGGAATACGCCCACGATGAACTGGTCGTCGTGCTTCCCCTCGAGCACCTCCCGCGCGGCCCGGGAAACCGCCTCCGCACTCGCGGAAGGGAGGATCCCGAGCGATCCGTTGACCTCCGCCGCCGCCCCCTTGATCCGCGCGACGGCGTGCACCACGGGAAGCGGCATCCGCTCGGCGCTCACGGGCAGGTTGTCCGCCGCCCTCCGCGTCTGCGCCCCGTAGTAGGCCTTCGCGGGCACCCGGACCTCTCCCATCGTATCCTTCTCGACACGGTATTCCATTCGCGCCGCCCCTCCCAAAGAAGGTCTTTGCCAATGTATCACATGGACGATCCCCGTATTCATGCGGGTCCGCACGCCGATGGCCCGGAAGCGGCGACGGGTTCGGCCGGCGGGACGCCGCCCACGCCTTCGTCCAGCAGGACACCAAAAAACAAAACATGGTTATGATATAAAAAAATAACTAGAATCAACCATATAATACCCAATAATTCGGGGTATATTCAACCCGTATTGACAAAACAAACAACGTGCTATTTAATGTTTTATATTTATCGCCGGGAAGACAGGAGCGGATCGGATGGAGAGATCGACCCCGGAAATCCCCTCGACGAAGGCCGTGGAAAAGCCGGAAAACGGCATCCGCGGGCTGAAACACTGGAAGCACGACCTGCTGGCGGGCGCCCAGGTCTCTCTCGTCTCGCTCCCGATGTCGCTGGGCGTCGCGATCGCGTCCGGCGCTCCCCCCGTCACGGGGATCATCTCCTCCGTCATCGCCGGCCTGGTGTACCCGTTCATCGGCGGCGCCTACGTCACGATCAGCGGCCCGGCCGCCGGCCTCGCCCCGGCCCTCCTGGGCGGAATGCTGGTCCTCGGCCACGGGAACCTGGACGCGGGATACCCCCTCCTCCTCGTCGCGATCTGCCTCGCGGGGATCCTCCAGATCGCCCTGGCGTTCCTGCGGGCCGGGCGCTTCGCGATCTTCTTCCCGCAGACGGTGGTGGAAGCGATGCTTGCCGCGATCGGGCTCATCATCATCATCAAGCAGTTCCCGCTGCTGCTCGGCGTGATCGAGCCGCCCAGGAAGACGATCGTCTCGTCGCTATCGGCGCTGCCCGACCAGGTCGCGCTAATGAATCCGAAAGTCCTGCTGATCGGGGCCGTGTCCACCTTCCTGATCTTTTTCCTGAGCCTGACGGAGAATCGACGGCTCAAGCTCGTCCCCGCCCCGCTGGCGGTCGTCGTCGTCGGCGGCGCGATGGGCGCCATGCTCGGGATCGGCCCGGAGCACCTGATCCATATCCCCGCCACCATGCTCGACAGCATCCGGCTGCCGGCGTTCGGAGAGGTGGCGTCCAGCCCGGACCTGTGGTGGGCGGTCGCCACGATCGTGATCACGCTGACGCTGATCGACGGCATCGAGTCGCTCGCCACGATCCAGGCGGTCGACGGGATCGACCCCTGGCGGCGGAAGTCCGACCCGAACCGGACGCTGGGGGCGATGGGGCTTTCGAACCTGGTCTCGAGCCTGGTCGGCGGGCTGACGATCATCCCCGGGGGCCTCAAGAGCCGGCTGAACGTCGACGCGGGGGGCCGCACCCTCTGGTCGAACTTCGCCAACGCGGTCTTCCTGCTCGTTTACTTCTTCCTGTTGAGCCCCCTGCTCAACCGGATCCCCCTCGCGACGCTCGCCGGCATCATCGTGTTCATCGGCTGGCGGCTCTGCGAGCCGCGGGTCTTCCGGCGCGCCTTCGAGACCGGCCAGGACCAGTTCCTCGTCTTCGTCGCGACGGTCGCGGCGATCCTGGCCACGGACCTGCTCTCGGGGATCATCATCGGGTTTCTCTTCTACACTCTGATGCTGCTCGCCCTGATCCCGCCGTACACGAAGGACGTGCTGACCGGCCAGGTGAGATACGGCGAGTTCGCCCGCCTCATGCGGGACAATTTCCTGGAGCTGTTCCGGACGCCGGTCCTGGCCGTGAACGAGGGCGGGACGGGAGACGGAAGGCGGTGCGAGATCCAGCTCACCTCCCTGTTCAACACGAACCTCCTGAAGCTCGAAAGCGCCCTCAAGAAAGTGCCGGCCGACGCCGGCGTCACCTTCACGCTCTCGCGGACCGGGAAGATGATCTGCAACACGGCGATGGAGTACCTCCACCACTTCCAGGAGCAGGCGGTGGAGAAGGGGAGGAAATGCGAGATCCTCGGGCTCGACCATTACCACCCGTTCTCGGACCACCCGAACGCGGCGAGAAAGCACGTTCGCCATCTCGCCAAGCGGAAGACGCTGTACGACGCGCGGCAGAGCGGGATGATCGAATTCGCGCAGCGGCACGGCCTTGCGTTCTCCCCCTCACAGGAGCCGTGCCTCAACGAGCACCGGTTCGCCTACCTGAACCTGGGCTCGGACCGGATGCGGCGCAACACGATCACCGGGCGGCACCGGGACATGGACCTTGAGATATTCGATTACAGCTTCCTGCGGGACCCCATGAGCTACGTCGAGACGCGCCGCACGGTCGCCATCGTCAAGACGCCGCTCGCCGCCCCCGTTTTCTTCCTCCACCCCGAGGGGCACGGGCTGGCCCGATACACGGACGTCGACCCGGGGTACAACCGGTCGAGGAACCTGGCGGAGGGAATCCCCCTCCTGGACGGCTTCCACCTGCACGCGGTCGACGAGAAAGCGGCGCTGGACTTCTTCTCCCGGGGGGAGCGTCTCCACTTCTGCCGTCGGCAGACGAAGCTCTACGTCGAGGCCCGCGGCGGCGTGATCCTCGCGTTCCGGACCGACCGGTGCCTGGAGCATGTCGGCGACCTCCCCGTGCTCCTGGAGATCGCGGAGCGGTTCGGTCGCGAGGGTGTTCCCGACGGCTCGGCGCCGTAGGCGGCCCCGGCCCACATCGGTATCATTGACACCGTTCGATTCCCGTCGGATGATATCGGAAAATCCCGATTCAGGCATCGCACCCCACCGTACCCGACGTCCGTAAACCATCTACCAGCCGGCGGTCCCGAGTTTCGCCGGAAACCACGGGAGAGGCGACGGATGACGAAAAAAACCGCCTTCTGGATTTTCCTTCTGGGAACGCTGTCCTCGTCGGTCCTTTTCCTGGGGCTGACGTGGGACACCCACCGCCAGGTGGCGACGCTGGCCAACGTGGACAAGCTCTCCGACCAGGCCGTCGCCGGGAAACGCACCTTCGAAAAGCACAACTGCAACGACTGCCACACGATCCTGGGTTTCGGGGGGTACTACGCCCCCGACCTGACCCGGGTGGTCCGGCGGGTCGGCGAGGAGGGGATCCGCTTCCGGGTGACGTCTCCCGAAAAGGCGTTCGAGCGATCATTCCGGAAGATGCCGCACCAGGGACTTTCGGAGGGGGAGATCTCCGATCTCATCGCCTTCTTCCGGTGGGTGGGGGAGGTGAACAACAACGACTGGCCACCGCAGGACAGCCGGAAGCGCCTCACGCGGGGCGAACAGCGGATGGTGGCGGCGGTGGGACTTTCCCCGGGCGCGGCGGTCTTCCAGTCGAAGGGGTGCATGAACTGCCACGCGCTGCGGGGGACGGGCGGGACGTTCGGGCCCGCGCTGGACCGGGTCGGCGCGGCGATGTCGGAAACGGAGATCCGGGCCTATGTCCTGGATCCCGCGAAAGCGAACCCCGACACCAAAATGCCCCCCCAGAAGGACAACCTCTCGGAACGGGAACTGGAGGAGGTCTCCAGGTTCCTCTCCACCCTGAAGTAAGGAGGCCCCGATGGAATACCGTTCCCAGAAGATCGCCTATTGGTACTTCGTCGCCGCCCTCCCGCTTTTCGTGCTCCAGGTCCTGCTGGGGCTGTGGCTCGGATACAACTACGCGTTCACCGTCCCGCAATGGATCGTGGACGCATTCCCGTTCTCGACGGCGCGCGCCATGCACACCAACCTCCTTGTCCTGTGGATGCTGCTCGGGTTCATGGGGGGAACCTACTACATCGTTCCCGAGGAAACGAAGTCCGAGATCTACTCCCCCGCCCTGGCGTGGCTCCAGCTGGCCGCGCTGCTGGCGACGGGGGTGGCGGCGCTGGTCGGCTTCCTCTTCGGATGGACCCAGGGACGCCCGCTCCTCGAGATCCCGACGGCGCTCGACATCGTCGTGGTCGCCGGGGCGCTCGTCTTCCTGTTCAACGTCGGGATGACGATGATCCGGGCCCGGAACTGGACGGCCATCCAGGGCACGCTGCTCGGGGGGCTTCTCTTCCTCGCGCTGCTGTATCTGTTCGGCATCCCGTTCTACCGGAACCTCGTCATCGACTGGTACTACTGGTGGTGGGTGATCCACCTCTGGGTGGAGGGGGCGTGGGAGCTGGTCACGGCGGCCATCTTCGCCTTCATCCTCATGAAGATCACCGGGGTGGACCGCCAGGTCGTCGAGAAGTGGCTCTACGTCGAGATCGGGCTGTTCCTCTTCACGGGCGTCGCCGGCACCGGCCACCACTACTACTGGATCGGCGCCCCGAGGTACTGGCTGTGGGTCGGCGGGATCTTCTCCGCCCTCGAGCCGCTGCCGATCATCCTCATGGTGATCGACACGATGAACCATGTGAAGAAGCGGGAGGCGCAAATCGTCAACCCGCTCACCTGGACGTACGCGATCGGGTGCGCGGTGCTGCACCTCATCGGGGCGGGCGTCTGGGGATTCCTGCACACCCTGCCGCAGATCAACTATTACACCCACGGCTCCCAGGTCACCGTTTCGCACGGACACCTCGCGTTCTTCGGCGCCTACGCGCTGCTGAACCTGACCATCTTCTATTACGCGATGCCGAGGGTGAAGGGGATCGCGGTGTACGACGACTCCCGCGGGAAGATCGGATTCTGGACGATGTGCATCGCCATGATGATCATGGGGCTGACGTTCGGAGTCGCCGGTGTGCTGCAGAGCTACATCGAGAGGGTCCTCGGGCTGGGGTACATGACCGCCCAGGGGCACATGCGGCTCTGGATGGGCGTCACCATGGCCGCGGGCGTGTTCTTCCTCGGAGGGCTTCTCACCACCGTCTGGGACCTGTTCACCGTGCGGCCGGCCGTGGCGCGGACGTAGGCCTCTCCTCTTCCCCCAGGGGGCCGGCCCCTCGACGCCCGTCAAGGAACCGGTCCCCCTTCCGGGGGACAATCCTCCGCATGTACCGGTAACCCCGACCCCGGGAACCCGGCAGCGCGGAAGTCTCCGACGGACCGCTACACCAAAGGCTTCGTGGCCGCGACCGCCCCGCGGAAAGGCCCGATCGGCCCGGAGCAGAACATCGGGGACATCCTCAAGACATATCCCGAGACAGAGAGGGTCCAACGGAAGTATTATGGGAACGGCTGCTTTTGCTGAAAAGAGCCACCGGAGGAAGAAATGACGATCATCGAGCGTCTGCAGAAACTGCTGGAGGCGGAGCGGTCGAGGGTGATCTGCCTGGAGCAGCTCGCGTTCCTGAGCCCCAGCAAGGAGATCAACCGCTTTTTCGGATCCATGCGCAACGACGCCTCGGGCGCCTGCGAGACGCTCCACAGCATGATCCTGGAACGGGAAGGCTACACCACCAACGAGGTCTCCGAGCTGGCGGAAAAGATCATGCAGCTCGACTCCCTGGAAGAGATCCTCGAGTTCCTGGCCAAGGACGAAAAGGACGTGGTCGCGCAGATCGAGGGGATCCCCCCGGAGGAGCTTAAAGAAAAAGAGCTGGAGTTCATGAAGACGCTCTGGATCAAGCACTCCCGCAACTCCGACAACTGCCGGATGATCCTGCGCCAGGGGAGATGACGATGCACGTCGGGCGCTGGACGGACGTAGAGGGCAAGGAGGTCGCGGAGTCGGGCGCCGCCGGCGTGACGATCCGCGTCCTGATGGGCGAGAACGTCGGGGCCCCGAACTTCGTCCTGCGGCACTTCGAGGTGGCTCCGGGCGGCCACACCCCCTTCCACGCCCACCCGTGGGAGCACGAGGTCTTCGTCCTGTCGGGGAAGGGGCGGGTCAAGCGCGCGGACGGCGCGGCGGAGGTGGGGCCGGGCTCCTTCGTGTTCGTGCCGCCCGGCGAGGAGCACGCCTTCGAGAACGCCGGCCCGGGCGTCTTTTCCTTCCTGTGCGTGATCCCGGCGACGAAGGTATGTCTGAAGTAGACGTCGAGGAATCGTTGAGGGAGGCAACCCCCTGCTCGGGGATATGTCTCCCTTCGCTACCGGATCGTCGGCCTTCCATGGCCTCCTCACCTGCGCTGTTCCTCGCTCCGCCCTCCCTGGCTCCCGCTCGGAACAGACGCCCGCTCAGGGAGACACATCCCCTCGCATAGGGGCTTGCCTCCCCGAATAAACCTCGACGACAACTACCGACAGCCCTCCATCGCCGGCAGGTTCATCCCTGGACCTTCGAATGCTCCCGGAGGCGTAACACGGCCAGCGCCTCGGCGATTTCCCGGCCCTTGGCCTCGATGATGTCCGTAAGCTCCATTTCGATATAGACGCCGCTCCGAGGAAGACCCCCGCTGCGTCCCTCCGCGGAAAGGCGCAGCACGAAGATAACGCCTTCCAACCCCTCCGATGGCAGAATGAAGGGATGGACATCGCCCTGACCCTGCTCCTCGCGTTCCTCCTGCCGCTCGCCGGCGCGGCGGCGGCGGGAAAGCCCCCGGGGTTCTACCTTCAGTTCCCCCCGAAGACGCCCGACCTGCCGCACGCGCCGTTCTCCTGGCCGGTGTTCGTCGGGCTCGCGCTGTTCATCCTCGCGGCGACGGCGCCGCTCGTCCTGCGGTTCCTCCGTCGCCGCGGGCATGCGGCGGCGCGCGGGGCCGCGGGGCCTTATCCCTGGTGGGGGTGGGTCGGCCTGGCGGCGGGCGCCGCGGCATGGGTCATCGCCTGGAGCCGGTTCCCCTGGATGGGGGAGCTGCAGGCGCACACGTTCACGCCGCTTTGGCTCTCCTTCATCCTGGTCGTCAACGCGGTCCTGCACCGCAGGACGGGGCGGAGCCCCCTGCTCTCGGAGGCGCGCCGCTTCCTCCTTCTCTTCCCGGCGAGCGCGGCGTTCTGGTGGTCCTTCGAGTACCTCAACCGCTTCGTGGGGAACTGGCGGTATGTCGGGGGAAGGGAATTCGGCTCGGGGGAGTATTTCCTCTTCGCCACCCTGCCGTTCTCCACCGTCCTCCCCGCCGTCCTCTCCGTCCGGGAGCTGATCCTGTCCTGCCCCGGGTTCGACGCGGCGTTCCGCGACTGGAGGCGCTTCTCTCCCTCGCGCCCGCGGGCGGCCGCGGCGGCCGCGCTCCTGTTCGCCTGCGCCGGCCTGCTGGGCGTGGGGTTCGCGCCCGGTCTCGTGTACCCGCTGGTCTGGGTCGCCCCCCCGCTCCTCCTGCTCTCCCTCGCCGCCCTCCGCGGCCGGCCCCACGCCCTTTCCGGCATCGCCGGAGGCGACTGGCGCGGCTTTTGCGCCTCTAGCGCGGCGGCCCTTTTCTGCGGCTTCTTCTGGGAGATGTGGAACAGCGGCAGCGCGATGAAATGGGTGTACGACGTCCCGTACGTCGACGCGTTCCGGCTCTTCGAGATGCCGCTCCTCGGGTACGCGGGATACCTGCCGTTCGGGATCCTCTGCGCCCAGGTCGGAGGAAAATTTCTCTACCCCCGGCCGCAAGTGAGATAGAATCGTTTCTTAAAGCAGCGGACCTTCGTTCTCGATCGCACAGCCGGAGAGGGAATCGATGACCCGGAAGCGCCCGCTCACCGCCTCCGCAGCGCCCTTCCTCATCCTGGCGCTGCTGTTTCCGACGGGAACCGCCTGGGCGGATCCTCTTCCCCAGCCGATCGCCTTCCCGCACATGGTCCACGTGACCGGCTACGGGTTCGATTGCCTGTATTGCCACTCCTCCGCGGACAAGTCCCAATACGCCAATATCCCGTCGGTCTGGAAATGCATGACGTGCCACCGGACGATCGCGACGGACAAGCCGGAAGTGGAAAAGCTCGCGCGGTACTGGCAGGAGAAGAAGCCGGTCCCCTGGAACAAGGTGATCGACGTGCCGAACCATGTCTATTTCCCCCACTGGAAGATGGTGAACGCGAAGGTGGCCTGCCTGACCTGCCACCCCGGGATGGAGCACGCCTGGGTCGCGGAGCAGAAGCGCGAGTTCGGGATGGGGATGTGCATGGATTGCCACCGCATAAGGAAGGCATCCATCGACTGCTGGACCTGCCACTACTGAATCCGGGGGACGGGAAGGGAACCGCATGCTGGATCGGAGGCAATTCCTGAAGCTGGGCGGGGCGGCGGCCTTCGCCACCCTCTTCGGGGGATGCGAAAAAGCCCGGAAGCAGATCATCCCCTTCGTCCTGCCCCCGGAAAACCAGATCCTCGGGGAGGCGCTCTGGTACGCCTCCGCGTGCGGGCAATGCCCGGCCGGATGCGGCGTCGTCGTCCGGGTCTCGGAGGGGCGGGCGAAGAAGATCGAGGGGAACCCGCTCCACCCGGTGAACCGCGGAAAGCTCTGCGCCCGCGGGCAGGCGGCCCTGCAGGCGCTCTACCACCAGGAGCGGCTTTCCGGGCCGATGAAGCTTGCCGGGGCGCGCGGGTCGGGTAGCTGGCAGCCGGTTTCCTGGGAAGAGGCGCTCTCCCTTCTGATGACGCGGCTCAAAAACCTTCGGGCGGAGGCGCCGGCGTCGCTCCTGATGCTCACGGAGCCGATGCGGGGACACGAAGGGCTGGTGGCCGGCCGGTTCATGAAGGCGTTCGGCTCCCCGAACCGCGTGGCGTGGGACCCGTTCGGGCGGGACGCCCTGCTGGCCGCCTGCGAAGCGGTCCACGGCATGCGCGACCTTCCCGAGTACGACATCGCGAACGCCCGGTACCTGCTCTCCTTCTCCGGGGATTTCCTCGAGACGTGGGTCTCCCCGGTGCACTACGCGGAGGCGTACGGCCGGATGCGGGGAAGCCGGGAGACCGTTCGCGGGAAATTCCTCCACTTCGGGCCGCGCCTGTCGATGACCGCGGCCTGCGCCGACCGGTACCTGCAGATCGCGCCGGGAACGGAGGGGGTCGTCGCCCTGGGGATCTCCCACGTGGCGATCCGGGACGGGCTCACCCCGCCGGCCGCCGCCGCGGGACACCTGATGGCCGCCGGGCTTTCCGCGTATTCGCCGGAGGCCGTGGAGAAGCGGACGGGGGTCCGCGCTTCCGACCTGGCCCGGGCGGCGAAGGAGTTCTTCGGAAACCAGCCGGGGCTGGCGATCGGCGGGACGGCCTGCGGCTCGGGCGCCGCCGGCGTCTTCCACCATGCCGCGGTGGAGCTGTTGAACGCGCTCTCGGGAAGCGCGGGGCTTCCGGGCGGCGTCTCCTTCCCGGACCGCTCCCGCGCCTACGCCCGGTACGGGGCGGAGAGCCCTCTCCTCTCGCCATCCCCGGAAAGCGGGTATGCGGCCGTCCGCGATGCGGCGGGGAAGATGCGCAAAGGGATGTTCCGGATGGCGATCCTCGCAGGGTCGTCCAACCCGGCGTTCACCCTTCCGCCCGCCATGAGATTCGCCGAGGCGCTTTCGAACGTGCCGTTCACGGTGGCGTTCGCCTCTTTCCTCGACGAGACATCCTCCCTGGCCGACCTCGTATTGCCGGTCCCGACCCCCATGGAAACGTGGGGCGACGACATCGCGCCGGTCGGGCACGGCGGCGCGGTCACGCTCCGCCAGCCCGTCGTGGAGCCGTTCCGGGACGCGAGGTCGATGGCCGACGTGCTGCTCGCGGCGGCGGCGGAGCTGGGGGGGGAATCGGCCCGGGCCCTGCCCTGGAAATCGATGAGGGATTGCATCGAGAAGATCTACGGCGGCCCCGGCGAAAGGCTGGAAAAGGCGCTCCGGGACGGCGGCGTCTTCCCCTCCGACGCGGCCCCCTTGCGCGCGATGCGGAAAGGGGCGGTCCTTCCTCCCAAAGCCCCGCGGGAGGCGGCGGGCGCCGTCGACCCCGGGAAATACCCGCTGTCGCTGCACCTGTACCCGTCCACCGCGCTGTACGACGGGCGGGGAGCCAACCTCCCCTGGCTCCAGGAACTCCCGGACCCCCTCACCACGGCGTTGTGGAGGAACTGGGTGGAGCTGAACCCGAAGACCGCGGAAAGGATGGGACTCGCGGACGGAGACGGGGTCACGATCGCGTCGGCGCACGGGAAGATCACCGCGCACGTCGCGTTCAACCCGGGGCTGGCTCCCGATGTGGCCGCCATGCCCACGGGGCAGGGACATTCGCGGTACGGCCGCGCAGCGGAGGGACGCGGTGAGAACCCGTTCTCCCTCCTGCCGGAGGCTCCGGAAGGCGGGGCGGCAGGCCTCGCCCTGCAGTCCGCCCGGGTCGCGCTGGAGAAAACGGCGCTCCCCACCCGGCTGGTCCGGTTCGCGCATCCCGAGGGGCAATGGAAGCTGAGCAACCTCCTGTGACGGCGGAGACGGCATGAAACACAAGTGGGTGATGGCGATCGACCTCGACCGGTGCACGGGCTGCGGAGCGTGCGTGGCCGCCTGCGTCGCCGAGAACAACATCCCGACGGTGGGCGAGGCCGAGGCGGGGATGGGCCGGCTCATGCAGTGGATCCGTGTGGCGCGCTACTGGGACGAGGAGCACTCCGGGGCGAACGCCGTGTACCTCCCGGTCCTGTGCATGCAATGCGAGCGCGCCCCCTGCGAGACCGTCTGCCCGGTGTACGCCACCTACCACAACGAAGACGGGCTCAACGCCATGGCCTACAACCGGTGCGTGGGGACCCGCTACTGCGCGAACAACTGCCCCTATTCGGTGAGGGTCTTCAACTGGCGCGACCATGTCTGGGAGAAGCCGCTCGACGAGCAGCTCTCCCCGGACCTGTCGGTCCGTTCCCGCGGCGTCATGGAAAAGTGCACCTTCTGCATCCAGCGGATCCGCCGCGCGAAGGAAGCGGCGGCGGCGGAAAAACGCCCGATCCGGGACGGCGAGGTCGCGCCGGCGTGCGTGCAGACCTGCCCGCCCGGGGCGCTGCTGTTCGGGGACATCGGAGACCCGGACAGCGAGATCGCCCGGAAGCTCGCCGATCCCCGCCGCTTCCGGCTGATGGAACACCTGGGCACCGAGCCGCGGGTATGGTACCTGAAGCGGCGGAAAGGAGCCGGCCTGTGAGCGGCGACCACCTGTCGCGCGTCGATCCGGAGGAGCTCTACCGGGACCTTTCCCGGTCCAACCTCCCCCCGACGAAGCGTTGGTACCTTGTCGCCGGGCTTCTCCTCCTGGTCGTCCTCTGGGGCACGGGCTGCTTCGTCTACATGATGAAGACCGGGATGTGGGTCACCGGCCTCAACCGGCCGGTCATGTGGGGCGTCTTCATCGCAACCTTCGTCTTCTGGATCGGCCTGTCCCACTCCGGGACGCTGATCTCGGCCATCCTTCGCCTCACGAACGCCACCTGGCGCGCGCCCATCCTGCGAGGCGCGGAGGCGATGACCGCCTTCACGCTCATGGTGGGCGGCCTCTTCCCGCTCATCCACATCGGACGCAACTGGCGTTTCTACTACATGATCCCGTACCCGAACTCGCGCGAGCTCTGGCCCAACCTGCGGTCTCCGCTGATGTGGGACGCGGTGGCGATCAACACGTACCTCCTGGGGAGCCTCACTTTCCTCTACTTCGGCATGATCCCCGACCTCGCCATCGCCAGGGACCGCTCCACGGGCTGGCGGAAGAGGTTCTACTCCGTCCTCGCGCTGGGCTTCCGCGGGTCCCACAGCGAGTGGCGGCGGTACCACATCGCGTCGACCATCTTCGCGATCCTCATCATCCCGGTGGCCGTCTCGGTCCACTCGATCGTCGGGTGGGATTTCGCGATGGCCAAGGTGCCCGGCTGGCACAGCACCATCTTCGCCCCCTATTTCGTGACCGGCGCGATCTTCTCGGGGATCGCCGGCGTGGTGCTCGTCATGGCGGCCCTGCGGAAGGCGTACCGGCTCGAGAGGGTGCTCACGACGGTCCAGTTCGAGAACCTCGGGAAGCTCCTCTGCGTGATGTCGCTTTTGTGGGGATACTTCTACTTCGCCGAGTTCCTGACGGTCTGGTACAACCGGAACCCCGAGGAATGGGAGGTCTTCCGCTCCTACGGCGGCCATTACCTGCCGTTGTGGCTGTCGATGGTCGTCTGCAACTTCGTCATCCCGTTCCCCATGCTGTGCATGCGCAGGGTCCGCCGCTCGGTCCCGGCGCTGTGCTTCGCCTCGTTCCTCGTCGTCATCGGGATGTACGCGGAGCGCGTCCTGATCGTCGTGCCGTCGCTGGCGCGCCGCAACGACCCGTTCATCTGGAACAACTATTTCCCGTCCTGGGTGGAGCTCTCCATCCTGGCCGCGGCGCTCGCCATGTTCCTGCTGCTGTACATCGTCTTCGCCAAGCTGTTCCCGATCGTGGCGGTCAGCGACGTCCAGGAGCGGCTGTTCCAGGCCACGGACCGGGCCGTGGGCCGCGCGACCGTCGAGACGATCGCGCGCCCGGAAGGCCACGGAGAAGGGGGGCACGGATGAGCGGCGTCGTGGTGGTCGGCCTGTTCGAAAGCGTCGAGAAGGCGGCCTCCGCGGGCGACGCCTTGCGGGCGCTGCCGCTGCCCGAAGAGAGGATCACGTGCATCTCTTCGTTCCCGCTTCCGGACGGCGCCGTCTGCCGGGACACCCGCCCGATCCGGTTCCCCCGGTTCACCCTCCTGGGGTGGTTCCTCGGCTTGTTCGCCGGGCTCGCGCTCGCCCTGGCGACGTACCTCCTCTACCCGCTCATCACCGGGGGGAAGGCGATCATCTCCGTCCCGCCGACCCTCATCGTCGCCTACGAAGTCGCGATGCTCGGCGCGCTGATCGGCACCGCGGCGGCCGGCTTCCGCGAGATGGGGCTCTTGCGGTTCCGCACGAAGACCGTCCACGACCCGAGGATCCAGGACGGCCGGATCCTCGTCTGCGCCACCGTCGCGACCGGGGACGAGGAGCGCGCGGCGATCGATGCGCTGTCCGCCGCGGGAGGCGCCGACGTGCGGGCGGAGGAAGGGACGATATGAAACGGACCTTCCCCTCCCCCGCCGCCCTTCTCCTGGCCGTCGCGCTGGCCGCGTCGTCGTTCGCCGGGTGCGAGAAGCTCGACCGGGACATGTACGACAACCCGGCCTTCCGCCCCCAGGAGGAGCCGGTCCGCCTTCCCCCCGAAGGTTCCGTGCCCACCAAGGGGTCGGGACGCGTCCCCCTGCCGGGAACCCCGGCGGCGGCGGCAGCCGGGAACCCGGAACGGATGGACGATTCCGCGCGGATCCGGGGAAAGGAGCTCTACGGCATCCATTGCGCCCCGTGCCACGGCCTCTCGGGCAAGGGGGACGGACGCGTCGCGGGGAAATTCGTCCCGACGCCCGCCGACATCTCCGCCGGAGCCGGCGGGATCCACCCCCCCGCGGGCGAACGGTTCTCCGTCCTCACCCACGGGAAAAACGGCATGCCCGCCTTCCGTTACGACCTCACCGAGCGGGAGCGGTGGCTTGTGGCGGCCCACGTCGAAACGCTGAAATAAGGGTCGCGCGATGTGCCGGATGATCGCCTTTGCCTCTTCCTCGCCGGAGAACGCCTCCCCCTATCTCGCCCACCTCGCGCGGCTCTGCGAGCGCGGGAACCTCGTGGCGGGCTGGGAGAAGCACTCCGGGGGGAACCACCCGGACGGCTGGGGGGTCGCCTGGCGCGAGGGGGACGAGATCCGCTGCGTCCGCAGCGGGAAGCCGGCCTCGGCCGACCCGCTCCTTTCGGAGCTTCGCGTGCGGACCGACCGGTTCATCGGGCACGTCCGGTTCGCCTCGGACCCCGCGACGGTCCACGCAGGGAATTCCCACCCCTTCCTCGCCGCGGGAATCGCCCTCGCCCACAACGGGACGTTCCGTGGAAGGATCGGCGAAGAGGCGGACGCGCGGCGCGTCAGCGACTCGCTGGTGTTCCTGGAGCGGCTGGCCGAACGGTGGAAGGAACGCACGCCTGGGGGGCTGGCGGAGGTCCTGCGGGAGATGCTTTCCGACGGCCCGCTGGTGGGGAAATACTCCGCAGCGAACCTGCTGATCGCCGCGGGAGACCGGCTTTTCGCGCTCCGGCGCTTCCGGAGGCATCCGGAATACTACACGCTTTACGCCGCGGAGAGGAACGGGGCCCGGATCGTGTCGAGCCAGCCGCTCGACGAAGGGAAGGGGTGGCGGCTGCTCGAGGACGGCGAGCTGCTCGACCTGGTCTCGGGCGAGTCGATCTCCGTCGTATCGCCCGGCGCCCCTTGAAGGGCGGACGTCCCCGCCCCGGCGGCCGTCAATTCTTTTTGGAATGCTTCGCGAGGTCCTCGGCGACCTCGCCGACGGTCTGCTTCATGAAGCGATCGGCCGCCTTTTTCGCGGAATCCCCGGGGGAAGGCATCTTGGACACCCAGTTCGCCCCCTTCCGGATGAAACCGCCGGCGCCTCCCACCTGCCGCACGACCGGGCGGCCGCAGTGGGGGCACTTCTCCAGCGGGGGATCCGATATCCGCTGCTCCTTCTCGAACTCCCCGCATTCGGGGCACCTGTATTCGTAGACCGGCAACTCTTCCTCCCCCGCAACCTTTTCCTTACCCGATTATCTCATAATGGAGGAACCTGTTTTTTTAAGAGAGGTGGCGCATTTTGAGCCTGTTCCTGCTGACCTTCCTGCTGGTCTACGGATCCGTGCACGCGTACGTCTTCCTGAAGGCGAAGTCCGCGCTCGCCTTCGGCTGGGGGGCGGGGCTGCCGCTCCTCGCGGTCCTTTCGCTCCTCGTGGCCGCGCCGATCCTCACGCACCTGCTGGCGCGCGAGGGGCACGAAAGCGAGGCCCGGCTGCTCGCCTTCGCGGGATATGCCTGGATGGGGTTCGTCTTCTTCCTCTTCTGGCTGAGCCTCGCCGCGGACGCCTTGCGCTTCCTTTCCTGGGCCGCGGGTCGCGCGGGCATTCCCGGGCCCGATGCGTCGATCCTCGGCGGCAAGGCCGCGTTTCTCGGCGCCGCGGGGCTGGCGCTCGCCCTGTCGGCGTACGCGACCTTCGAGGCCTCGCGCATCGAGGTGGTGCGCGTGCGGATCGCCACGGACCGGCTCCCGCCGGAGATCCGCCCGGTGCGGATCGCCCAGATCTCCGACCTCCACCTCGGCCTCCTCCACCGCAACGGGAAAGCGAGCCGGGTCGCCGCGATCGTCGCCCGCGAGCGCCCGGACATCCTCGTCTCCACGGGAGACCTGGTGGACGGGGAGCTCGACCATATCAACGGGTTGTCGGAGACCTTCCGGAACCTCCACGCGCCGATGGGGAAATACGCCGTCACCGGCAACCACGAATACTACCGGGGGCTGCGGCAGTCGATCGAATTCACCCGGAAGGCCGGGTTCACGGTCTTGAGGAACGAGTCCGCCGTCGCCGGCGGCGCGGTCCGGATCGTCGGCGTGGACGACCCGGCCCAGGACCGGCTCGGGGACCGCGGCAGGCCCGCCGAGGCCGACGTGCTGGGAGACCGCGCGGACGGCCGGTTCACGGTCCTCCTGAAGCACCGCCCGACGATCGACCCGGGATCGGCGGGGAAGTTCGACCTGCAGCTTTCCGGGCACACCCACCACGGGCAGATTTTCCCGTTCCAACTCCTCACGCGGCTGGTCTATCCTCTTCTTGGGGGGGACCACGTCGTGCCGGGCGGCGGGACGCTCCACGTCAGCCGAGGGACGGGGACCTGGGGGCCGCCGATGCGCCTGCTCGCCCGGCCGGAGATCACGATCATCGACCTGGAGGGATCCCGATGAGACCGTTCCTCTTCGTCACCGATCTGCACGGCCACCGGAAGAAGTACGAGCGGACCCTCTCGCATGCGCAGCAGGTCGGCGCCGGACTCGTGGTCAACGGGGGCGACATCTGCCCCTCCGGGCACCGGCACGAGGACCAGAAGCGGTTCTACGAGGAATTCCTGGGACCCCACCTCGCCCGGTACCAGGAGGCGGGGATCCGGTACCTCACGCTCACGGGCAACGACGACCTGGAAGCTTTCGACGGGCTCCTCGAAGCGATCTGCGGAAAAACGCCGATCGCGACGCACCTCTCCCGTCGGATGGTCGAGGTCGACGGGTTCCATTTCATCGGACTGGACCTGGTGACCGATTTCCCGTTCCGTCTGAAGGACCGCGCACGGAAGGACTCGGCGGGGCACGTCTTCGGGAGCCAGTTCGGCCGCGGCGTCCTCTCCACGCCCGACGGCTTCCGGGAGATCCCCGACTGGCCGGCATACGCCGGAACGCTGCCCACCATCGAGCAGGAGCTCGATGCGCTCCCCGCTCCGCCGGACCCGGCGCGGGCGGTGTACGTCCTCCACGGCCCCCCGTCCGGCGCCGGGCTCGACAGGATCCGCGGCGGCGCGGGCGTCGGCTCCGCCGCGACGCGCGACTTCCTTTCCCGCGTCCAGCCGCTTCTGTCCCTCCACGGCCACATCCATGAATCGTTCGAGGAATCCGGGGTGTGGAAGACGAAGATCGGTCGCACCGTCTGCATCCAGCCGGGGCAATCGGCGGAGGAGCTCGTCGTCGTGACCGGGAGCCTCGACGACATGTCCTTCCAGCGGAAGCTGCTCCCGGTCAGGTAGGCGCCCCGTTGCGGAAAGGGAACGACCGCGGGAACGCGCATCGGCCGGCCCCTTCGGCGCGGGCCGCGGGGGTCACGATCCCCATCATACCGACCGTCGCGGGATGGACCGCCGAGACCCCCGGGACGATCTCCCTGGGGCAGGGCGTGGTCCATTACGGGCCGCCCCGCGCCGCGCTCGACGCGATCCCCGGCTTCCTCGCCGGCTTCCCCCACCACCGGTACGTTCCCGACGCGGGGCTGCCCGAGCTGCGCAAGGCGTTCGAGGAGAAGCTGAAAGAGGAAAACGGGATCGACGCCCCCCACGAGCGGCGGATCTACGTGACGGCGGGGGCGAACCAGGGGTTCCTCAACGCGATACTCGCCGTCTGCGACCCCGGCGACGAGGTGATCCTTCCCGTCCCCTACTATTTCAACCACGAGATGGCGATCCGCCTCGCCTCCGCCGTGCCGGTCGGCGTGCCGACGGACGACCGGCTCCAGCCGGACCCGGCCGCGATCGAGGCGGCGATCACGGAGCGTACCCGCGCCGTCGTCACCGTATCGCCGAACAACCCCACCGGCGCGGTCTACCCCGAGGAAACGCTCGCCGCGATCCACCGGCTGTGCGGCGAACGCGGGATATACCACATCAGCGACGAGGCGTACGAGTACTTCACCTACGACGGCGCGCGCCACTTCTCCCCCGGGTCGCTGGGCGGCGAGCACTCCATCTCCCTCTACAGCTTCTCGAAATCCTACGGTATGGCGAGCTGGCGCGTGGGGGTCCTCGTCGCGCCGGAGCACCTGTACGACGACCTGATGAAGATCCAGGACACCGTGGTTGTCTGCGCGCCCGCCGTCTCGCAGCACCTGGCGCTGCATTCGATGAGGGAAGGGCGGGGGCACTGCGCTTCGCACCTTGCGGGCCTTTCCCGGGTCCGCCGGCTGCTGCTCGACCGCCTCGAGGGGATCCCCGGCCTGGTGACCGTCCCGCCGGCCCGCGGCGCCTTCTACCTCTTCGCCCGGGTGAACACGGACATGCCCGCGATGCGGCTTTCGGAGCGGCTGGTGCGGGAGCACAAGGTCACCGTCACCCCGGGGGAGACGTTCGGGGCCACGGACGGCTGCTGGATGCGGATCTCCTACGGAAGCCTGCGGGAAGAAACCGCCTCCGAGGGGATCGGCCGCCTGGTCGGCGGGCTCAAGGCGATCCTCGGCCGCTGACCCGGCGACCTTCCGGGGAAGGCCGTTGCGTGTACAATGCAGTATCCAGACGCATGGTTCCCGGAGGAACGATGGGACGCACGACCTTCGCCGCCCTTTCCTTATTCCTGGTGACCGCCGTGGCGGCCCCGGATCGCGCGTGGTCCTTCGGGAACGGCGACCCCGCGAGGAATTCCTGCGCCGCCTGCCACACCCTCTCCCGGGATGAGGCGGCCGCGCTCCTGCGGGGGATCGCGGACAACGTCACGGGGGTCTCCCCCGGCCCGTTCCAGGGGACCTGGGAAGTGGACGTCTCGATCGAGGGCAAGATCTACCCTCTCTACGTGGACTACTCGAGGAAATACCTGATCCAGGGGCAGCTCATCCGCCTTAAGGACGGCGAGAACATCAGCCGGGCCCGCTTCTCCGACCTGAACCGGGTAGACGTCTCATCCATCCCGTTGAAGGACGCCATCGTCCTGGGGAACGCGTCTTCGAAGCGGCGGGTCATCGTCCTGACCGATCCCTCCTGCCCGTATTGCGTCCGGCTGCACGAGGCGATCAAGGAGGCGGTTCGCAAGGACCCGGAAGCGGCGTTCTACGTCATGCCGTACCCGCGCAACCCGGGCGACAGGCTCACCTACGAGAGAAGCCTGGCGGCGGTGTGCGACAAGACGGGAAAGGTCCTTGACGACGCATTCGCCGGGAAGAAGGTCCCGCCCCCGACCTGCCAGAGCGACGCGGTGGACGAGACGATCCGGCTGGCCGAACGGCTCCGCACCCAGGGGACTCCGTCCATGATCCTGCCGGACGGACGCATCGTCACCGGGGCCATGGGGGCCGACGCGCTGCTTGCCCTGACCCGGTAGCCGCGGCGGAAAGAGTATAGACTCCATTAAAAATTACATGAGTGTTATTCATTCCGTTGCCCGGAAAGATCTGTATCGGCTGATTTCCGCCCGAATATAACACCTCCCTTTTTTTGCCGGCCTGTTTTTTCATTGTAATCCGATTATATAGCCCTCCGTCGTTCGCAGGAATCAGTCTCGGCACGATTATTGATTCAGTGGACCGGCAAGGATCCTTTGCAGGGAAGCGAAGGACCGGGAGGGACGAGATGATTCGACTGGGGACCTTGAAACTCTTCTTGGGGCTGCTCGCGATCGCGACGATCTTCGCCGCCTGCGGCGGCGGAGGCGCGGAATCCCAGGCCACGGGATCGCCCTCCAGCTCCATACTGCTGTCCTGGGACGCCCCGGACGCCACCATCGACAACACGGCCATCGACCCGTACGAGGAGCTCGACCATTACGAAATATACGTCGGCACGGACGCGCTCTTCTCGGAAGAAGACACCCCGGCGGCCGTCGTTTCCGCGGTCGAGGACATCCTCTCCGACAACGGGCAGATCGACAGGGAACTGGTCACCGACTTCGACCTGGCCCTTCTCGGGGGCCTTCCTTCGGCAACCCAACTCTACGTCACGCTGAGAGCGGTTGGGATCGACGGTCAGAAGTCCGATTTCATGGAACCGGTCATCTGGACCCGGTCGTAAGGCATTCCAAGGAGAAAAAAGATCATGAAGAGAACCGCCACCATCGGACTTCTGGCCCTGGGAATCTTCCTGGGCGCATGCGTGATCGCCTCCGCGGCGACCCATACCATAAGCTGGGCCCCCGCGACCACCTATACGGACGGCACAACGATCAGCGGTGCGACGGTCACCTACTCGCTGTACTGGTCCACGAGCTCCTCCCTGTCGTCCGTGAACACCATCGCGACCGGGCTTTCCGGAACCTCCTACGTCTTCGACCCGTCCGCACTGGGGATGACCGCGGGCGGCACGGTCTACTTCGCCATGAAGACGGCATTGAGCACCGGCGCGGTATCGAGCTACTCCTCCGCCCAGTCGTGGACCGTCCCCGCGAAGACCCTGAGCGGCATCTCCATCGGCGGGGCGTCATCCGTCAATGAAGGAACCACGAGCGCCTACACCGCCACGGCAACGTGGAGCGACGGCTCGACGACCTCCGTCACGCCGGCCTGGAGCCTTTCCTCCACGTCGTACGCCTCCATCAACAGCTCCGGCGCGCTGACCGCCGGGTCCGTCACCGCGAACCAGACCGTCACCGTCAACGCGAGCTACACCAGCGGCGGCGTCACCCGGACCGCAGCCAAGTCCGTCACCGTCGCGAACGTGGCGGCGGCCCTGAGCGGCATCGTCATCAACGGCGCCTCGTCCGTCAACGAGGGGACGACCAGCACGTACACCGTCTCCGCCGCCTGGAGCGACGGGACCTCGACCACCGTCACGCCGTCCTGGGGCGTATCCGGCACGACGTACGCCTCCATCAACAGCTCCGGCGTTCTGACGGCCGCGTCGGTCGCCGCGAACCAGACCGTCACCGTCTCCGCCAGCTACACCAGCGGCGGGATCACGAAAGCCGCGACCAAAACCGTCACCATCGCGAACGTGACGGCCACCCTGGCCGGCATCACCATCGGCGGGGCGGCTTCCGTCAACGAAGGGGCCACGGCCCTCTACACCGCGACGGCCTCTTGGAGCGACGGCACCACGTCCTCCGTCGCGCCGACCTGGAGTCTCTCCGGCACCGCGTACGCCGCCATCAACAGCGTCGGCGTCCTGACCGCCGGATCGGTTTCCGCAAACCAGACCGTCACCGTGAACGCGAGCTACGCCGCGGGAGGAACCACCAAGACCGCCTCCAAGTCCGTCGTCGTGGTCGACATGGAACACCCCGACCCGGCGACGGCAAGAAATCTCCGGATCAGCAAGCCGGACACGCTCGCACAGGACACATGGAGACTCTCCTGGGACGCCGTGACGACCTACTCGAACGGCGGGGAGCTCGAAGCCGGCGCCACCGTCCTGTATAACGTGTACTGGTCACGCGATCCTTCGCTCGCGGCGGAAAACCTGGTCCTGCTGACGACGTCGACCACCGCCACGCAAGTCGACTTCCAGCCGCTGTCCCTGGGGATGGTCCAGCAGGAAAGGGTCTACTTCGCCCTGCGGACGATCCTCGGCTCCGCCGACCAGTCCGCCCTCTCCGGCTGCCTGACGTGGCGGGTGCTGAACCGGGGGCCGGTCGCCCCGGCCAAGGGCAAGATCGGGCTGAAGACGATCGTCTCCAGGAACTAGCCGGGACGACCCCCCGGCCAGACCCCAAGGGGGCGCCGCCCGTCGGCGCCCCCTTTTTTTAGGCCGCCGGCGGCCAACCGCGCACCGTTCCCGCGAATCGACCGCTTCGGCCTCTTTTCATCCTTGACACGCAGTGGTCCCAACGTGGAAAATTGTTGTTAGAATCTTAGAAGGCGAAATAATCTCCGTATTTTCCCGGGAAACCGGTCAGGAAGAAAAGGAGGCGGCATGTACAAGAACATTCTATTGCCTACGGACGGATTGGGTAAGTGTGCTTTCGGCACCTGTCACGGGGTTTTGCTTGCGAAGGATCTCAAGGCGAAGATAACGGCCGTCTGCGTGACGGACAAGCTTTCCGCGAAGGAAATCCTGAAGGCCTATCCCGGCTACGAGAACTGGTCGATTTCGGATGGTGCGCGTGCGAAAGACGCCTTGGCGCAGGCGGAGGAAGCGAAGAAGGAGCTGGCGGAAAAGGCGCTGGGCGTGGCGGAGAAGATGTGCTCCGAGAACAACGTACCCTGCGACAAAGTGCATCTTCCCGGCGAGGACCCGGTGGACGGCATCCTGCAGGTGGCCAAAGACCACAAGTGCGACCTGATCTTCCTCTCCACTCACGGCAACCCGGGGATCCTGGGGACGCTGTTCGGGACCGTGGCGAAAAAGGTCCTTTCCCACTCGAAGGTCCCCGTCCTCATCCATCATTGCGGCGGCCCGAAATAAGGGCGACGCCACCCCGAATAAGAAAGCAAAGCGGCTCGCGGCCGGCATCCGGCCGCGAGCCGTTTTTTCCGCACCGTTCCCGCGTTCCGAAGAACCCCGCATCGAGGAGACGCGCATGAAGCCCGACGACTACAGGGATGTCCTCAGCATCCTGGCCGGCCCGGCCCCGGACGTCTGCAACACACGTCCCGTCGTCATGGGCACACACGGGATGGTCGCCTCCGGGCATTACCTCGCCAGCCGCATCGGGCTGCACATCCTCGAAGAGGGCGGCAACGCAGTCGATGCCGGCGTGGCGACGGGATTCGCCCTGGCCGTACTGGAACCCTACATCTACGGCATCGGCGGGGAGGTGCCGATCCTCGTCTACCTGGCGAACGAAAAGAGGGTCGTCTGCCTTTCCGGGCAGGGGCCCGCCCCGCGCAACGCGACGATCGAGTGGTTCCTCAAGGAAGGGATCGACGCCATTCCCGGCGACGGCCTTCTCGCCACCGCCGTTCCCGACGCCCTCTCGACGTGGATCTCCGCCCTGTCCCGCTTCGGGACCATGCGGCTCGCGCAGGTCCTCGACCCGGTCATCGAGCTTGCCGAGAAGGGCTTCCCCATGTTCGACCGGCTACGGTCGGCGCTGGAAGTCAGCAGCGCGCAGTTCCTCGAAAGCTGGCCCACCTCCGCGAAGGCCTACCTCCCCGGAGGCCGCGTGCCGGAAGTAGGGGAAATCTTCGTCCAGGCCGACCTGGGACGCATGTTCGCAAGGCTCGCGGAAGCGGAGCACCGGGAAAGGAGACGGGGCCGGCGGGAAGCGCTGCAGGCCGCCCACGACCTGTTTTATAAGGGAGAAATAGCGGAACGGATCATCGATTTCGTTCGGAACCGTCGGTTCCCCGACTCCACCGGGAAACTCAGCGGCGGGCTCCTCGTCAAGGAGGACCTGGCGGCCTACGCGACGCGCGTCGAGGATCCCGTTTCCGTGGACTACAGGGGATACGAAATCTTCAAGTGCGGCCCCTGGTCCCAGGGCCCGGTCTTCCTGCAGCAGCTGCGCATCCTCGAAGGATACGACCTCGCCGCGCTTGGGCACAACTCCCCCGAGTACATCCACCTGCTGATCGAGACGGCCAAGCTGGCGTTCGCCGACCGGGAGGAATATTACGGCGACCCGGACTTCGGCGAGGTCCCGCTGGAGCGGCTGCTCTCCAGGGAATACGCGGAGGCGCGCAGGAAGCTGATCGACCCGGAGCGCGCCTCCATGGAGCTGCGTCCCGGCGACGCCCCGTCCCGGGTTCCGAGGGAACGGGTTGGCGGGAACCCCATCCACAAGGGGGACACAACCCACCTGGACACCGCGGACCGGTGGGGCAACCTGATGTCCGCGACGCCTTCCGGCGGCTGGTTCCGCAGCTCGCCCGTGATCGAGGGGCTCGGTTTCCCGCTGGGGACGCGGCTTCAGATGTTCACGCTCGACCCGGGCCACGCGAACTCGCTGCGGCCGGGAAAGCGCCCCCGCACGACGCTCACGCCGTCGCTCGCGCTGCGCGGCGGAAGGCCGTTCATGGCGTTCGGCACGCCGGGCGCGGACCAGCAGGACCAGTGGTCGCTGCAGTTTTTCCTGAACTGCGTCGATTTCGGGATGAACATGCAGGTCGCGGTGGACGCCCCCACGTTCCACTCCACCCATTTCCCGTCCTCCTTCCACCCGCACGACGCGAGCCCCGGGGCGATGCACGTCGAGAGCCGCATCCCGCAGGAGACGGTCTCCGCCCTCGAGGGAAAGGGGCACACGGTGAGGATCGACAAGGAGTGGAGCCACGGCCGGGTCTCGGGCGTCCGTTTCGACGCGGACAGCGGGGTGATGTACGGCGTGGTGACCGCACGCCTGGAAACCGGCTACGCGATGGGGTGGTAGGAACGCCGGAGGAAAAGCGAAGGGCTCCCCCCGGCAGCCGGGGGGAGCCCTTCGCGGACACGACGTCCGGGCGGATTACACGGAAGCCCTTGCCTGCCCGCCCTTCATCTTCTTCTTCAGCGTCGCCTGGGCCGCCGCGAGGCGCGCGACCGGCAGGCGGTACGGCGAGCCGCTCACGTAGGTGAGCCCGATCTCGTCGCAGAACTCCACGGAGTTGGGATCGACCTGCTCCCCGCAGATCCCCATCTTCATCCCCTTCTTGATCTTCCGGCTGCTCTGGATGGCCATCTTCATGAGCATGCCGACGCCCTTCCGGTCGATCGTGATGAACGGGTCGTGCTCGAAGATCCCCTTCTCCACGTAGGTGGGGAGGAACCGCCCCGCGTCGTCGCGCGACAGGCCCCACGTCGTCTGCGTCAGGTCGTTCGTGCCGAAGGAGTAGAAATCGGCCACCGGCGCGATCTCGTGCGCCAGCAGCGCGGCGCGGGCGATCTCGATCATGGTCCCCACGTCGTACTTCACGCGGGTCTTGTACCGCTTCTGCACTTCCGTCGCGACCCGCACCGTCATCTCGCGCATCACCTCGAGCTCGCGCACGTCGGCGATGAGCGGGATCATGATCTCCGGGACGGCCTTGATCTTCTCCTTCGCCACCTCGCAGGCGGCCTCGATGATCGCCTGCACCTGCATCTCGGAGATCTCGGGGTAGGTGACGCCGAGGCGGCAGCCCCGGTGCCCCAGCATGGGGTTGAACTCGTGCAGCGCCTTGTTGCGCGCCTTCAGCTTCTCTACCGGCACGCCCATGTCGAGGGCGATCTCCTCGATGTCCTCCTGGGTCTTCGGCAGGAACTCGTGCAGCGGCGGGTCGAGCAGCCGGATGGTCACCGGGAGGCCGTTCATGACCTTGAAGATCCCGATGAAGTCCTCGCGCTGCATCGGCAGGATCTTGGCGAGCGCCCTCCTTCGGCCCGCCTCGTCGTCCGCCAGGATCATCTCGCGCACCGCCTTCACGCGGTCGCCCTCGAAGAACATGTGCTCGGTGCGGACGAGGCCGATCCCCTCCGCCCCGAACTTGAGCGCCATGCGGGCGTCCTCCGGCGTGTCGGCGTTGGCGCGCACGCCCAGCTCGCGGATCTCGTCGGCCCACTTCATGATGGTGTTGAAGTCGCCGCTCAGGTCCGGCGGGACGAGCGGGACCTCGCCGAGGATGACCTCGCCCGTCGAGCCGTTCAGGGTGATGAAGTCGCCCTCACGGAACTTGTGCTCCCCGATCGTCATGACCTTCGTCTCTTCCTCGATGTGGACCGCGGTGCAGCCGGCGACGCAGCACTTGCCCATGCCCCTCGCCACGACGGCCGCATGCGAGGTCATCCCGCCGCGGGCGGTGAGGATCCCCTGCGCGGCGTGCATCCCGCCGATGTCCTCCGGAGACGTCTCGGTGCGGACCAGGACCACCTTCTCGTTGTCGCGGGCGGCGTTCTCGGCGTCCTCCGCCGTGAAGACGACCTTGCCGACGGCCGCGCCGGGGGATGCCGGAAGCCCCTTGGCGATGACTTTCACGGGGGCCTTCGGGTCGAACGACGGGTGCATGAGCTTCTCGAGCTGCTCCGGGTCGATCCGCATGACCGCCGTCTTCCTGTCGATTAGCTTCTCCTTCACCATCTCGATCGCGATCCGCAGCGCGGCGGCGGCGGTCCGCTTCCCGACGCGGGTCTGGAGCATGTAGAGCTTGCCGTCCTGCACGGTGAACTCGATGTCGAGCATGTCCTTGTAGTGGGATTCCAGCTTCCCGTAGATCCCCTCGAGCTCCTTGTAGACCGCCGGGAGCTGCCTCTTCAGCTCGTCGATGTGGAGCGGCGTCCGGATCCCCGCGACGACGTCCTCGCCCTGCGCGTTGGAGAGGTACTCCGCGAAGAACCTCTTCTCGCCGGTGGAGGGGTTCCGGGTGAAGCCGACGCCCGTCCCGGAGCTCTCGCCCATGTTCCCGAAGACCATCGCCTGGACGTTGCACGCCGTTCCGAGGTCGTGGGGAATCCGGTTGAGCTTGCGGTACGTGACCGCCCGGTCCGAGAACCAGGAGCCGAACACCGCGTTGATGGCGAGCTTCAGCTGCTGCAGCGGGTCGTCGGGGAACTCCTTGCCCGTCTCCCGGCGGTAGATCCCCTTGAAGATCTGCACGAGCTCGCGCAGGTCGCCGGTCAGAAGCTCGGTGTCGAGCTTCGCCCCACGGTTCTCCTTCAACGCCTCGAGCGCCTTCTCGAAATGCGACCGCTCGATCCCCATGACGGTCGAGCCGAACATGGTGATCAGCCGCCGGTAGGTGTCGAGGACGAACCGCTCGTTGCCGGACTTCTCGGCCAGCGCTTTCATGGTCGTCGCGTTCATGCCGATGTTCAGGACGGTGTCCATCATGCCGGGCATCGAGAACTTCGAGCCGGAGCGGACGGAGACGAAGAGCGGGTTCTTCGCCCCGCCGAACTTCATCCCCATCGCCTCTTCGACCTTCTTGAGGTTGGCGACCACCTGCTCCCACATCCCGACGGGGTATTTCTTCCTGTTCTCGAAGTAGCTGTTGCACGCCTCCGTGGTGATGGTGAACCCGGCGGGAACCGGGATCTTCAGGCGCGTCATGTTGGCGAGCCCGGCCCCCTTCCCCCCCAGCAGGTCCTTCATCGTCCCGGTGCCGTCGGCCTTCCCGTTACCGAAAAAATAGACATACTTTTTCGCCATCTTAGCCATAACTGCCCTCCGAGAGGCATGTTTGGTATGCAGATGCCTATTATATGGAAATACGAAGGCAAAAGAAAATAGGGGCGAAAGGGCCCTTCCCCCCCGGGAAGCCCCCTTTCGCCCCGGAACCGAGAATGCCGAAGCGTGCGGACTAATGCTTCTCCTTGCTCTCCTGCTCCGCCAGGACCGCGTTCGTCACTTCGGCGGATTTGGCCGCCTTCTTGTCCCGGATCATCTTTCCGATTCCCAGGACGGCAATGATGAATATGATGTTGACGGCCCAGATGAACCAGTGGGGAGTCGGCTGCCCCCCGAAGAGAAGGTTCGAGATGAGACCGGGGTGCCACACGCCTTCCTTGAAGGTTCCGCCAACCCACGGGTCCGTGGTGATCAGCTCGCCCGCGACCTTGCCGAGAACCGCGGCGCCGATCCAGACGATGATCGGGTACTTGTCCATCAGCATCGAGAGGAGCGAGCTGGTCCCCACGACGAAGGGGATGGAAACGACCAGGCCGAAGAGCAGCAGGAAGAGGTTCCCCTTCGAAGCGCCGCCGACCGCCAGCATGTTGTCGAGCGACATGACGAAGTCGGCGATGACGATCAGCTTGATCGCCTCCATCAGCTTGCTGGCCGACTCGACATGTTCATCTTCGTGCCCCTGCGTCAACAGCTTCACGGCGATCCAGAAGATCGCCAATCCGCCGACGAACTTCAGCAGGGGGATGCGCAGCATCAGCGATACCACCATGGTGCAGAGGATCCGCAGCACGACCGCGGCGCCCGCGCCGAGGATGATGCCCCATTTCCGCTGCTTGGCGGGAAGGTTCCGGACGGCCAGGGCGATGACGACGGCGTTGTCGCCCGCCAGGACCAGGTCGATCAGGATGATCTCGAGCACCGCCTGGAAGAACGCCCCGGTGAAGGCGATCCAGCCCAGCTCGAACCCGAAGAGGTTCAAATGCCACGCATCCGGAGGCGCTTCCATTACATGCCCGCCCGATGCCAGGAGCTGGGGCAGGAAACTGTCGAACCCGAGCATGTTGAGCCAACTCACATCAAACATCGCATACCTCCATCGTTTCTGGATTCCGCTTCTTTAAGAACGGATTCTTTCGCTATATGGATATGGGGAATTCAGGTCTTCTTTCGCATCTCCCGCCAGCAGACTGAGATCGCCGCTTTCAGGGAGTTTCTCGCGGCGGGGCCCTCGGCGGGAAGGTAGCCGAGGATCTGCCTGGCCGAGGCATCGGACAGTTCCCAGGGATCCGCCAGGAAGGCGGCGCCGGTCCATTTCTCCCGGGGGATGACCCGGATCTCGGAGCGGGAACCGGTGATTTCGCGGATCATGCCCGCCACCTCTTCCCAGGTGACGTAGACGGTGGCGAAGTTGAACGTGCGCCCGAACGCCTCGGGGCGGAACAGGCAACGGTCCATCCCCCGGGCCAGGTCGGCCATGTGGAGGAAACTGCCGCCGCAGCCCGCGGGAACCTCGAGCGGGGCCCCCGAGGAAGCGGTTTTGAGCATCTCGCGCAGGTGCTTCCCCCCGATCTCGTCTCCGTACGCCCACCAGAAACGGACGACGGTGGCCGGCACCTTGCCCGTCTTGCCGTACATGAGACAGAGCTTCTCGGCTGCCGCCTTCGCGATTCCGTAAAGAGGCTTCCTTGCCTCATCGACGAGAAGGGGATGCTCTTCGTCTATGGGGGAATACCGGGGTTTTCCGTACACCACCGCCGTACTCGTGTAGATCAGGTGACGGACCTTCGCGGCCGCCGCCTCCTCGAGGAGGTAGAGGTGGCCTTTCATGTCCGTTTCGAACACTTCCAGCGGGACCTCGGAAAAGGACCAGGCCATGTGGACGACGGCGTCCACCCCTTCGACGGCCTTCTTCACGGCGTCCCTGTCCTCGAGCCCCGACTGGATGACGGTAAATCTATCGCTGACGATCGACCGGATGGGCGCGACGTCCTTGTCGATGACCCGGACCTCGTGGCCCCGTTCCAGCAGCCACGCCGCCAGGTAGCGGCCGCACGAACCCGCCCCGCCGGTGATCAGGATTTTCGATTCTTTCGTCATATCCGGATCCCTTTTACACAAATGGGAAGCGGCCCGGGAAATCGATGGACCACGATTCCCTGGACCGCTCCCCGGAAACCAACCGACGAAAACGCTCAGTCACAAACGGCTCTCCAGTAGCATCGGCCATGACCCGGCCGATATCCGATAATGCACTCCCTCCGTCACCCGGGTCCGACGCTGGCTTTTTCCTTCCTCTTCTTGAGGAAGCCGGAGATGGTCGGCCAGAAGAAGATGATGATGCCCGCGATCATGATCGGCAGGGCGATCGGGGGGGCGAAAAGCACGAGCGGGTTGCCGCCCGAGATGAGCAGCGCCTGCCGCAGCGCCGACTCCGCCATGTCGCCCAGGACGAGGGCCAGGACGCACGG
This sequence comes from uncultured bacterium, assembly GCA_964612075.1. Taxonomy (GTDB): domain Bacteria; phylum Desulfobacterota; class Deferrimicrobia; order Deferrimicrobiales; family Deferrimicrobiaceae; genus UBA2219. The sequence goes on from CAZTFC010000002.1 coordinate 56,431, forward strand.
GGCCAGCGGGTAATCGAGCTTCTTGAACAGGTACCCGATGACGCCGAACACGATCATGTAGTAGATGTCGATCATCCGGTTGTTCACCGCGTAGGCGCCGATGCAGCAGACGTACACGATGATGGGCATGATGATCGCGAACCGGACCTTGAGAATCGCGGCGAAGAGCGGAGCGAACGCCAGGACGACGAACAGGCCGAGGATGTTCCCGATCCAGCAGCTTCCGATGAAGCCCCAAACGAAGTCGGCGTTTTCCTTGAAGAGCATCGGTCCCGGCACGAGACCGAATATCATGAGACCGCCCATGATGACGGCCATGGTCGGGGAGCCGGGGATTCCGAGGGTGATCATGGGGAGGGCCGCCGAAGTGCCTGCCCCGTGGGCGGCCGCTTCGGGAGCCACGATGCCCGAGACGGCGCCTTTACCGAAATCGTCCTTGTCCTTCGAGCCCTGCTTCGCGAACCCGTACGCCATGAAGGAGGCCGGGGTCGCGCCGCCGGGCTTCAGCCCCATCCAGCAGCCGATGAGCATTCCGAGGATGAGCGCCTTGTAGAACTTGAAGACTTCGATCGTTCCGTTCTTCACGTCCTTGAGGGTGATCCTGCCGGCCTTCCCCTCGATCTTGAGACCTTCCTCGACCGTGAGGAAGATCTCGCCGAGGCCGAACAGACCGATGACCGCGACGATGAAGTTGAACCCGCCCATCAGGTTGATCGACCCGAAGGTCAGGCGCAGCTGCCCGGTGACGGTGTCCATGCCGACGGAGGCCAGGGTGAACCCGAGGGCGATGGAAACGACGGTCTTGATCGCATCCTTGCCGCCCAGCCCGACGAAGGCGCTGAAGGTGAGGAACATGACCGAAAAGATTTCCGCGGGGCCGAACCGCAGCGCGAACTCCGCGATGATCGGGGCGAAGAAGCTGAGCATGATGACGCCGAGAATGGCGCCCATGGCGTGGGACACGAAGGACAACACGAGAGCCCGCCCGGGCTCTCCCCTATGCGCCATGGGATATCCGTCGAACGTGGCCGCCACCGACCACGGCTCGCCGGGAATATTGAAAAGGATGGACGTGATGCTTCCACCGTACAGCGATCCCCAGTAGATGCTTGCCAGAAGAATGATCCCGGAGATGGGATTCATCGCGACCGTGAGCGGTATGAGAATGGCCACCCCGTTCGCGCCGCCCAAGCCGGGGAGGACGCCCACGATGACGCCAAGAACCAGCCCGATCATAGCGGCGAGGAAGTTCGCCGGCTGCGCCGCCACGCTGATTCCCATAATCAGGTTGTGCATGTTCTCTGCCACGTTGGTCTCCCTCCAACCTCAAAATGGAAAAACTACAGGGTCATTGGATGTACGGAAGAATCGCATCCCCAACGATCCCGGACGGTAGCGGAATCAGGAACAGCCTGTCGAAGACGATATAGAGCGAGATGGGGAACAAAAGCCCCACGAGGAAGCACTTGTACCACTCGATCTTCCCGACCGCCCGCATGTAGAAGATGATGAAGATCATCGCCGCGATGTGAAGGCCGAAAATCGGGATGATCGAGACCATGACGGTGGACGGAATCAGAACCCAGAGGATCGGCGTCAGGCCGCCTTCCGGGATCAACCGCTTCCCGGGCCCTTCCTTCAGCGACTTGATGGCCTTCCAGATGGTCACAGCCGATCCGAACACGGTGATCAAGCCCAGGTAAAACGGCAGGAATCCGGGCCCGGGCCCGGAAGTCTTGTCATAGTGCCAACCCAGACGGTTCGCGTCAAAAAGGACGATCAAACCTAATATTAAAATGAAAACAGCCACCCAAAGATTGGCCCTGCGCATCTTCCCTCCCCTATCCGAACCGATATTAGAAGCTGCACAAACGGAGGAAGCAGGGGAGGTTAACCCTGCTTCCTCCGGTGTTACGCTTTCAGGAAATCGCCATTTACTTCAGCAGTTTCCCGGAGGCCATGAGGTCCTTCGTATTCTTTTCCTTCTCCTCGAGCCACTTCACGAATTCCGGCCCGGAGATGTAGGCGGGCTTCAGGCCCATGTCTTCCGTGTACTTCTTCCATTCGGGGGTCTCGGTGACCTTCTTCATGGTGTTGACGTAGAAGTCGATCTCTTCCTGCTTCACGCCGGGGGCCATGAAGATGCCGCGGAGCATGAGGTAGGAGATGTCCTTCCCGGCGGCCTCTTTCATCGTCGGGATGTCCTTCCAGCCGGCGAAAGGCATTCTCTCGTGGTCGAGAAGCGCCAGCGGCTTCAGGCGACCGGCCTTCCAGTGGCTGACCGCTTCCGCCGGGTTGTTCACGGTCGAGTCGACGTGCTTGCCGACGAGCTCCACCGCGACCGCGCCGCCGCCCTTGAACGGGACGTAGTTGAACTTCACGCCGAACTGCTGCTCCAGGAGGACCGTGATGATCTGGTCTTCCTGCTTCGCACCCGTGCCGCCCATGGTGAACTTGCCGGGGGTCTTCTTCACTTCGTTGAAATAGTCATTGGGGGTCTTGTACGGGGTTTCGGCGTTAACCCAGAGGACGAAATAGTCGAGCGCCAGCCGCGCGACCGGGGTCATGTCCCTCCAGTTGAAGGGAACGCCCGTGGCCAGAGGCGTGGTGAACAGGTTGTCGAGAGTGATGATGATGACGTGCGGGTTGCCCTTCTGCCCCTTCACGTACATGAAGCCTTCCGCTCCGGCTCCGGCGGACTTGTTGATGACTACGAAGGGTTTGGGGGAAAGTTTGTGCTTGGAGATGATCGGAGCGATGAACCGAGCCATGACGTCCGCGCCGCCGCCGGCCCCTGCCGGGATGATGAACTCGACGGGCATCTTCGGCTCCCAGGCTTTTGCTGTGCCAATTGAGGTGATGACCAGCGCCAAAGAGCAGGCTAGAACCATCAAAATCTTCAGCCCTGTAAACCTCTTGCTCATGGAATACACCCCCCATGTGAGAGTTTTTTATTGCCGACCTCAACAGTCACATACAACAAGCCTCCTCCCTTCTTTTGGAGCATCCCCTTAGGCTTGATCGAACAGGTATTCTGTTCGTCCATCCCGCTGTCCCCGGCCCCACCCAGGGCGGACCTCAGGCACAGTGTCCCGGGAGCGTCTCCAGGGGGGATATCCTGGCAGCGCAGCCGGGACCGGTTTTGTCTCCTGCAAGGATAGACGATTTTTCCAACTTTGCATTCAAAATTTTTAGGCCCAAAAGTGGAGCGAGGGACACAGGTTGCCCTGTGTCCCCCGTCCGGTGGTTCGTATTATGCCTCTTCTCTCGGACCAAGAACCGGAACTTCGATCGGCTTGCCGGGAGCCTTCACCTTCGCCGTGATGAACGCCTGCATCTTGGCGATGTGCTCTTCGTTCAGGTGGTTGAACCGCTCCTGGCCCTTCATGTACTCCTTCACCGGCTTGTAGGACTTCGGGATGTGCTGGTACTTGTACTCGCCGTTCTCCCACTCGTAGTTGACCCAGAACCCCGTCTCGACCGCCATCTTGGCGACGCGGACGGTGTCCTTGCAGTCATACAGCCAGCCCTTCGGGCACGGGCAGTGGAGATGCAGGAACGCGGGACCTCTGTAGTTCAGGCCCTTGCGAACCTTGTTGATCAGGTCGACCGGATACCCGACCGTCGCGGTCGCGACGTACTTCAGAGCGGGGTGGCCGCCGATGAAGAGCTGCGGCGGGTCTTTCGGGAACAGCTTCTTGCCTTCGGGGATCATCTTCCCGGGAGGCGTGAAGGTGGTCTTGCCGCCGTACGGGGTCATCGGAGAGGTCTGGATGCCCGTGTTGGCGTAGGACTCGTTGTCATACATGACGAACAGGACGTCGTGACCGCGATACATCATCGCGGAGGCAGCCTGCAGACCGATGTCGATCGCGCCGCCGTCGCCGGCCATGACTACGATGTTCGGCAGGGGGCCCTTGTACTTCCCCTTGCGGATAAGGACCTGGTACGCCGCCTCGATACCGGAGGCAACCGCGCCGCCGTTCGTGATCTGGCAGTGCGTCCAGGCATAGGCGAACGGGGTGCACATGTAAGAGCAGTTCGCAACGTACATGCAGCCCGTCGGGCCGAGGAAGATCGAGTTCGGACCGGCAGCCAGGGACACCAGTCTGTAGCAGAGGGCCGGGCCGCAGCCCGCGCAGGTACGGTGACCGGGGACATACATCTCTTTCTGCGGGACGCCCCGGAGGTTCTTCACCAGCTCTAATTCCTGAACCGGAACTTGTGCCATTTTATGTGTCTCCTTTTATTCTTCTACGAGATTATCGACTAGATCCCGTTGTCGAAGCCGACCCAGTACACGTACTGATCGACCTTGCCCTGCTTCGCGTTCTTCTCGAGGATCTTCGCCATGTTGTAGAACTCCTCGAGGGAGATGACTTCGCCGCCCAACCCGGCCATGAACGAGCAAACGGCGGGCTGCTTCGGGGAGTCATACAGGGAGGCGCGGACTTCGTGCTGCAGCTCGCCGCCCTTCATGGCGCCGCCGTAGCAGGTCTGCGACTCGACGACACCAACGGCCTTGAACTTGGAGAGAACTTCGCAAACGGCAGCGGTCGGCCAGGGACGGACGAAGCGGAGCTTCACCATACCGACCTTCGCGCCCTTCTTGCGGAGGTGGTCAACCGCAAACCGGGCGGTACGGCAGTGGGCGCCCATCAGGAAGAACACGTACTCGGCGCCGTCGGTCTTGTATTCCTCGAGCCACACGGGATAGCTGCGGCCCATGGCCTTGTTGTAGTCGTTGACGGCCTGCTCGATGACCTTCGGGGCGTTCAGGAACGCCTGGGCTCTCTGCAGGTCGATCGCCGGCCCCTGGTCCGGGAAGATCTGCGGGCCATGGTTGGTCGGGTTCTGGGGATTCAGGGCGTGCGGGCAGTTGTACGGCGGCAGATATTCGTCGACCGCGGCCTGATCCGGGATGCTGACCTTGCCGGGGATGTGCGACACGAAATAGCCGTCCTGGACCTGCCACTGCGGCAGCATGACCTTCGGGTCTTCGCCGGCGCGGTAGTAGATGATGCAGTTGTCCATGCTCTCTTCCGGAGTCTCGGCCCAGCCGAGGATCCACCCCTGGTTGTTCACGGACATGACGTCGGTGTGCTCGGAACCGAAGTCGCCGGGGGGGTCATACGCGCGGTCCGCGATCGCCATCTGGCACGGATAACGGCCACCGGAGATCGGGGAGTACACTTCCATACCATAAGCAACACCGACGCCCGAGGAGCCGGTGTACGCACGGGCGCCAGCCGCGGACGCGCCCTGGGTAACGGAAACCTGGGCATGCTCGCCTTCGCCGTGCACGAACTCGGCGTCCAGCTCGCCGGCCGCCACCATTCTCGACAGCTCCATCATGATACCGGTATACGGACGGATCGGGTACGAGGTGATGACCTCGACTCTCGCCAACTTGGCGCCGTTTGCAGTGGCGGCGCAACCAGCCATGTAAGCTTCTTTCGGCATGTGAATTCTCCTCCTCGGAATCTAGTAAGGCTTATCAAGACGGGCCATGCCGCCTTTGAAGTTCAGTTCGTCCTCGAGCCGAAGGGCGTCCGCCGGGCACTCTTCCACGCAGATCCGGCAGCCTTTGCAATAGATGGCGTCCCACGTCATCTTCTCGGACTTCGGGTCCAGGTGCCAGCAGGCATCGGGGCAGTAGATGAAGCAGTTGAGGCAGGTGGTGCACTTCTCATGATCGATGACCGGGCGCTGCATTCTCCAGTTGCCGGTCTTCATCATCGGCTGCTCGCCGACCGGGGCCGGAACCACGGCGCCGTCAGCGATTTCCAGGTGCTTGGGGATCCGGAACTTCTCGCAGTACAGAGGACTCATGTTTTTCTCCTTCCAGGCCTTATAAAGTTTTCACTACGGCGGTCTTGGCGCCTTCCTTCACACCCGCCTTGTTCGCCGCGGAAGCGACGACGTTGTCCAGCACGAACTTGTCGCAAACCTTGGTCGCAGCGCCAGCCAGCGGAGCGGAGATCGCCACGCCGACCGAAACGGCTTCCACGCCGCCCTCGGAACCCATGAAGTCGACGCTCTCGAGGCCCGTGCCGCCCGCGATGCCGGTGGCGTCCACGAGAGTGATCGAGGACAGAAGATCCTTGTTCGGGATCAGCGCGAGGATCTCGTCGGCCGACCGCTTGGTGTTGACGACGAGGGCGCCGCCCTTCGCCATCCCGCGGAGGATGTCGATGCCCTTCACGATGCCTTCTTCCATGACGATGACGAGCGACGGATGGTCGTTCTCATACAGATACCGCATCTCGATCTCTTCATCGCTGACGCGGACGTACTTGCGAAGGGGAACCTGCACGCGGTCCGGAAGGTCCGCGTAGTTGTCCCAAGCCTGAACGAACTTGCCGCCCTTCGCCGCTGCATTGGCGAGGACCAGCGACAGGTGTCTTCCTTCCATATCCTGGATCACGCCACGGCACCAAATCGTTACTTCAAACACTTCTGCCATTTTGTCCTTCCTCCTTCGGTTGTCTACGTCTATGCGGATAATTGCGTACTTCCGAACAACTTCTTGTTTCACCTCCTTTCCTGTCGTTTATGCTTCAGACTTCGCTTACTGCACCCTAGTTCTTTCTCCCCATCATTTCGAAAAGGCTGTTCTCTATGTCGATCAGGTGCTCGCGCATGGCCTGCGCCGCGCCTTCCGGGTCGCGGGCCTTGATCGCGTCGAGCAGCTCCCTGTGCCGCTGGATGGATTTCTCGGCCCTTCCCTCGACCTGGAGAAAATTGTCCCGGCTCTCCAGGAAGAGGCTCATGTTGTTGTCGACAATGTGGAGAAGGAAACGGTTCCTCGCCGCGCCGGCCAGGAGGTAATGGAAATTCCGGTCGGTTTCCGTGCCCGAATCCCCGCGCGTGATCTCCCGCTCCTGCTGGGCGAGGGTCTTTTCCATCAGCCGGATCTCGTCGTCGTTCGCGCGCTCGGCGGCCAGGTAGGCCAGCTGCGGCTCGATCAGCCGGCGCATCTCGAACAGCTCCCGCTGGCCGTCCTTTTCGGAGCAGATGACGGAAGCCAGCGGGTTGACCAGCGATTCCACGGGATGTTTCGCGATGTACGTGCCGTTGCCCTGGCGGCTTTCGAGAAGACCCTGGCTCTCCAGGGAACGGATGGCCTCACGGACGGAAGACCGGCTGACCCGGAACACTTCAGCCAGCTCCCGCTCGACGGGAAGCTGATCTCCGGACTTGAATCGACCCTTGTCGATCATGTCTTTGATCTTTGCAACGATTTCCTCATATACCCTTGTCTTCTTGACCGGCTTGAACAGCTTTAACTTCTTCTTCACCCAGGGTCCCCGGCCGAAAGAAGGCTTCAGCGCTTCAGTGCGCGGGCTTTGATCGTGGAGGCGGCGCCGGCCTGGTCGGCCGCCTGCTCGAAATGCTCCGAAGCGATCGTCAGGTTCGAGTAGTCGGGCTTCTCTTCCCTGCAGAGCGCCTCGTCCACGACGGACAGGACCGCCTTCTTGCACATGGTCTCGATGTCCGCGCCGGTCCAGCCGTCGGTCCGTTCGGCGAGGGCGTTGATGTCGACCTCGGTGCGGAACGGGAGGGTCTGCAGGAACATCTGCAGGATCTCCAGCCGCTCCTCCTTCGACGGAAGCGGGAACTCGATTACGGAGTCGAAGCGGCCCGAACGGAGCAGGGCCGGCTCCATCATGTCGATCCGGTTGGTGGCGGCGATGATCATGACGCCCAGGGAGCTCTGCAGGCCGTCGAGCTCGCGGAAGAGCTGGCTGACGATCCGCTGGGAGACCGCGCCGGTGTCCTCCGCCGTGCGGGCCGGGGCCATGGCCTCGATCTCGTCGAAGAACAGGATGCAGGGCGAGGCCTGCTTGGCCCGCTTGAAGACTTCCCGGAGCCCTTTTTCCGACTCGCCGACCCACTTCGACAGCAGGGTGGGCGGGTCGACGGTGAACAGCGTCATGCCCATCTCGCCCGCGATGGCCTTCGCCATCAGGGTCTTCCCGGTCCCGGACGGGCCGGAGAAGATGACGCCCCGCGGGGGGGTCAGGCGGGAATGGGCGAAGAGGGAGGCGCCCCGCAGCGGGAGGCGCATCATGGACAGCAGGTTCTTCTTGATCTGGTGCAGCCCGCCGATGTCCTTGAAGAAGATGTTCGGACGCTCGCTCATGAATTCGCGCGTGGAGGTGGGCTCGACCTCCTTGTAGGCGGTCATGAAGTCCTCGGAGGTGACCTGGACCTTGTGCCCCTCGTCGAGCTTGGGCTTCTGGTCCACCTCGAACTTGACCGAAGGCATGATGCGCCGCAGCGCCGCCATGCCCGCCTCGGTGCAGAGGGCCTGGATGTCGGCGCCGACGTAGCCGTGGGTGATCTCCGCCAGGCGCTGCAGGTCTACGTCCTCGGCCAGCGGCATCTTGCGGGAGTGGATCTTCAGGATCTCGAGGCGCTCGTCCCGCTTCGGCACGCCGATCGTGATTTCCCGGTCGAAGCGGCCCGGCCGCCGGAGGGCGAAGTCTACGAGCTCCGGCATGTTGGTCGCGCCGATGATGACGATTTCACCGCGGCCCACGAGGCCGTCCATCAACGCCAGGAGCTGCGCAACGACGCGCTTCTCGACGTCGCCGACGACGGTGGCCCGCTTCGGGGCCAGGGCGTCCATCTCGTCGAAGAAGATGATGGCGGGGGAGTTCTTCCGGGCCTCCTCGAAGACCGCCCGCAGCTTGGCCTCGCTTTCGCCGTAGAACTTGTGGATGAGCTCGGGGCCGTTGATGTGGACGAAGTGGGCCCGGACCTCGTTGGAGATGGCGCGGGCGATGAGGGTCTTGCCGGTCCCCGGGGGGCCCGAAAGGAGGACGCCCTTGGGCGGGTCGATCCCCAGCTGGGCGAACAGCTCGGGGAACTTCAGGGGAAGCTCGATCATCTCGCGGACGTGGCCGAGCTCTTTCTTCAGCCCGCCGATGTCTTCGTAGGAGGTCCGCGTCGCCTTCTCGGTGGAGAAGTCGGTGCCGCGGAACGAGATCTCGGTGTGCGCGGTGATCCGGATGGCGCCGCGGGGGCTGGCGCCTTCCACCATGTAGAACACCGGCTTCGTGCCGAACATGGTGATCTGGATGCGGTCGCCGATGACCACGTGGAGCCCCTGCAGGAGGAGCCGGATATGGGGGATCTCCGCGTCCTTCGGCAGCGGGCTGCGGACGTCGACCGGAGCCAGGATCACGCTGTCGGCCTGCTTGTAGGGGACCTTCTGGACGGTGCATTCCTCGTCGACGGAGATCTGCGCGTTGTCGCGCGTGATGCCGTCGATGAGGACCAGCCCCTGCCCGCAGAACTGCTGGGGCGCGTGCGCCGCGCGGGCCACGGTCGAGCGGCGGCCGGTGATGAGGACGGCGTCGCCGGGGATCGCGTGCAGCCGGTCCAGATCGTCCGGATCCAGCCGCGCAAGGCCCTTGCCTTCATCCTCAATGAACGCCTTGGTAACTTTCAGGGAAAAATCATTGGGGGATTTTGCCACTTTAGGTCGCCTCGCCGTGGGATGTATGCAGCTGAACGACTTGTATACAGAATACAAACTGATGGTCAGACCAAAATATAGTAAAACGTCCGGCCGGTGTCAAGGGAAAACTGGGCGGGGGAAGCGGCGCAAAGAAAACATAATTCTTCCGATTACTTATACGATTCCGCTTTTCCCGGTCCCCGTCCCCGCCAGGGCCCCCCGCGTGATCCCTGCGCGGGGACGGAAGCCGGACCGATTCGAACCAGCGAGCCGACGCCGGACCCGGTCAGGTCAGCTCGGCCCCCCGCAGTGATGCACGAGGACGGGGAACTTCGACTTGGCCAGGATCTTGGTCGCGAGGCTCCCGAACAGCGAGCCCAGCACCCCGGGATTGCCGTGCGTCGAGATGAAGATCATGTCGCACTTCTTTTCGGAGGCCACCTTCAGTATGCCGTCCACGGTGTCCTCCCCGGGGACATGCGCCAGTTCGCAGGGCACGCCGACGCTGTCGCACATCTTCTTCGCCACCGCGAGCGACTTGGCCGCTTCCGCCTCCTTCTCCCCGTCGACTCCGAACATGGCCGCCTTCGCCGCCGCGACGTCGGAGAGCGACGTCAGCTCCTTCATGTCGTGGAGCCTCAGGATGTCGCCGGAGGAGAGCTTCCCCGTGACGCATACCGCGGTGACCTTGGCCCCCAACGTCTTCGCGATCTGCACGCCGTGGCAGACTCCGAACACGCACTTCCCCAAACCGTCCGTGGGCAACAGGATGTTCTTGAACATGGGACCTCCTTGGGTATTCTGCAGGCGAATAAACCCGGAAGGGCTATTATCCCGGCCAAAAGCCCGAATCTGTCAAGCGCAAATCCCGTCCTTTGCGCCGCATGCGGAAAAAAAGGGGGGGTGCGGGAAACGGCGCCCGCAACCCCCGGGTGGGCATGGTCGGGATGACTGGATTTGAACCAGCGACCCCCTGGTCCCGAACCAGGTGCTCTACCAGGCTGAGCCACATCCCGACGCGAAAGGAAAATATCCTACCAACGGCGTCGCCGGGTCGTCAATAGGGAGATTCCGGCGACCGGAACCCCTTTCACAGGCCCATCGGCTCGCCGCAGACGATCACCGTGATGTCCGAGTTCGGCGGTTTCCGCTCGATGATCGAATAGACTCGACAGATCCGCTGGGGGGAGGAGCATTCCTCGCACAGGCCGGTGACCGCGCAGGGCGTGGAAAGCTGCAGGCGCCTGGCGTTCCGGGGGGCGGCAACCGACTTGATCCGCTTGATCGCCTCCGCGACGTCGGCCACGATCTTGTTCGCGCCCGCGACCACCATGATCTTCTTCGGGCCGAACGTCATCGCGTTCGTCCGGTTGCCGTTCATGTCGAGGTTGACGAGGCACCCGTTCAGCGTGACCGCGTTGGTCCCGGACAGGAAGAGGTCGCAGGTCAGCTCCTCGAGGCGCACGGCGGCCTTCTCCCCGGCGGGGACCCTCCCGTGGTCCAGCAGCCGCTTCCCCTTCCCCGAGAGGGCGTCGTGGATCCCCAGCTCCGCGACGGTCATCGACCCGCCGAAACCGATGGATACGGCATTTTCGCACTCCGCCAGCAGGCGGTCCCGGGCGGATTCCCTGTCGGGGAGGAAAAGGGCGTCGAAACCGTTCTTCCGCAGCGCCTCCACACACCGCTTCCCCCGCTGCTCGAAATGCCACAACCCGATCTCCAGACGGTCCACTGTGCGCCCCCCTTCCCGGGCGATCGCCCGTTTAGCCCGTATCCGCCGCCGCCGCAGGAGGCTGGTGAGAAATGCGGGCTAGGCCTTCTGGCCGACGGCCGAGCGGATGTTCCGCTTCATGCGCCCGATCGTCTCCTTGTAGTCCGGCGTCCCGAAGATCCCCGACCCCGAGACGATCACGTTCGCCCCGGCGGCGGCCACTTCCCCGATATTTTCGGCCTTGATCCCGCCGTCCACCTGGATGTCCACGTCCAGTTTCGCCCTCCGGATCTGCGAGCGGAGCAGCTCGATCTTCGCCAGCGACGCCGGGAGGAACGCCTGCCCGCCGAACCCGGGGTTGACGCTCATGATCAGGACCATGTCCACGTCCTGGAGGACCCATTCGACGGCGGAAAGCGAGGTGCCCGGGTTCAGCGCCACGCCCGCCTTCCTTCCCAGCTCCCGGACACGGGCCACGGCGCGCTGGAGGTGGGGCGTGGCCTCCGGGTGGACCGTGATGATGTCGGCCCCCGCTCCGGAGAACGCGTCGATGTACCGCTCCGGCTCGACGATCATCAGGTGCACGTCCAGCGGTATCGTGGCGCATTTCCTGATCGCCTCGACCACGAACGGGCCGATGGTGATGTTGGGGACGAACCTGCCGTCCATGACGTCCACGTGGAGCAGGTCGGCCCCCGCCTCCTCGATGGCCCGGATCTCCTCGGCCAGCCTCCCGAAGTCGGCGGACAACAGCGACGGCGCGATGTAATAGTCCATGGGGTTCCGCAATCTTTCCTAAGAGGATTTGAATCACTCTAATCTATCACGGCCAAGGCACCTCAAAACCGGGACGTAGATGAGTTCTTCCGCAGAAGAGGGACACACATACCGACCGCAAATCGGCGATGGCAAACAGAAGACAGGACTGCAGAACGGGGACGTAGATGAGAAGTCCTGCATATCAGGTTTTCAGACTGCCAGGCTTTTGGACTTCTCATCTACGTCCCGGTTCTGCGGTCTCCCAATTTGCGGCCGGCTCTTCTCTGTCCCCAAACTGCGGAAGAACTCATCTACGTCCCGGTTCGGTGGTTTTCCTGATCAGCGCAGCGAAAAACGAATCCGTTCCGTGGATATGGGGGTAAAGGCGGAGGAACCCCTCCGCCGTCCACGCATCGCCGGGGCCCGGCCAGCCGGGGGGAGGATCCGAAAGAGCCGCATCCGGCATTGCGGAAAGAAACCCGCGGACCACATCCTCGTCCTCCTCCCGCAGGGGGGAGCAGGTGCAGTACAGGAGCAGGCCGCCGGGCCGGACCGCCTCCCACGCATTGCGGAGGATCGACGCCTGGATCCGCGCCATCCCCTCCGGCCCGTCCGGGCGGAACCGCCATTTCGCATCCGGGTTCCTGCGGATCACCCCCATGCCCGTGCACGGCGCGTCCACAAGCACCTTGTCATAGGCCCGGCGGGATGAAGGAAGCGGGGCCCGGGAGAAATCGTTCAACGCGGTGTCGATGCGCGGCGCCGCCGTCCTGGCCACCGTTTCGCGGAGCATCCGGATGCGGGTAGCGGACACGTCCACGGCGGTGATCGCCGCCTTCCCTCCCGAAAGGGCGGAAAGGTGGGTCGTCTTCCCCCCGGGCGCCGCGCATGCGTCCAGGATCCGGTCTCCCGCGGCGGGAGAAAGAAGCGGGGCGATGAGCTGGGCCCCTTCGTCCATCACCAGGTAGGCCCCCCGCTGGAAGGCGGCGTCGGAATGCACCGCCGGGGGCTTCCCAAGAACGATCCCGGCCGGGGCGAAACGGCACGGCGCGGGCTCCATCCCCTCCGCGGCGAGATGCGGCAGCAAACCGGCAGCGGCACGGAACGGGTTGCGCCGGACGATGAACGGCGGCTTCTCCAGGCACGCCAGGAGATACGCTCGCGCCTCCTCTTCCCCCATCGTCCGCCCCAGCGCATCGATGAGGGCCGCGGGAGCGGACAGCTCCACCATCGCCCTGCTCGGGTCGCCCGGCTTCGGAACGGCCGGGATCTTCCCCGCGCGGACGATCCCGCGAAGCACGGCGTTCACGAAGCCGGCCGCTCCGCCGCCGCGCGCGGCCTTGACCGCCGCCACCGTCTCGTTGAGCGCCGCCCGGTCGGGGATGCGCGTGTAGAAAAGCTGGTACGCACCAACCCTCAGGGCGTTGCGGACGTACGCGTCGGCCTTTTCGAGGGGCCGCGAGAGGAACGGGAGGAGGGCGTAGTCGATCGCGCCGCGGCGCCGCAGGGTGCCCATGACGATCTCGGTCAGCAGGGCGCGGTCCCTGGGATCCGGATAGGCGGCCTCGCGGAGCGCGCGGTCCAGCACGATGTCGGCGAAGGCTTCGTCCCGGTCCACCCGGGCGAGGACCGAGATCGCCGCGTCCCTTACGATAGCCGGTCCCCTTTCCCCAGGCGGCGCCCCTGCGCGTACGCCCATGCGTCCATGACCTTCCCTCCCTCGGGCTGCACGGACACGATCCGCAGGACCCCGCTCCCGCACGCCACGCAGACGCCGTCGCGCCCCGCGTCGACCACCTCGCCCGGCTCCCCCGCGGGGACGGGACCCGCCGCAGCGACGGCGCAGGAGAGGACCTTGATCCGCCTGCCGCCGTGCTCCGCCGTGGCGGACGGCCACGGCGTCATCCCGCGGACGAGATCGCGGATCTCGGACGCCTTTCTTCCCCAGTCGATCCTTCCGTGCTCCTTCTTCAGCATCGGGGCGTAGGTCGCCAGCGCGCCGTCCTGGGGAGTCTCCGCGAGCGTGCCCTCCCGCAGGCGCTCGAGCGCCTCGACCAGCGCTTCCGCCCCGAGCCCCGCGAGCTTCCCGAACATCGTCTCCGCGGTGTCCTCCCCGCCGATCGGCATCCTGCGAACGTGGAGGATCGGACCCGTGTCCATCCCCTCGTCCATCTTCATGATCGTGATCCCCGTCTCCGTCTCGCCGCGGGCCACCGCCCAGTTGATCGGCGCGGCCCCCCGGTACTTCGGAAGGAGGGACGCGTGGACGTTCACGCACATCGTCTTCGGGATGTCGAGGACGGACTTCGGGAGGATGTGGCCGTACGCCACGACCACGATCAGGTCGGGCGCCTCGGCGGCGATGCGCGCCACGGCTTCCGGGTGGCGCGCCTTCTCCGGCTGGAACACCGGGATCCCAAGCCTTGCCGCCTCTTCCTTCACGGAAGGGGAAACCATGACCTGCCCTCGCCCGGCCGGGCGGTCCGGGTTGCACAGGACCAGGGTGACGTTCTCCGTGGCGGACAGCGCTGCGAGGGACGGGACCGCGAAGGCCGGCGTTCCCATGAACACCGTGCGCAGCCGGGCCGCGCCGACTCTGGCGGAGCCGGCGGTCACTTCGCGGAAGCCGGCGGGACGGGAATCGGGGAGGGGATGCGGTCGATGAACAGGACGCCGTCCAGGTGGTCGATCTCGTGCTGCAGGCAGCGGGCCAGGATGCCGTCGGCGCGCAGCGTCACCGGCTCGCCGTTCTCGTTCAGGCCGCTCACCACCACGCCTTCCGAGCGGGTCACCTCCCCCTGGACGCCGGGGACGCTGAGGCACCCCTCCATGCACGTCGTCATCTCCCCTTCCCTCCCGACGATCTCGGGGTTGACGAGCGCGATCGGGGAAGCCGCCTGGTCGGCGGGAGAGACGTCGACCACGATGACGCGCTTCCCGACCCCCACCTGGGGCGCCGCCAGGCCGATGCCCTCGGATTCGTACATGGTATCGAACATATCCCGGATGAGCTCCCTCACCCGTTCGTCGACCCTCGCGACCGGGGCCGCCTTGCGGGCAAGAAAAGGATCCGGAAATACGAGTATGTTCCTATTCATCGACTGCCGCCTTCTCCGGCGGATAGCACCGGACCATGTTCTTCCCGCTCTCCTTCCCCCAGTACAGGGCGCGGTCCGCGTTTTCCATCAGGAGCCGCTCGGAGCTTTCCTCGCCCGGGAAGACGGTCGAGACCCCCCAGGTGGCCGTCACCCGGACGGGAGACTGGACGCCGTCGAACACGCTTTCGGAGACCTTGCGGTGGACCCGCCAGGCCGCCCGCACCGCCTGCGAAGCGTTCGCTCCCACCAGGAGCCACACGAACTGGTCCCCGCCCAGGCGTGCCACGGCGTCGTAGCGCCGCTTTCCCCCCTTGAGGATTCCCCCGAACTGCCGGATCACGCTGTCCCCAACCGGGAACCCGTACGATTCGTTCACGCCGCGTATGTCGTCTATATCCGTTACGATGCACGACAGCGGACGCCCGATTCTGCGGGCCATCTCGATGTTGCGCTCGAGCTCCTCCGTGAATTGGCGCCGGTTGGGAAGCCCCGTCAGCTCGTCCACCAGCGAATGCCACCGGAGCTCCCGGTTGACCTCCAGGGCATCGTGGTACATGTCGCCGAGGGCGTAAAGCGGCCTCGCCCGCTCGAGGATATCGGCGGCGGACAGGTCGGCGGAGAAGACCTGGTCCGCCCCGGCCTCCCGGAACCTGCGCTCCCACCGCAGGGCGTTCCTGCCGCCGACCAGGAAGACCGGGACCCCGTTCCCCTCCTCCCCTTTGCGGAACCGTCGGAGGACCCACTCCTCCTCGGCGATCTCGCCGTATTCCCCGAGGAAGACGGCCGCGAGGTCTTCCCCCGCCGCCCGGGCGTCGAAGAGCGCCTCCCACGATCCCGAGCGCTCCACGAAGTAGCCGCGGGTAACCAGCCCCTCCGCCAGGTACTTCAGCACGGGCCACACGGGGCGCGCCACGAGGACGGTCCTCGAGCACGGGATCGCCGCCGTCACCGGACGTCCCTCGTCCAGTCGCGCAGGACGTTCGCGTTGCGCAGCGCCACTCCCGCGACGTGCCCGAAGGCGGTCAGCATCTCGAGGTCCTCTTCCTGGAACCCGTTCACCTGGTGGTGGTCGAGATTGATCACCCCCATCACCTCGGACCCCCACTTGATCGGAACGGCCATCTCGCACATCACCTTGGGGCTCGCCTCGAAGTACCGGGGGTCCTCCCGGACGTCCTTGACCAGCAGCGGGACGCCCTCCTTCGCCACCCACCCGGTGACCCCCTCGCCGATCCGCAGCCGGATGGCGCTCTTCACCGCGCCGCCGAGCCCCTGCTCCGCCTCGATATAGAGCATCCCGGAGGTGTGGTCCACGCGGATGACCGAGCCGGAGGAGGCGCCCAGCAGCCCGGTCGCGCGGTCGATGATCCGCTGGAAAAGGACCGCCGGATCCGATTCCTCGTTCAGCGCCTTGCTGATGTCGAAGATGGCCGAAAGCTTCCGGGCCTTCTTGTCCAGCCGGGCGACCAGCGCAGCGTTTCCCTGGACGACCGATGCGAAATTCGCCATGACGGTAAGCAGCTTCAGGTCCTCGTCGTCGAGGTCCCTGCGGTCGAGCGGGGTCGCCGCGATGACCACCCCGATGGTGGAGGCGGCGCTCTTGACCGGCGCGACGATCATCCCCTTCACGTCCATGCGGTGGATCAGCCGCAGGAGGCTGCGGTCGAGCCCCGGCCGCCCCTCGGAGATGACGACCCCCTCCCCGGAGGAAAGGACCGGCAGGACGACCCTCCGGTACATCTCGAGCCGCAGCTTTTCGTACGCCTTCCCCCTCGGGATGCCCGCCATCGAACGGATCTGGGGGTATTCCTCCCCGGGCGCCGAAAGCAGCAGGACGCAGCGCTCGACGCGCAGGATCGACGCGGAGGCGGAGGTGATGAGGTCGAAGCTGCGCTGGACGTCCTCTCCCGGCCGGCTCAGCGCCTGCGAGATCTCGTACAGCCCGGACGTCAGCGCGCCCGCGAACGAGACGTCCCTCGTCTCGCCCCGGGATTTCCGCTCCCCGCGCAGCGCCTCGAGGAGGACCCTCAGGATGCTCATCCGGCCTCCAGGAGCTTCCGGATCGTCTCCTTGAGCTCCGTGGGATCGTGGGACTTCACGATGTAGGCGTCGGAGGCCCACGTGTTGAAGTCCTGCTTGAACTCGCCGAACGCCGAAACCAGGATCACGGGGATCGTGGCGTTCTTCTCGCGGATCCGGCGCAGGACCTCGATGCCGTCGATCCCGGGCATCTTGATGTCGAGCGTCACGAGGTCCGGGCGGAACGCGTCGAGGCGGCGAAGCGCCTCCCGCCCGTCGGCGGCGAGATCGACTTCGTATCCCTCGTCGGAGAGTTCCGCGCGGTACAGCTCGCGGATGCTCTCCTCGTCATCGACTACCAGGATCTTCTTCATGGCGCCCCTCCTTCGGCACGGTTTCCCCTTCCCCCCAGCGGGGAAGCACGCCCGCCTCGATCCCGATGCGGGAGAGCGCCCGGGCGGCGACGAAATCGACCAGCTCGGAAACCGACCCCGGCCGATGGTAGAAACCCGGGCAGGCGGGAAGAACGTCCGCCCCCGCGCGGGCGAGGGCCAGCAGGTTTTCCAGATGAAGGACGGAGAGAGGTGTCTCGCGCACCACCAGGACCAGCGGCCTGCGCTCCTTGACGGCCACGTCGGCGCAGCGGGTCAGCACCGACGACGCGACGCCGGAGGCGATCCGCCCGACGGTCCCCATGGAGCAGGGAGCGATGATCATCGCGTCGGGAGGGTTGGAGCCGGAGGCGAACGGGATCCGGAAATCGTCGTCGGCGTGCAGCCGGAACGGCCGGTTGCCGGAAACCAGGCGCGCGAGCCACTCCCGCCTCCCGTCGAGCCCCCCGGGAACCTCGCCGCCCCCGAGCTCGGCGGACAGGATCTCCCACGCCGTCGGGGTGACCAGGACGTGCAGGTCCACCCCCTGCGCCAGCAGCAGCCCGGCGCACCGCACTCCGTAGACGGCGCCGCTCGCGCCCGATATCCCCAGCAGAACCCTCATGGGGCGCCCCGCAACACGAGGTCCAGATAGGTGAAGAGGCAATAAGCGATGCTCACAACGCCGTTCAGGTTGAAAAACGCCATGTCCAGCCGGGAGAGATCGTCCTCCCGGACGATCGAATGCTCGTACGCCAGGACGCCGAAGCAGAGGACCAGCCCGGCCAGGTACCATGCGCCGAGCCCAAACAAATGATACCCCAGCAGCAACAGCGCCGCCATCGCCAAATGGAACGCCCGCGCGACCCGCAGCGAGCAGCCCGCCCCCAGGCGCCGGGGGATGGAGTGCAGCCCGGCGCTCCGGTCGAATTCGATGTCCTGCAGGGCGTACAGGACGTCGAAGCCGGCCGTCCAGAACATCACGGCGAAGCAGATCGACAGGATCCTCGCGTCGACCCCGCCCGTGACCGCGATCCAGGCCGCCAGCGGGGCGGCCCCCAGGCACGCGCCCAGGACCAGGTGGGAAGCCCAGGTGAACCGCTTCATGTACGAGTAGGAAAAGAGAAGGAGAAGCAGGACGGGGGAAAGCTTGAGACATAGGGGATTCAGCCTCCACGCCGCCAGCACGAGCAGGAGGGAGGAAAACAGGACGAGGACGCCCGCCGTCGCCCGGCTCACCTTTCCCGCCGGTATCGCGCGGTCCCTCGTCCTCGGGTTCCTCGCGTCGATGTCGGCGTCCGCCAGGCGATTGAACCCCATCGCGGCGCTGCGCGCGCCGACCATCGCCAGCAGGATGAAGAAGACGGTCCGCGCCGGGGGCAGGGCGTACGCGGCCCCCGTCTCCCGGGCGGCAAGGAACATCCCCACGAACGCGAACGGCAGCGCGAAGACCGTATGCGCCACCTTGATCATCTCCAGGTAGACGGCGATCCGGCGGAGCATCTCTAGGCTCCCTCGAATCCGGCATCCCGGAGCAGCCGCAAGGAGCGGATCCCTCGCACGAGCACCTCCCATTGTTCCGGCATCCCCGGTGGTCTCCTGCTCCGCAACGGGAGGTCCCTCGGAGCTACGGCTCGTCGACCGTCCATGGTCTCCTCATCTGCGCTGTTTCTCCCTCCGCCCTCCCTGGCTCTCGGTCGAAACAGACGCCGCTCCTCGCGACCCCCGTTGCTCCGCGGGAGCCCCCCCACGCGCCGGAACAATTCGTGAAGTTCTCGTGCCCGCAGCGCTCCCTGCGGCTGCTTCGGGATGCCGGACATGAAGGCCCGGATGCTCCGCCGGATCGGCCCATTGAGCGGGGGACACTCTTTCCCTCCGCCCGTTTTCGAACCAAGAGTGTCCCCCTCTGGGCAAGCCGTCCCCCTTGGTTGGAGGAGTATCGGTCTCTGCCGTTGGAAGGGGCGCTGCGGGCACCATGATGCCGCGTAAGCCGAAAAGGGTGTCCCCTGAGCGGAGAGACGAAAGCGCGGAACCGGCGGAGACCCCGCACTCTTTATACGGAGATATAATCGATGGCCGATCAGGGTGACCGAAGGCAGGGAAAGCTCTTATAAGCACGTTTGCTGGTCGTAGCCGGGTAGCCGCGGCTCGAAGCGAACGGGGACAGCCCTTTTCGGCGTAAGCGGCATCCATTTGTTCCGCTTGCAGCGCCCCTTCCGGCGTCAGAAGCCGTACTCCTTCCACCGCCGCGTCACCAGCCCCGTGATCTCCTCCGGCATGACGATGTCCTCGGGCCATTCGCGGGCGAAACCTTCCGAGGCCCATTTCCGCGTCGCGTCGATCCCCATCTTCGAGCCGTAGTGCGGGACGGGGGAAGCGTGCTCGAGCGCGTCCACCGGTCCGTCCACGATCATCGTGTCCCTGCGGGGGTCCACGTTGTTCCCGATCCGCCACATCGCCTCGGAGAGGTTCTGGATGTCCACGTCCGCGTCGAACACGACCACGAACTTGGAGAACATGAGCAGGCCGAGCCCCCAGACGGCGCTCATCACCTTGCGGGCGTGCCCGGGGTACCGCTTGTCGATGGAGAACAGGGCGAAGTTGTGGAAGATCCCCTCGGGGGGGAGGTTCATGTCGACGACTTCGGGGACGATCTTCCGGAGCATGGGCAGGAAGATCCGCTCGGTGGCCTTCCCCATGAAGACGTCCTCCATCGGCGGCTTCCCGACGATGGTGGCCGGGTAGACGGGGTTCCTCTTCCGGGTCACGCACGTCAGGTGGAAGACCGGGTACCCGTCGGCCAGCGAATAGTACCCCGTGTGGTCGCCGAACGGCCCCTCGGTCCGCAGCTCCGCGGGGTCCACGTATCCCTCGAGGACCACCTCGGAATGGGCGGGGACCTCGATGTCGGAGGTGACGCACCGGACCATCTCGACCGGCTCCTTCCGCAGGAACCCGGCGAACATCATCTCGTCGACATCCTCGGGCAGCGGTGCGGAGGCCGAATAGATCGTCGCGGGGTCGCCGCCCAGCGCCACCGCGACGGGCATCCGCTCCCGCTTCCGGCGGAAGCCGCGGTAGTGCTGCGCCCCGCCCTTGTGGACGTGCCAGTGCATGCCTGTGGTCGTCTCGTCGTACACGTGCATCCGGTACATCCCCACGTTGCGCCGCCCCGTCTCCGGGTCCTTCGTGAACACCAGCGGCAGCGTGATGAACGGCCCCCCGTCCCCGGGCCAGGTCTTCACGACGGGCAGGAACGAAAGCGACGGCCGCTCCCGTTCCACCAATTCCTGGCAGGGGGCGGAGGATACGGTCTTCGGGAGGAAGTCCGCGAGCCGCGCCAGGCGGGGAAGCATCTTGAGCTTCTCCAGGAAGTTGGTGGGGATCTCCGGCTCCAGGATCTCGGTGACGCGCGCGCCGATGTCGTCGAGCCGCGCGACCCCCAGGGCGAAGCACATCCGCTCCATCGTCCCGAAGAGGTTCATGGCGAGCGGCACTTCGGTGCCCGAAACGTTCGTGAACAGCAGCGCCGGACCGCCGGATTTGATCGCCCGGTCGGCGATTTCCGCCGCTTCGAGCTCCGTGGAAACCTGCGCGGCGATTTTTTTCAGGTCCCCTCGCGCCTCGAGGGCGGCGAGGAACGAAGGCAGGTCGCGGAACGCCATCGGGATCCCTCGGGAAAGCGCGTGATGGAAAATCATAACATACGGAGGCTGGGGGCGATTCCAGCGGGCGGAGCCGGGGGGGAAAGGGATATAATCTATATCAATCCACGACAGGCCGGACGGAAAGGACGATCATGAAGATCACGATCCGCCTCATCGTGTCGCTGACGCTCGTGGTGGCCCTGGTCGCCGCCGGCTCTTCCCTCTACCAGGTGCGGAAGGAGCGGCTCCGGCTCGCGGCCGACATGGAGCGCCGCGTCGTCCTCCTGGCCGAAGGTCTCCGGGATTCGGTCGTCCCGCTCGTCCGTTCCGATTCCCGCGAGAAGCTCGACCGGCTCGTGGAACGGTTCGGCAACCGGGAACGGCTCCAGGGGATCGCCGTCTTCGACCGGCAGGCCGACGTCATCGCTTCGACCTCCCTTCTGAAAAACCGCCTCCCCCGGTCGCTCCCGCAGGTCGTGAACACGCTCGAGGACGGCCGGCCGGCGAGCGCATTCAAGCGGATCGAGGGGAAAAGGACCTACGTTTACGCGTTCCCCCTGGTCCAGGACGAGGAGACCCTCGGGGTCCTCGCGCTCTTCGACGACGCTTCCTACATCGACGTCCGGCTCAAGGAGATCTGGAAAGACAACCTCCTGCGCTTCCTGGTCCTGACCCTGCTGGTGGTGGCGATCACCGTCCTGGTGGTCCGCTGGAGCATCACGGGCCCGATCGCCCAGATCGCCGAATGGGCCCGCGACCTCCGGATGGGAAAGGAGAAGCCGAAGATGCCGTCCGGGCGGCAGGGCGTGCTGGGCCCCCTCATCTCGGAGGTGAGCCACCTCGCGAAGAGCCTGGAGGCGGCCCGGGTGGAGGCGGAGGAGGAGGCCAAGCTGCGTCTCCACGCGGAATCCCTCTGGACCGCCGGGCGCCTGAAGGAGCATCTGCGCTCGGAGCTCGGAGGGGGGAAGCTGTTCCTCGTCTCCAACCGCGAGCCCTACATACACACGAAGGACGGCCGGAACGTCCGGTGCGTCGTGCCCGCGGGCGGGCTGGTCACGGCGCTCGACCCCGTCATGCGGGTCTCCGACGGCGTCTGGATCGCGCACGGCAGCGGGGACGCCGACCGGGAGACGACGGGGGAAGGCGACAAGCTGCGCGTCCCGCCGGAGGAGCCTGCGTACACCCTGAGGCGGGTCTGGCTTACCAAGGAGGAGGAGGACGGGTACTATTACGGGTTTTCGAACGAAGGGCTGTGGCCCCTCTGCCACATCACCCACACCCGACCCACCTTCCGGCTGGAGGACTGGAACCATTACATGAAAGTGAACGAGAAGTTCGCGCAGGCGCTGCTCGAGGAAATCGCCGGGGAGGAATCGCCCCTGGTCCTCGTCCAGGACTACCATTTCGCCCTCCTGCCGCAGATGGTGAAGAAGGAACGGCCCGACGCGCGGGTCGCCATCTTCTGGCACATCCCCTGGCCCAACCCCGAGGCATACGGAATCTGCCCGTGGCACCAGGAGATCCTCACGGGCATGCTCGGGGCGGACATCATCGGGTTCCACATCCAGTTCCACTGCAACAATTTCCTGGAGAGCGCCGACCGTTTCCTCGAGTCGAAGATCAACTGGGAGCAGTTCTCCATCACCCGGGGCGACCACGTCACCCTGGTCCGCCCTTTCCCCATCAGCGTCAGCTTCGACAGCGCGCCTTCCCCCGAAGACTCCCCGGCCAGAGAGGCCTCGAAGGACCGCGTCCTCAAGGAGCACGGGATCCAGGCGGAGTTCCTCGCGGTGGGAGTCGACCGCATCGACTACACGAAGGGGATCCCCGAGCGGTTCCGGGCCATCGAGCGGTTCCTGGAGAAATACCCGGAGTTCATCGAGCGGTTCGTCTTCGTCGAGCTGGGCGCGCCCAGCCGCACCCACGTGAAACGATACCGGGACCTCCAGTCGGAGATCGAGGAGATGGTCGAGAAGATCAACTGGCGGTTCCAGACGAAGAAATGGAAGCCGATCCTCTTCCTCAAGGCGCACCACAGCCACGAGACGATCGCCCCGTTCTACAAGGCGTCCGACGTCTGCCTGGTCACCTCGCTCCACGACGGGATGAACCTGGTCGCGAAGGAATACGTCGCCGCGCGGGCGGACGAGGACGGCGTCCTGGTCCTGAGCCAGTTCACCGGGGCCTCGCGCGAGCTGAAGGACGCCCTCATCGTCAACCCGTACGACATCGAGGAGATGGCGGAAGCCATCGCCGCCTCGCTGAAGATGGACCCCGTGGAACGATCCGAAAGGATGAAGCGGATGCGCGCGACGTTAAGGGAGCACAACATCTACCGATGGGCGGGGAAACTCGTCACGGAGCTCGCCCGCCTTCGGCTGCCCGCGGCGGCGCCCCGCTGAAAAAGGCGCCTTACCCCCGGGAGCGCAGGACCACCCGCGTCGCCCCCCATCCCCCGGCCCCCGGGGAGGCGTCCGAGAACGCCGCGACCAGCGGGTGACCGCTCAGCACGGACCGTATGGCCGCCCTCTGGACCCCCTTCCCTTTCCCGTGGATGAGACGGACCTCCCGAAACCCCTTCGCGGCCGCCTCCTCGAGATATTCCTCGACGACGGACACGACGTCGCGCGGGGGGAACGCGTGCAGGTCGATGCTGTCCTCCACCGGGACGCGGTGAGGAGGGTCCTCGCGCGGAGGGTCCTCTCCGGTCACGGCTTCAGGAGGAGGGAGGCGGCGACGGCCGTCTCCCGCAGCGCCGGAGCGGGCTCCGGCCCCAGGAGGAGCGAGGCGCTGTTGTTCCGGGCGATCCCGCGCAGCTCCTCGAACGGGATCCGGGCGAAGGACGCGACGACCGCCGGGTCGAAGCGCGTGCCGGAGCCGTCCCAGATCTCTTTCAAGGCCTCCGCGTGGGAGCAGGCGGTGTGGTACGAACGGTTCGTCGTCAAGGCGTCGTAGACGTCGATCACGGAGAACATGCGGGCGCCCAGGGGGATCCCCTCCCCTTTGAGCCCCCGCGGGTACCCCGTCCCGTCGTACCGTTCATGGTGGGAAAGGACGATCTCCGCCGGCTCGCGAAGGAAATCGATCTTCCTCAAGATGTTCGCGCCGACCATGGGGTGCGTCCGCATCACCCGCCACTCCTCGTCGGTCAGCGCGCCCGGCTTCAGGAGCACCTCGTCGGGGATGCCGATCTTCCCCACGTCGTGCAGCAGGGCGCCCCGCCAGAAGATGTCCAGCGCATTCCCGTCCCGGACCCCCATCTGCCTCGCGAGCCGCAGCGTGTAGTCCGCCACCCGTTGCGAGTGGACGCCCGTGTTGTGCTCCCGCACGTCGAGGGAGGACGCCAGGGCCAGGAGCGTGTTGTCGTTCGCGTTCTCGATGTCCCGCGTGTACCTCTTCTGCTGGTCGAAGAAGCTGGCGGCGAGCGCGCCCACGAGCCAGAAGATCCCCATCTCGCCGACCCGCTCCGCCTGGGCGGGCAGCTCCGTGGGCCAGGAACTGCCGACCAGCCCCAGGCAGACCGCCATCGCGACCGCCGTCGCGACCGCGGCCCCGCGCGCGCCGAACCACGACGCGCAGAGGAGGATCGGCATGAGGTACAGCTTGCGGAGCAGCTCCTGGGAATTGGCCCATTCCGGGGACTGTTCGGGGATGGCGATCAGCGCCGCCGTGATCGATGCCATCATGGTGGCCACCGCCAGGCCCCGCGCCAGCGTCCCGGAGAACCCGAAGATGGTTTCTTCTCGCCGAACTTCCCGCATGGGTGTCATATTATCGCATCGGCCGCCCGACGAAAGCATGATTATCCTCGTTGAACCGCCACAGGGCCGCGGCCGCCGCTCCCGCCCCGAACCCCGCCAGGTTTCCCGCAAGGCAGTACGGCGCGGGATCGAGGATGCCCGACAACGGGCCCCAGCTCCACAGGAACAGCGCCGCCGCCCAGGCGCAGGCGAACAGGTAGGCCGGGACGGAAAAGACCTTCCCCCCCCCGTACATGGAGATCGGAACCTGGGGGAAGAAAACGAGATAGGCGCCCAGCACCCCGGCGACCGCGCCGGCGGATCCGAGGGCGGCGGACGACCCCGCCTTTCCCCAGGCGACGTGCGCCGACCCGGCGACCGCCCCGCAGGCGAGATACAGGGCGAGGAACCAGCCGCGCCCCACCCGCCCCTCAACGTTGTCCCCGAGGACGAAAAGGAACAGGCAGCCCGCCGCGAGCGGAGCGATCCCGCCGTGGAAGAACGGGGCCAGCCAGGGAGCGAACGCCGGGACGTTCGCCAGCCCGGCGCCGGCCGGCAGCGCGAGGCGGGCCGCGAACCCGTCCGCCCCCGCGAGGCCTGCCATGACGAGAAGGTGGAGCGCCACCGTCACGCCGAGAAGCCCCCACGTGACGACGGGGGGCGCGCCCGGCGCCTCGCCGCCGTCCGCCAGGGGGACCACCACCGGGATTCCCGGCGCGCCGACGCCGGCCCGGATCTCCCTGTCGGGGCCGTACTCCCGCTCGAGGCGCCGCCGCATCTCGCCCGCCATCGAGGTCCCGAGCGCTTCGTACAGCGCGGCGTTCCTGCGTTGGATCCCGAACGTGCGGGCCAGGTCCGACACGGCGTCGCCCCGGACGAGCATCCCGCCGCACTCCCGGCACCGGAAGACCGGGACGCCGGTGTTCCGGAAATCGACGACGGAGAGAGGCCGGGAACAACGGGGGCAAAGCAGCGAGGCGGCTTTCTTCCACGCGCGGGCCATCCGCGCGGAGATGTCCTCTTTCCCGTGCGGGACCGCTCCCTCCCCCGCCGGGGCCTCGCCGGTCCCCGGGAACCGCCCCTCGGCCAGCTCCCGGATCTCGCCGGCGTCGAACCACGCGGCCCCGCAGGAGACGCACCGGTCGATCCGGTCCGCGCCGGAATCCGCGGGCCGCATCGAGTCGATCTTGCAGAATGGGCACCTCATCTCATCCCTTATCGGAAAGGCGTCGGCGGAACCTTAAAACCTCGGGGATGATACCATCGGGAACGGGGGGCAGACAGCCATGGAAATCGTGCGGGTCGTCCTTGCATGGGCCGCCTTCGCGGCGTTCCACAGCCTGACCGTCTCGGAGGGGTACGAGCGTCTGGCGCGGCGGGCCATGGGGGAGCGGCGGTTCGAAGCGTACCACCGCCTCCTGTTCACGGCGTACTCGTGCCTGGCGACCGCCGCGACGCTGCTCTACGTCCACTCCCTTCCCGACGCGCCGCTGTACCGGGTCGAGGGGTGGCTGCGGTTCGCGCTTCATGCCGTGCAGGCCTCGGGCGCGGTGCTCCTGTTCCGGACTCCCTGGAACCTCCGGGAGTTCATCGGCCTTCGACCGCCGCGGAGGCGGCTCCATACGGAGATGGCGTACGCCATCGTCCGCCATCCACTCTACCTCGGCTTCTCCGTCCTCCTGGCGTTCCAGCCCGTCCAGACGCGCAACTCCTTCGCCACGACCGCGTCGATCGTCGCCTACTTCTATCTCGCCACCTTTCTCGAGGAACGGCGGATGGAGCGGGCGTTCGGTAAGGCGTACGCGGAATACAGGAATCGCGTTCCCCGGTTCCTTCCCTTCCCTCGGCCGCGGCATCGATAAATCGGAAACGGTTATCAACGCCACGGGGGGGGTAGGTTCGAGAAAACGAGGTCTGAGAGACCTCATTTGCGCAGGAGGAACCCTCGCGAATCAGGAAACATGACTTCTTGTTAACTGGGGGAGGACACTTTTTCCCTTCGCCCGTGTTTAAACCAAGAGTGTCCCTCCCTGACCCGAAACCGCCTGCCCTGAAATCGGTAGCTTTTCCGTACGAGCTGGGCGGGGAACACTCTTTCCCTCCGCCCGCGTAAAGCCAAGAGTGTCCCCCGAAACCGCCTGACCTGAAATCGGTAGCTTTTCCGTACGTACCTTCCGTAGAGAAAATCTCCTTGGTGGCTTGTGTCTTGGTGGCTTGTGTCTTGCTGACCTGTATCGCGGGGGCCTGGGGGGGGGCTTTAGGGTTGTCGGCCGCAAGGGCCGCTGCCCTCGCACGAGCAACTCATTGCGGCAAGCAGGTCAAGTGGTCTCCCGTGGAGCGGCGGGGGTCTTTCCGGAGCGGCGTCTGTTTCGAACCGTGAGCCAGGGAGGGCGGAGGGAGAAACAGCGCAGGCGACGAGGCCATGGACGGCCGAGGAGCCGTAGCTCCGAAAGACGCCCCGCCGCGGAACAGGAGACCATTTGCCGCGCATGATGCACGGGATTGCTCGTGCGAGGGATGCGGCCCTGGCGGGCTACATGAGCAGCGACATCACCGACCACTCGGCGAACGCCAGGAAGAACCCCGGCGTCACGCCCAGCACGAGGACGGAGGCGGCCGTGAGGAACAGGGCGACGGAGAACGAGGTCCGGAAGGAACGGGGAGCGGGGAGATCCGTGGGCGCCTGCGTCATGTACATGTGGACGACGGGGCGCAGGTAGTAGTAGACGGACACGGCGCTGTTCAGCACGCCGAGGACGGCGAGCGGGACGTGGCCGCCCTTCACGGCCGCGCCGAACAGGTAGAACTTCCCGACGAACCCCGACGTGGGCGGGATGCCGGCGAGCGAGACGAGAAACAGGGAAAGGAGGGCACCGAGGAGGGGGTGGCGGAACCCGAGCCCCGCCAGGTTGCGGATGTCGTACCCGTCGTCCTCCCGCGGGGCTGCGAGCATGAGCACGCCGAACGCCCCCAGGTTCATGAAAGCGTACACCGGGAGGTAGAAGAGCGCCGCCTGCGCCCCCGCGACGTTCCCCGCCGTCAGCCCGACGAGGATGTACCCCGCGTGGGCGATCGAGGACCAGGCGAGCATGCGCTTCATGTTGTCCTGGAACAGCGCGGACAGGTTGCCCACGGTCATGGTCAGGACCGACAGGACCCAGAGGATGTCCGGCATCCACGACTGGAGGGGAGGGAAGACGAGCAGCGCCAGGCGGACGAGCGCCGCGAAGCCGGCCGCCTTGACGGCGGCGCCCATGAAGGCGGTCACGATCGTGGGGGCCCCCTCGTACGCGTCGGGCGTCCACATGTGGAACGGGACCAGGGAGACCTTGAACCCGAAGCCGACCAGGAGGAGCCCGATCCCGGCGAGGAAGACCGGGTTCCCGGAAAGCGGTAGGTCCGCCGCCATCGCGGCGATCGCGGCGATCTTCGTGGTCCCCGTCGTGGCGTAGACCAGCGCCATTCCGTAGAGGAGGAAGGCGGAGGCGAAGGCGCCGAGCAGGAAATACTTCAGCGCCCCTTCCAGGGACGTCATCCGGCCGCGGTGGAACCCGACCAGGCAGTAGACGGGGATCGACATCGTCTCCAGCCCGAGGAAGACGGTCACCAGGTCCGTGCCCTTCGCCAGCAGGAGCATCCCGGCGACGGACAGCAGCAGCAGGGCGTAGAACTCCCCTTTCCGCGTCCCTTCCCACTCGGAGTACCCGATGGACATCAGGAGCGTCACCAGCGCGGCGGCGAGGACGGTCAGGGAGGAGAAGATCCCCAGCCCGTCGTGCGCGATCGTCCCGGAGAAGCCCTCGATCCCGACGGGGCCCAGCCACAGGACGGCGACCGCCGCCGCGGCGGCGCCGGTCAGGGCGATGTCGCACAGGAGCTTCTTTTTCCCCTCCGCCAGGAACAGGTCCGCCATCAGGACCGCGACGGCCGCCGCGATCAGGAGGATCTCCGGGAGGACGCAGAAAAGCCCCCGGACCACCGACTGGACGTCGACGTCGATAGGGATCATCCCTTTCTCACTTCCCCGCGCCGAAATAACGCGTGAACATCGTCTCTCCCGGGGCCGCCGGGGAAAGCGCCGCCTGCTTCGCCGCTTCGTAGCGCGCGACGTACGCACGGACCGTGGCGTCCATCCTCCGCAGGAACGGCTGCGGGTACACCCCGATCCAGAAGACGAGCAGGAGGATCGGGAGCAGGCAGGCCAGCTCCCGGCCGTTCATGTCGGGCAGCCCCCGGTTCTCCTCGTGCGTCACCTCCCCGAACATCACGCGCTGGTACATCCAGAGCATGTACACCGCGGCGAGCACGACCCCCGTTGCCGCGACGGCGGTCAGCCAGGGGTTGGCCCGGAACGCCCCCAGCAGGATGAGGAACTCGCCCACGAACCCGTTGGTGCCGGGCAGGGCGACGGAGGACAGGGCGACGACCATGAAGCAGACCGAAAACACCGGGACGACCCGGGCCAGACCCCCGAAATCCGAGATCAGGCGGGTATGCCTGCGCTCGTAGAGGATCCCGACGATGAGGAACAGCGCCCCGGTGGAGACGCCGTGGTTGACCATCTGGAGGATCCCGCCCTCGATCCCCTGCAGGTTGAAGGCGAACAGGCCGAGCATGACGAAGCCCAGGTGCGACACGGAGGAGTAGGCCACCAGCTTCTTGATGTCCTTCTGCACCATGGAAACCAGCGCGCCGTAGACGATCCCGACCACCGCGAGCGACGCGATCAGGGGGGCGAAGTCGGCCGCGGCGGCGGGGAAGAGCGGCACCGAGAACCGCAGGAACCCGTAGGCCCCCATCTTCAGGAGGATCGCGGCGAGGATCACCGAGCCCGCCGTCGGCGCCTCGACGTGCGCGTCGGGGAGCCACGTGTGGAACGGGAACATCGGCACCTTGAAGGCGAAGGCGAGGAAGAAGGCGGCGAAGAGCCAGAACTGCATCTTCAGGGGGATGGCGAGCCCGTACAGCTTCATCAGGTCGGTCGTGTAGAAGCCCGCGGCCTCGAAGTGGTGGAAGTAGAGCGCGAGGATCGCGACCAGCATCAGGACGGAGCCGACGAACGTGTAGAGGAAGAACTTGATCGCCGCGTAGATCCTCCGCTCCCCTCCCCACACGCCGATGAGGAAGTACATGGGGATCAGGACCAGCTCCCAGAACACGTAGAAGAGGAACAGGTCGACGGCGACGAACACCCCCACCATGGCGGTCTCCAGGACCAGCATGAAGACCATGAACTCCTTCACGTGCCGCTCCACCGCGGAAAAGGCCGACAGGATCGCGATCGGCGTGATGAACGTGGTGAGCATCAGGAGCCAGAGGGAGATGCCGTCCACCCCGACGATGTAGCCGATCCCGTACCGGGGGATCCAGGGCGCGCTCTCGGTGAGCTGCATCGCCGCCGTCCCGGGGTCGAACCGCGCGACCACCAGGAGGGAGACGAGGAACTCCGCCAGCGCGACGAGGAACGAGGCGTTGCGGATGTCCGCCCGCCGTTCCCTGGGCAGGCAGAGGACGCCCGCCGCGCCGATCGCCGGGAGGGCGATGAGGACGGAAAGCAGGTGCCGGTCGAGGAGGAAGCTTCCGGTCGTCATCCCGCGCTCCGGTAGATGATGTACCCGACGATGATCACCGCGCCCAGGAGCAGGGAGAAGGCGTACCCGCCGACGATCCCCGCCTGCATCCGCCGCACCCGGGCGCCGGCGGCCCGGACGAGCTCCGCCGCGCCGTTCACGATGCCGTCGATGAAGCGGGCGTCGAACATCTGCCACAGCCACTCGGAGGCGCGGACGGCCGGCCGCACCAGCGCCCTCTCGTAGAACTCGTCCACGTAGTACTTGTTGCGCACCGCCTCGTAGAGAGCGGGCCAGCGCGCGGCGATCGCCCCCGGGGTCTCCGGCCGGGCCCGGTAGAACCGGTGCGCGAGCCAGATCCCTCCCAGGGCGATCCCGACGGACAGCGCCATGAGGCCGATCTCGAGCGCCGCGGAATGGTGCCCCCCCTCCACGGCCCCGGGGGGCGACATCCACCGATCGAGCAGGTTCGGCACGCCGACGGCGTCGCCGAGGACCGCCGGGATGCCGACCCAGCCGCCGGCGACCGAAAGGAGCGCCAGGACGGACAGCGGCAGGGTCATCGTCCACGGGGACTCGTGGACGCGCTTCTCCACGTCGGAGTCCATCCTCGACGGCCCGTAGAAGGCCAGGAAGACCAGGCGGAACATGTAGAAGGCCGTGATGCCGGCCGTCGCCGCCGCGACGGCCCAGAGAGCCGGCCCGTACGCGGGGGCGTTGAACGCCTTCCACAGGATCTCGTCCTTGGAGAAAAAGCCGGACAGCCCGGGGATCCCCGCGATGGCGAGGGCCGCCACGGCCATGGTGGCGAAGGTGACGGGGACGCGTTTTTTCAGCCCCCCCATCTTCCGCAGGTCCTGCTCGCCGGAGAGGGCGTGGATGACGGAACCGGCGGCGAGGAACAGGAGCGCCTTGAAGAACGCGTGCGTCGCCAGGTGGAAGATCCCCGCCGTGAACGCGCCCACGCCGCAGGCGAGGAACATGTACCCGAGCTGCGACACCGTGGAATAGGCCAGCACCCGCTTGATGTCCGTCTGGCAGATCCCGATGGTGGCGGCGAAGACCGCCGTGGCCGCCCCGACGACGGCCACCGTCGTCATCGCGGCGGGGGCCAGCAGGAACAGGACGCCCGACCGCGCGATCATGTAGACCCCCGCGGTCACCATCGTCGCGGCGTGGATCAGCGCGGAGACCGGCGTCGGCCCCTCCATCGCGTCCGGCAGCCAGACGTACAGCGGGATCTGGGCCGACTTGCCGACGGCCCCGAGGAACATGAGCAGCGTGATCGTCGTGGCCAGCCCCGCGGTCAGCGTCCCCGCGGCCGCCATCCCCCCGGCGCGCGCGAACACTTCCGTGTAGGTGAGGGAGCCGAAGGTCCAGAAGGCCAGGAACATCGCCAGGAGGAAGCCGAAGTCCCCCACGCGGTTCACCACGAACGCCTTCTTCCCGGCGTCGGCGGCGCTGCGGCGGTCGTACCAGAACCCGATGAGGAGGTACGAGCAGAGCCCCACGCCCTCCCACCCGACGAACATGAGCAGGTAGTTGTCCGCCAGCACGAGGAGGAGCATCGAGAACGTGAAGAGGTTCATGTAGGTGAAGTACCGGGCGAAGGCGCGCTCGTGGGACATGTACCCCACGGAGTAGACGTGGATCAGGAAGCCCACCCCGGTGACGACCAGGATCATCACCGAGGAGAGCGGGTCGAGCAGGAGCGATGCCGGGGCCCGGAACGACCCCGCCTCGATCCAGGGGAAGAGGAACTGGACGAAGAGCCGGTCCCCCGGGGCTCTGGCCGCGAGCGACGCGACGCACAGGACGGCCGCCGCGAAGGAGGCGCCGACGACCGCCGGCGCGAGGAAGGCGACCGCCCTCCGGTACGGGGGCGCGCCATGGCCCCCGCCGCCCGAAAGCAGCAGAGGCCGCTCCGCGAACAGGGCCAGCGCGCCGTTCAGGACCACCCCGAGCAGCGGGAAGGCCGGCACCAGCCAGAGGTATCCGAGGGCTCCCGTCACCATTTGAGTATCGAAAGCTCCGTGATGTCCACCGTCTCCTTCAGCCGGAACAGGGCGATCAGGAGGGCCAGCCCCACCGCCGCCTCCGCCGCCGCGACGGTGATGACCATGAAGGCGAAGACCCCTCCGGCGGCGTCCGCGAAGTACGAGCCCGCGGCGACGAACGCCACGTTCACGCCGTTGAGCATCACCTCCACGCTCATCAGGATGATGAGCACGTTCCTCCTCGTGACCACGCCGGCGACCCCGATGCCGAACAGGATCGCGGAGAGCAGCAGGTACGCGGACGGTCCGATCGTCATCCGGGGCCCCCCGTCATATCTTCTTCTTCGCCAGGGAGATCGCCCCGATCACCGCGGCCAGCAGCAGTACCGACGCGATCTCGAACGCAAGAAGGTAGTCCGTGAAGAGCGCCCGCCCCACCGCCTCCAGCGTCCCCCCCCCTGCCACGTGCCCGCCGGACATGCCGAACCGGCCGGCGACCAGGGCTCCCTCCACGACGAGGAACCCCGCCGCGATGACGGCCGCGAACCGGAACAGCGTGATCCGCTCCACGGGGAGGCGGTCCTCCGGGACGTTGATCAGCATGATGACGAAAACGAACAGGACGACGACCGCCCCGGCGTAGACGATCATCTGGACCGCCGCGAGGAAATGCGCCTCGCGCAGCACGAACAGGGCCGCCACGGCGGCCATCGCCAGGATCAGGTGCAGGGCCGACGCCAGGGGATGCTTCCGGGTCACCACCATGATGGAGGCGCCGACCGCGATCGCGCCGAACAGGATGAAGAGGAACGCTTCCATGCCTACCCCCGCTTCTCGAGGAGGTTTTCGATCGTGAAGACGAGCTTTTCCCGGGAGTCGTCCGGCGGCGTGTACCACCCCGTGTCCATGCGGATGGCGTCGAGGGGGCACGCCTCGACGCAAAGGCCGCAGAAGACGCAGCGGAGCATGTCGATGTCGAACCGCACCGGGACCTTCTCGATGCGCGGGTCGGGGGACTCCGCCGCCACGATCGTGATGCACTTCGCCGGGCAGGCGGTCGGGCAGCAGAAGCACGCGGTGCACCGGGGAGTGCCGTCCTCGCGCCTCATGAGCCGGTGCGTCCCCCGGAACCGCGGCGGCATCACGCGGCGCACCTCGGGATACTCGATCGTCCATATCCGCTCCTGGCGGACGAGGTTGCGCAGCAAGTGGCTCATCGTCAGCCAGAGCGCCTTCGCGATCTCCACGAGGTACACGCCTTCCGGGAAGGACATCTTCCGGGGGCGCGCCACCTTCCTGATGCCGACCGTCATGCTTTTTCCGTTCCCCCCTCTACCTTTCCAGCAGGAGCAGGACCAGCCCCGTGACGATGACGTTGGCCAGCGACAGCGGCAGCATCACCTTCCATCCCAGGCGCATCACCTGGTCGTACCGGAACCGGGGGATCGTCCACCGGACCCAGACGTACATCCAGGTGAAGAAGAGCGATTTTGCGAAGATCGAACCGCACCGCATCATCAGGACCACGATCTCCGGCAGCGACACCGAGAAGCCGCCCGGGAAGAGGAACCCCGTGTCGTACAGGTACGGGAACTGCCATCCCCCGAAGAACAGCGTCGCGACGATGACCGAGCTCACCACCATGTGGAGGTATTCCCCCATCATGAACATGGAGAACTTGAAGGAGCCGTACTCGGTGTGGTAGCCGCCGACCAGCTCCGAGTCCCCCTCCGGCAGGTCGAAGGGGGTGCGGTTCGCCTCCGCGTACTGGGCCGTCAGGAACAGGATGAACCCGACCGGCTGGACGAACACCCCCCACTTCGGGATCACCCCGAAAAGCAGCTCCCCCTGCTCCAGGACGATGTAAGACAGGCGGACGGACTCGAACACCATGAAGATGCCGACGATGGACAGCCCCATCGACACCTCGTAGGACAGCAGCTGGGCCGCGGAGCGCAGGCCCCCCAGGAGCGGATACTTGCTGCCGCTGGCCCACCCGCCGAGGACGATGCCGTAGACGGTCATCCCCGAAACGGCGAGGACGAAGAGGAAGCCCATGTTCAGGTCGGCGATCTGCAGCATGACGCGCCGCCCGAAGATGGTGATGTCCGGCCCGAAGGGGACGACCGCGATCGACAGCATGACCGGCACGAAGACGAACATCGGGGCGATCACGTAATACGCCCGGTGGGCGTTGTCCGGGATGAAGTCCTCCTTGAACAGGAACTTGATCGCGTCGGCCACCGGGTGGAACATCCCCCATGCCGTCCATCCGAAAATGCTGGCGCGATTGGGCCCGCGCCGGTCCTGGATGTAGGCCGCGCCCTTGCGCTCCGCCCAGACGAACACCATGACCAGCCCCATGCAGAACGAGAAGACTACGCCGATCCGGATGAGAACGACCGCGAGGTCGAAGAGCGGCCCCGTCATCGGTTGACCTCCTGCCCGAGGGAGCCGATGGACCCGTACGTCATCCCGCGGAAGGGCGCCTCCGACCGCGACAGCGCCCGGAACACGGACTCTTCCCCGGCGAAGGACCAGCCGGCGCCCAGCCGGTTTCCGAGGTCGACGAGGATATCGATCGCGTTCCTGGCCTTCCCCCTCGGGGCGAAACCCGCGCGGAAGCGCTGCACGCGCCCGTCGCAGTTGGTGAAGGTCCCCCCGCGCTCCACGAAGGAGGCCGACGGCAGGACGGCGTGCGACGCCCTCGACACGACGCCCTCGTTGGTCCCCACCTGGACGATGAAGGGCGCCTTCGAGAGGAGCTCCAGCGTGCCCTTTTCCGAGAAGGCTCCCAGCACGTTCCCGAAGATCAGGAGCGCCCGGATCTCCCCGCGGGAGATCCTCCCGACCACGGCGTGGAACGCCTCTTCCCCGGGGATCCCGAGGAGCCGGGCGCCCGCGCTGTTCGGGTTCTTGTCCGGGTGGATGAGGAAGTCGTCCGAGAACCCGTCCTCCGGCGCGCGGCGGGTCCAGGCCAGGTTCACGGTGCCCAGCAGGTCGGAGGCGAAGAGGCGGACGAGGAAGAGCTCCTCGTTGGAGAGCTGGGGGGAGGCGATCACCGCGACGGCGTCCGCCCCGTCCTTGCGGGCCGCATCGGACAGCTTCTGCGCGACCTGGGGGATCAGCGCCCCCCACGGCATCTCCTTCACCGCCCCGTTCTCGCGGACGAAGGGGGCGAGCAGCCTCCCCTCGTTCGCCTTCCTGTACTCCATCCGGCCGAAGTCGCACATCCACGCCCGGTTGACCGCATCGTTCACCCGCGGCTTGTACCGGTACAGGACGCCTTCGTGGAAATGCGCCTCGATGTTGCACCCCCTCGCGCACCCGGTGCAGATCGAATCCGCGCTTTTCAGGAACCAGACGCGGCACTTGAACCGGAAATCCCGGCTCGTAAGCGCCCCCACGGGGCAGATGTCGGCGAGGTTCCCGGCGTAGAGGTTATCGATCGGGCGGCCGGGGAAGAAGGAGATCTCGGAGTGGTCGCCGCGGCGGAAGAACTGGAGCTCCCGGGTCCCGGTCACCTCCTCGAGGAACCGCACGCAGCGGGAGCAGAGGATGCAGCGCTCGGCGTCGAGCACGATGCCGCTTCCGGCGTCCTGCACCTTCTTCTTGTGGATCTTGTCCTCGAGGGGATAGCGGCTCCTGTGGAGGCCGACCGTCATGTAGTAGTCCTGCAGGCCGCACTCGCCCGCCTGATCGCAGATGGGGCAGTCGATCGGGTGGTGGATGAGGAGGAACTCGAGCGCGCCCCGGACCGCCTTGCGCACCGCCTCCGTGTCGGTGCGGACGACCATCCCCTCCGTCGCCACCGTGGAGCAGGCGGTCTGCAGCTTCGGGAACTTCTCCACCTCGACCTGGCACATCCGGCAGTTCCCCGCGATGGACAGGTGGGTGTGGTAGCAGTAGTGCGGGATGTGGATCCCGGCCTGCTTCGCGGCGGTAAGGATCGTCGTCCCCTCGGGGACGCTGACCGGTATGCCGTCGATCGTCAGGTTCGGCACGTCTCTTGAAGCCCCCTTAAAACCGGTTCCCGAACGGGCATTTCCCGTCCGCGATGTGCCGGTCGAACTCGTCGCGGAACTTCCCGATGAAGGACTGCGCGGGCATGACCGCCGCGTCCGCCAGCGCGCAGATGGTCTTCCCCGCCATGTTGTCGCACACGTCGAGGACGAGCTCGATGTCGCCCGGACGACCCTTCCCCTCCTCGATCCTCCCCACGATCCGCTTGAGCCACCCGGTCCCCTCGCGGCACGGCGTGCACTGGCCGCACGACTCGTGGGCGTAGAAATTCATCAGGACCGACAGGGCGCGGACCATGCAGGTGCCCTCCGGGATGACGATGACGCCGCAGGTCCCCGCCATCGTGCCGGCCTTCGCCATCGTCTCGATGTCGAAGGTCACGTCGATCTCGTCCGCCCGCAGGACCGGCGTGGACGACCCGCCGGGGATGACGGCTTTCAGCCGCTTCCCGTCGAGCAGGCCGCCGGCGACGTCGAAGATGACGTTTTTCAGGTTCGCGTTGGCGGGCAGCTCGTAGATGCCGGGCCGGACCACGGGGCCGCTGACGCCGACCAGCCGGGTGCCGCCGTTCTTCTCGCACCCGAGCGCCGCGAACCGCTCGCCCCCGTTCGCGACGATCCAGGGCACGTTGCAGAGCGTCTCCACGTTGTTGACGAGCGTGGGGAGGCCGAACGCCCCCACGACCGCCGGGAACGGGGGTTTGAGCCGCGGCCACCCCCGCTTCCCCTCGAGGGAGTTGATCGTGGAGGTCTCCTCCCCGCAGATGTAGGCGCCGGCGCCCCGGTGCGGCGTCACGTCGAGGTCGAACCCCGTCCCCAGGATGTCCTTCCCGAGGAATCCCGCGTCGCGCGCCTCCGCCAGGGCCTCCTCGAGAATCCGCGCCTCGCGGGCATACTCGCCGCGGATATAGATGTAGGCGCGGTGGATCGACAGGGCGTAGCAGGCGATCGCGATCCCCTCCACGAGGAGGT
Organism: uncultured bacterium; assembly: GCA_964612075.1. GTDB lineage: Bacteria > Desulfobacterota > Deferrimicrobia > Deferrimicrobiales > Deferrimicrobiaceae > UBA2219. The sequence continues at coordinate 93,806 of CAZTFC010000002.1, forward strand.
GGGGCCCGCGGGAAAGGAGCAGCCGGTCCTTGAAGGTACCCGGCTCCCCCTCGTCGGCGTTGACCACCAGCACGCGCGGCCGGGAGAGGTCCTTCGGCAGGAACCCCCACTTGACGCCCGCGGGGAACCCCGCGCCGCCGCGCCCCCGGAGGTTCGCCTTCTTCACCTCCTCGACGATCGCCTCGCGCGGCATCGAGACGGCCTTCCGCAGCGCCCCGTAGCCGCCCTTGTCGCGGTACCCGTCGATCCCGCGGTACCGCTCGTCGGCGAAATGCGTCGTGAGGACCGTTTCCATTCCCGCCCTTCCTACCGTTCCGCCCGCAGCCGGTCGATCAGCGCGTCGACCGCCTCGACGGTCAGCTTCTCGTGGTACTCGTCGCCGACCTGCATGACGGGCGCGGTGCCGCAGGAGCCCAGGCACTCCACCACCGAGAGGGTGAACATGCCGTCCGGGGTCGTCTCCCCCGGGCGGATCCCCAGCTTCTCCGAAACGTGCGCGACCAGCGTTTCCGCCCCCATCAGCGAGCACGAGAGGTTCCGGCAGATCTGCAGGTGGTGCTTTCCCTTGGGACGGCGCTCGAACATGGTGTAGAAGGTCGCCACCCCCTCGACGTGCGCGGACGACAGGCCGGCACGCTCCGCGACCCATGCGATCGCCTCGTCCGGGACGTGGCCGTGTTCCGACTGCACCAGGTGAAGGATCGGCAGGACCGCCGCCGCCCGGTCCGGGTAGCGCGACAGCAGGCGGTCGAGCTCCGCCAGCCCCTCTTTCGACAACGAAAAGCTCACCGGTCGAGCTCCCCCGCGATGATGTTCACGCTCCCCAGCACGGCGATCAGGTCGGCGATCATGTGCCCCTTGACCAGCCGCGGCATCCCCTGGAACAGCGGGAAGCAGGGCGGCCGGACCTTGATCTTCCAGGGTCCCCCGCCCCCCTTGCTGACGATGTAGAAGCCGAGCTCCCCGTTGGCCGCCTCGGTCGCCGAGTACACCTCGCCCGCCGGGACCCGGATCCCCTCCATGATGATCTTGAAGTGGTTCATCAGCGCCTCGATGTTCTCGTACACCGCCTCCTTCGGGGGAAGGATGAAGCGCGGGTCGTCCACGTTGACGGGGCCGCCGGGCATCCCCGCGACCGCCTGCTCGATGATCCGGAGCGACTGCCGCATCTCCTCCATGCGCACCATGTACCGGTCGCAGGTGTCGCCCGTCTCCCCCACGGGGACGTCGAAGTCGAACCGGTCGTACACCATGTACGGGTGGTCCTTGCGCAGGTCGAGCGGCACCCCCGCCGCGCGCAGGCAGGGGCCCGTGAATCCCAGCGCGATCGCCTCCTTCGGCGTGATGGCCCCGATCCCCATCGTCCGCTCGATGAAGATCCGGTTCCGGGTGAGAAGCCTGTCCACGTCGGCGATCCCCGCCGGGATCACCCCGCGGCAGACCGCCAGGACGCGGTCGGTCCAGCCTTCGGGGACGTCGGCCATGACGCCGCCGATGCGCGTATAGGTCGTCGTCAGCCGCTGGCCGCACAGCTCCTCGAGGACCTTGTAGACCTCCTCGCGGCACTTCCAGAAATACCAGAAGTTCGTCAGCGCCCCGATGTCGACCATGTTGGTGCCGATGCACACCATGTGGTCGATGATCCGGGAGAGCTCGGAGATGATGACACGGATGTACTGGCACCGTTCCGGCACTTCGATGCCGCAGAGCTTCTCCACCGCCATCGCGTAGCCGACGTTGTTCATCATGGCGGAGCAGTAGTTCAGCCGGTCGGTGTAGGAGATCACCTGGGTCCAGGTGGCCGCCTCCGACTCCTTCTCGAAGCCGCGGTGGAGGTAGCCGAACTCGGGCTCCACGTCGAGGATCGTCTCCCCGTCGAGGACCGTGCGGAAGCGCAGCGTCGTGTGGGTCGCCGGGTGCGACGGGCCGATGTTGATGATCATCGGCTCGGACTGCAGGTCTAGCTTGACGCCCCCGGCGTCGGTTTCGAACGGTTCCGTCAAGGGTCTCTCAATCCTCCGGCCCGATCGTGGGCTGCCGCTTCTCCTTCGGGTAGTCCTTCCGCAACGGGTGTCCGTCGAAGCCCTCGTACATCAGGATCCGGGTCAGCTTCGGGTGCCCCCGGAAGACGATGCCGTACATGTCGTACGCCTCCCGCTCGTACCAGTTCAGCGTGGGCCACACCGAAACCGCAGAGTCGAGGGCCGGGTCGTCCTCCGGCAGCCGCACCTTGATCCGCACCCGGTGCTTTTTCTCCAGCGAATAGAGGTGATAGACCACCTCGAACCGGGGTTCCTCGCCGAGGTGATCCACCCCGGTCAGGTCCATCGCGAAGTCGAACAGGAGTTCCGGGTCGTCCCTCAAGAACGTGAGGATCTCGACGATCCGGTCGCGCCGGACCAGGGCGGTGTCGTCGCCGAAATCGGAATGGGTCGACACGACCTCGGCCCCGAAGGCCGCGATGATCTTTTCCAGCACCGGGCTCAATCGCGCCGCCCTCACTTGCACTGCCAGCGTTCCGCCGCCCGCGGGGCGCCGGTCTCGATGATCTTCTGGATCTGGACGACGGCGTCGATGATCCCTTCGGGGTTCGGCGGGCAGCCGGGGATATAGACGTCGACGGGCATGATCTTGTCGATCCCCTGCAGGACCGTGTAGTTGTTGTAGAACCCCCCGGAGCACGCGCACGCGCCCATCGAGATCACCCACTTCGGCTCGAGCATCTGGTCGTAGATGCGCCGCAGCACCGGCGCCATCTTGTAATTGACCGTCCCCGCCACGAGGAGGACGTCGGCCTGTCTGGGCGAGAACCGGACGACCTCCGCCCCGAAGCGTGAGAGGTCGTAGTGGGTCCCCAGGGCCCCCATCACCTCGATGCCGCAGCAGGCGGTGGCGAAGGTAAGGGGGAAAAGGGAATATTTCCTTCCCCAGGCCACCATCGCGTCAAGGGTCGAAAGAAGGTATCCCGGGGCGCCGTCCTTCCGGTGCGTCATTGCCACTCCAGCGCGCCTTTTTTCCATTCGTAGACCAGCCCGAAGACCAGCATCCCCAGGAAAAACAGCATCGAGAAGAAGCCGTACCACCCGAGGGAGCGGAAAAGCACCGCCCACGGGTACAGGAACGTCGCCTCGAGATCGAAGACGATGAACGTCAATGCCACAAGGTAGAACTTGACGGAGACGCGGACCCGGGCGGGCGCCAGCGGGTCCACGCCGCATTCGTAAACGCTGTATTTGATCTTGTCGTAGATCTTCGGGCCCGTGAGGTGCGACAGGACCACCAGCCCCCCGGCGGTCAGCAGGGAGATGACGAGGAGGACGAGTACGGGGAAGTACGGGTTGGAAAAATCGAGCGTAGCGATATACCGCGACATGGCTCCCGCCTTTGCTGTCGCGGTATATCGCTACACCACCCCCGGGATCAGAAAACCGGCCCTTTTTCGATCAGAAGGCCAGCATCCGGATGGAATTCGAAGCGATTCTTGCGACAGGCTCCCAGTATACCCCAAGGATCAAGGTCGGCGCCACAAGAAGGACCAGAAGTGCGCGGGGGACCGCCGGAACGGCGATCGCTTCGGTGGATTCGGGCGCGTCGAGGAACATCGACTTCACGATGCGCGCGTAATAATAGAGACCCACGACGCTGTTCAGCGCCGCGATCACGACCAGCCAGTAGATCTGCCGGTTGATGGCCTCGGCGAACAGGTACAGCTTTCCGATGAATCCCGAGAACGGCGGGATGCCGGTCAGGGCGAAAAGGAACACCGCCATGGAAACCGCCATGAACGGGGCCCGGGTGCCGAGGCCCCGGAAGTCGGAGATGTCCTCGCCGTTGCAGGAATTGCCGACGACCAGGACAACGTAGAAGGCGCCGAGGTTCATGAACAGGTAGACCACGAAGTAGAAGAGGACCGCCTGGATGCCGGCGGGGGTCAGCAGAACGAACCCCATGAGCATGTACCCGGCGTGGGCGATCGAGGAATAGGCCAACAGGCGCTTCACGTTGTCCTGCTTCACCGCCACCAGGTTGCCGACCGTCATCGTGACCGCGGAAAGGACGGCGAACAGGAGCGTCCAGTCCATCCCGGTGGAAAGCCTCCAGACGGCGGAGCCCGGATCGGAAACCGCGAAAACGGTGTAGAAGAAGCGGACGAGCACCGCGAAGCCGGCCGCCTTGGGCGCCACGGAGAAGAACGCGGTCGCGGGGGTGGGGGCGCCCTCGTACACGTCGGGGCTCCACATGTGGAACGGGACGGCGGCGATCTTGTAGCCGAACCCCGCCGCGACCAGCACGCTTGCAAGAACCAGTGGAACGAGAGGCAACGTGCCGGAAGCGAGCGCCTTGCCGATCTCTGCGATCTGCGTGGAGCCGGTGAGGCCGAAGAGCATGGAGAAGCCGTAGATCATGCCCCCGGAGGCGGTGGCGCCGTAGACCACGTACTTCATGGCCGCTTCCGTGGACTGCACCTTCCCCTTCACGTATCCCGCCATGAGGTAGGACGGGATGGACACGAGCTCGAACGACAGGTACAGCATCACGATGTCGGTCGACGCGGAGAGCAGGAACATGCCGATCAGCGACGACAGGAGGAACACGTAGAATTCCACCTGCGGTCGCCCGCCCATCTCCCGGCTGTCCATGGTCATGAAGACCACGATGACGGCGGCGAGGGCCGTCAGCACCTTGAAGAAGACGGCGAACGCGTCGTATGCGACCATCCCCTCGAAGGTCCCTTTCGCCTCTCCCGCGGGCATGACGCTGGACAGCAGAATCGACAGGCCGATCCCGACGAGGGAGAGGTACGGGAACGCGACGGACTTCGGGTCCTTCGTGGCCACGCGTACGACGATCAGGCCGAGGATCGTCGCGGTGAGAGCGAACTCCGGCAGGAAGTAGCTTACGCTGGCCAGGTTGTCCAACATCTAGATCACCGCCTTCACGAGGTCGACGAGCTGCGTCAGGGAGGCGCTCATGAGGTTCACCACGGTAATCGGCCAGATCCCGACGAACAGGACAAGGATGGCCAGCGGCGTCAGGCAGAAGAGCTCCCTCTTGTTGATCTCCTCGAGGTTGGAGTATTTCGGGTTCAACGGACCGAGGAACACCCTCTGGAGCGCCCAGAGGTGGAACGCCGCCACGAAGATGATGCCGAGGGCCGCGATGATCACCAGCGTGCGGAACACCCCGAACGAGCCGAGGAACACCATCTGCTCCGCTATGAAGCCCGAGAGTCCGGGCAGGCCGAGGGAGGCGAAGAACGCGAACGCGATGTATCCGGTGTAGATGGGGACCACGACGCCCAGGCCGCCGAAGCCGTCGATCTGGCGATGGTGCGCCCGATCGTAGACCACGCCGACCAGGAAGAACAACATGGCGGTGATCAGGCCGTGGGAGAACATCTGCATCGCGGCGCCGACCATGCCGAGCGGGGTGAGGGCCGCCATGCCGAGGAGGCAGAAGCCCATGTGGCTGACCGAGGAGTAGGCGACCAGTTTTTTCAGGTCGGACTGCGCCATGGCGCACAAGGCGCCGTAGATGATGTTGATGATCCCCAGGATCGCCATCGGCACGGCGAAATAGACGGTGACGTCGGGGAAGATCGGGAACGAGATCCGCATCATGCCGTAGGTGCCCATCTTCAGGAGGACGCCCGCCAGGATGACCGAGATCGCGGTCGGAGCCTCGACGTGGGCGTCGGGAAGCCAGGTATGGAACGGGAAGAGCGGGACCTTGATCGCGAAGCCGATGAACAGGCCGAGCCACAGGAGGATCCGGACGTCGAACCCCTTGATCCAGGGGTTGTGCGTGGCCTGGTTCATGTAATGGATCAGGCTGAAGGTGTGCTTGCCGGTCGCCGGGTCCGTCGTGTTGAAGTAGAGCGCCAGCATGACGATGAGCATCAGGACCGAGCCGGCCAAGGTGTACAGGAAGAACTTGATGGCCGCGTATTCCTTGCGGGGGCCGCCCCACACGCCGATGAGGAAGTACATCGGGAGGAGCATGACTTCCCAGAACACGTAGAAGAGGAAGAAGTCGAGGGCGATGAACGTTCCCATCATGCCCGTCTCGAGCAGAAGGAACAACGCCATGTAGCCCCGGATCTTCTTCTCGATCCCGAAGGAGCCGATGACCGCGAGGAACGACAGCAGGGCGGTCAGAAGGATCATGGGAACCGAGATCCCGTCGGCCCCCACGAAGTACTCGACGTTGATGTTGGGGATCCAGCTGTACTTCTCCACGAACTGGAACTGGTCCGCCACGTTCACGCCGGCCAGGCCCCGGTCGTAGATGGAGAACACGCGGGCCGCCAGCAGCACCGGGATGAAGGATGCCACCGCCGCGATCCCCTTGATCGCGTCGTCCTTCCCCTTGGGAACGCAAAGGATCAGGGCCCCGCCCAGGAGAGGGATAAACGTCATGAGCGTCAGGATGTGACTATCGATGAACCCCACGAAGGACCACCTCCGTTCTTGATACTTAGAAGAACTTTATCAGCAGGATGACCAGCGCACCGCCCGCCAGGACGAACAGGTAATGGAACAGCTTCCCGGTCTGCACCCGGCGGAGAAACGAACCGCTTCCGATCGTCACATCGGCCACGCCGTTCACGGCGCCGTCGACGACGCCGTTGTCAAACTTGCCGATGAGGAAAGATATGAACACGCCGAGCTGCGCGGTAAGGTTGACCAGCCCGTCGACCACGTTGTTGTCGAACCAGGCGCAGCCGCGCGAGAAGGCCTTGGAGCCGTTGATGACGGTCGCCTCGTACAGCTCGTCGAAGTACCACTTGTTGAGCGAGAACTGGTAGATCGGCTTGAACCTCTCCGCCATCGCCTTGGGGTCGGCCCAGCCGAACATGTAGATGCCGAACGCGATGATGATGCCGATCGCCCCCACGCCCACCGAGGAATACATGGCGTACGTGTGCGCAGCGTGGGCGATGTGATCCCCGTGGGCCGCGTCGTGGGACTCGCCGTGGGCGGCCGGGGCGGCGTGCGTTTCCGCCGCCGGGGCGGCTTCATGCCCGCCGGCGGGCGCAGCTTCCATGGCCGCCGCGGGCGCACCCTCGTGGGCGGGGGCCGGGACGGCCTCGTGCGCGGCCGCGGGGGCGGCGTGCGCCGCCTGCGCGGCGACCGCCGACGCCGGCTTCACGACCAGCTTGCCGAACCAGGGCTCGAACCAGAAGGCGAAGGACAGCGTCGCCAGGACGATGAGCGGGATCGTCATGTTCGCCGGCGACTCGTGCGCGTGGTCGAACTTGTGGTGGTCGCGCGGGGTGCCGAAGAAGGTCAGGATCACCATCCGGAACATGTAGAACGCGGTCAGGCCGGCGGTGAACAGGGCGCCGAAGAACAAGATGTAATGGGCCGGGTTCCTCATGCCGAACTCGAGCGCCGCGGCCAGGATCATGTCCTTCGAATAGAAGCCCGAGAAGAACGGGACGCCGGCGATCGCCAGCGTGGCGATGATGAACGTCCAGAAGGTGATGGGCATCTTCTTCCGCAGCCCGCCCATCTCCTGGATGTCCTGGCTGTGTACCGCGTGGATGACGGAGCCGGACCCGAGGAACAGGCACGCCTTGAACGCCGCGTGGGTCGTGAGGTGCGCCATGCCGGCGGTGTACCCGCCGACGCCCAGCCCCAGGATCATGAACCCGAGCTGCGAAACGGTCGAGTAGGCCAGCACCTTCTTGATGTCGTTCTGCGTCACGGCGATCGTGGCCGAGATGAACAGGGTGATGAGCCCGAAGTAGGCGATGACCAGGAACGCGTCGGGCGAGAACATCCAGAAGACCCGGGCGACCATGTACACGCCGGCGGCCACCATCGTCGCCGCGTGGATCAACGCGGAGACCGGCGTGGGGCCTTCCATCGCGTCGGGCAGCCAGACGTGCAGGGGGAACTGGGCCGACTTGCCGATGGCGCCGCAGAAGATCCCGATGCCGGCCATCGTCAGCCAGAAGCCGGAGAGCTTCCCTGCGGCGATGCCCTCATAGACCTGGTCGAAGCCGACGACCCCGGTGAACGCGAAGATGATGAGGATCCCGACCAGGAAGCCGTAGTCGCCCACCCGGTTGACGACGAACGCCTTCTTGCCGGCGTCGG
>CAZTFC010000003.1:0-93162 GCA_964612075.1 uncultured bacterium
AGAAATCGAAGATGGAGCAGGCCCGGAAGGCGGACTCGGTGGCCGAGTGCATCCGCATCATGGAGAGCAACCCCGATCCGAAGATCGCCGCCGAGATGCCGGACCTCGCCTTCAAGGCCGCGCAGAAAGAGACCGGGGCAGCTCCCCTCGCCGCTTTCCTCGCGTATTTCCGGAACCACCCCGGGGCGGAGGCGATACGGGCCCGGCTGGAGGAGGCGGATTTCGAGAACGCCCGGAAGGACGCGTCCCCCGCGGCGATGGAATACTTCCTTTTCCGGTATCCGGAGTCGCGCTTCTCGGGGAAGGCGCGCGAGATCCTCGCGGAGAGGTCCTACGCGCAGGTGAAGGCCTGGGGGAACCAGTACGGATTCAAGGCGTTCCTCGCGAAGTTCCCGGAAAGCCCCCGCGCGGCCGAGGTCCGGGGCTGGATAAAGCCCGCCGCGCCACAGGCGGAGGCCGGCTCCACGGGCGCCCGGCAGGCGCTCTCCGCGTCGCTCGAAACCAGCCCGTGGCTGAAAAGCTACGGGTGCGCGCTGACCCTTTCTTCCAAGATCCGGAAGCGGTCCGGCGACACGGACGAATTGAGGCGCCGGCTGTACGAGTTCGAGAGGATGGGGCCTTCGGGGAGCCTCCCGTCGGAATGCTCTTCCATGAAGCTAGCGGCCCGGCCGGGGCTCGAGGGGTCGCTCGACGAGGCGCTCGGGACGCTCGCGGCCGCGGAGCGCCAGCGGAAGGAGCTGGCGGTCAAGTGGGAGGCCTTCCGCGAGCAGGAGGAGATGGCCAAGACCGCCGTCGCCGCGGCCACGAAGGTGGCCAACGACCTGGAGACCGCCGAGCTCTCCGAGGAAGTGCTGGGAAGCGGGCCGCTCGGCGGGATGGACGCCGGCAGGGAAAAGGGTTCGGCGTCCGCCAGGAAGGCCGTCGAGCGGTTCGAGGCGGCGGAAAAGATCCTTGCGAAGGACCGGGAAGAGATCAAGCGCATGCTGGCCGGCACGGACGGCTTCTACAAGCCGCTCCAGTTCTACGTTGCCGGCTGCCTTGCGGGGAAATAGCCAGGGAAAACGGATACGGAGGCGTGTCATGAAATATGCGGCGATCAAGGCGGGGATCCTTGCGGGACTGATCTGGAGCTGCCTCCCGCCGGCTGCCGGCGCCGATCCCCTGTTTCTCCCCAAGGCGGAGGCGGGCCCCCCTCTGTTGTCCGCGGCAGAGACGGAGGAACTGAAGAAGGAAGCGGAGCTGCTGAAGCGGAAGGCGACGCTCCTTAAGGCGGCCGCGGACAAGAAGTACGCGGCCGCGAAGGCGCTGCGCCAGAAGGCCGGCGTGGTCCGTTCGGAATCCACAAAGAGCGGCGAGGCGCTGCGGAGCAAGGCGGAGCAGAACGCCGCGATGTCGAGCTTCATCGGAGACATGTTCGGCATCATGTCGAGCATGGGCGGAATGAGCGGGATGGGCTCCATGACGCAGAACGCGATGTTCGCCTCCCAGCTGACCGGCCAGATGATCCAGGGCCAGCAGTCGGCGGACGCGAAGGCCATGGCGAACGCCCACGCCGCGGCCGGCCAGCTCGCCGCGGATGCCGACAAGAAGGCCGGTCCCCTGGAAATGCAGGCCGAGCAGCTCGAGGCCGAGGGGAACCGCCTCATGGAGGCCCACAACCGGATCGTCGGGATCGCGAACGCGAAGTCGCTGCTCGCGGCCTCCGACGAGCTGCTGAGGAAAGTCGACGCCGAGGACCGGGGGCTGGAGCGGCTGAAAGAGTCCAACCGGCAGTTCGTGGCGTCGATGACGGGGCTCTGATCCTCTTCATGCGCCGCGCCATGGTCCGTTCCGGATGGGGTCTCGCGGCGCTGGCCGCCCTTTCCCTTTCCGGCCCGTTCCCCCGGGGGGAGGCCGCCGGGCCCGGGGCCGACCGGCTGTGCGAAAGGGCCGTAAGGGCCGTGAGGGACGCCGGCGACTTCGAGCGGAAATCCGTGGAGCGGCGCAAGTTCCTCGAAGGCCGGGGCGGCGCCGCGTCCGCGGCCGACGCGGCCCCGGCGGCCTTGTCGGCAGCCGTCGCCGCTTCGATCCGGGCGCAGTCGGCGCAGGCCCGCCAGCTGCTTCCGACGATCCGGAAAGGGATCGCCGCCGCCGAGAACGACCGGGGGGTCGTTCCCGGCCTGAGCGCGTACTTCCGACAGATGGATATGGTCGTCTCCTCGGCACTGCAGGCCGTCGACGGGTGCCTTGCCGCCCCCGAGCGCTGCAATCCCCCGCCGGTGGCCTGCCCCGTCCCGCCGGATATCCCGATCTACAGCCACAGGAACGCGTCCGCCGATATGATCCGCCACATCCAGACGAGCTACCGGCAGGCGGCGAACGAGGCCCGGCAGGCCTGCCTGGCCCTGAACGCCGCGGTGTCGCGCGACCTCCCGCGGCTGAAAAACGGAGGGCAGGCCGCGAGCGGGGGCGCTGCCGCCGCGGGCGCCGGGGCGCAGCGGTTCGGGGAAACGGACCTTTATCTCGTGAAGGCCGGGAACTTGAGAAGGGAAGCCGCGCAGCTTCGCCTGGACGCCGACCGGGCGTCCGGCGTCCGCAACTACTGCAGCGTCGGCCCGCGGCCCGCGGCCGCGGCGTCTTCGGCGGGAGCTCCAGCGAAATCCGGCGGGCGGGGATTGCCCTACGGGGGCAGGGTGGCGGACCTGAAGGCGGGATGGGACTCGAAATGGAGCAAGGGGCCGCTTTCGGCCTCCGACGTTCCCTTGCCGGAGGGGTCCGCCGCCTCCGGCGAGGCGTCCGCGACCGATCGGGTCCGGGAGTACCTGGGCGAAAAGGCGCCCTGGTGGTGGTACAAGGCGAAGTCGATGTACCGGGAGGCGGACGAGAAGGTGGGGCTGACGGAGTTCATCAAGTCGCGGCCGGTGGAGCTCGTGAAGGACGTGGCGGTCGAGTACGTGAACAACAACTTCGGCGCGATCGGGAGGAGCGCGACGACGGGCTACAAGATCCTGGGCGTCACGAAGTCCACCGCCGACGAGGTGGGCGAGATCCTCGTCGCGGCCCCGCAGGTGATCGCGCACGGCAGCGCGGACGACGCAAGGAAGCTGTACGACCGGTCCAACCGCGTCCCCTTGAAGGTGTACAACGAGCTCTTCGACGACGTCGTGGGCAAGTTCCCGGCCCCCCGGTACGAGTCCGGGGACGGGAAGGGGCTCCCGCAATGAACGGGTTTCCGGGGTCCCGGCGCCTCCCCGCGTGGGCGCTGCTGGCGTCGCTCCTCTTCTGGGTCCCTGCCGCCGCGTCCGCGGAGCGGATCACCGTCCGGCGGGTGCTCGACACCTCCTCCCTCGGCAGTCCCTTCGTCTACGACGTCTCCCCGGACGGCGCGGTCCTGGTCCTCACCGGCGACAACCTGTTCGACGCGGGCTCCGGGAAAAACCTCTTCGGCGAGCCGCTAAGGAACCCCGCGTGGTTCGCCTTCGCGGGAAGGGGCCTTCGCATCCTCGTGGACGGGGTCCTGTACGCCGTGGACGGCGGGGCGCCGCGGAAGCTCCTGGACGTTCCCTTGAAAAGCTGCCTGTTCGTCCCGGACGGCGACCGGACTTTCATCTCCGGAGTCCTCCCGGACGGGCGGCCAGCGCTGTTCCTTCACCGGGAGAGGGAGGGGCAAAAGGCGCTGCTTTCCCCCGACGCCCCGATCGACGCCATGGCGCTCGCGAAGGAGACGCTGTACTTTTCCTCGGGGTCCCGGATCTTCGCCCTGAAGGAGGGCGGTCCCGCCCGGCTCCTCGCCCATCTTCCCCGTTTTTCCCACATACCGTCCGTCGCGGCGGACGAGGTGAACGGGCTGCTCTATTTCTCGGACGGCGACGACCTGTACGCGTTGCGGGGCGGGGACATCCTCCTGGTGCGGGAAGGGCTCGGGGGGATGCTCCGCGCTCGCGGAGACGATCTCTACGTTCTTTCCTGGCGCGGGAACGCCCTGTTCCGGATGACCGGGCTCCCGGCGGCGCTGTCATCCGCGGGCGCGCTCGCGCCGCTTGCGGACCCCTGCGAAGCGTCCGGATTGTCGCTCCACTGCAGGGCGGCGAAGGCCCGCGCGCTGCTGAAAGCCCTCGCGGACGCTTCCGGAGACCCTTCCGTCGGGACCGCGGCCTCGCGCGCGGGACTGGAGGACGAGGTGGCGGTGCGGAGGAAGGAGCTTGAAGGGATCCAGGCCTCCCTCGGGAAGGAAGCGGAAGCGGGGTCGGTCGGGCTCCGGTGGGGCGGCGGCATCCAGGCGAAGACGATCCGGGCGAGCGAGCCGGTCGCGACGGCCCGGGATGGGTCCGGCGTCATGCTGTGGGACGGGAGCGAGGTCCGGGTCGGGCCGGACTCGAAGGCGGTCATCGGGGATTGTCTCCCGTCGCGGGAATGCCGGATGACATTGGACGGCGGATTGCTGTATCTCGAGTCGTTCCGGCCGCCCGTGCGAGGCATGGCGGCGCCGGCGCCCGAAGGGTTCGCGATCGCCGCGGAGACGCTGACCCTGGCTTTCCGCTCGGCCCGGCTCGTGGTGCACGCCGCCGCCGGCCGGACCGTCGTCGCCGTCCTCGAGGGGCGGGTGAAGGCCGTCACGCCGCGGGGGGAAACGGTGATCGTGGCGGCGGGCGAGACGTTCGAGGCGGCGAAGGGCGAGCCGACGGGTGCGCCCGCGGCCGCCGACATGAAGCGGCTGAATCCGTGGTGGGAGAGTATCCGATGAAACGCGCGATTCGGCACATTACCCTTGCGGTGCTTGCCGCCTCGCTCGCCCTGGCTCTCGTGCTGGCCGCGGGATGCTCCGCCAACAAGAACTTCGTCTACAAACCGAACCCTCCCGCCGCGGACGCGCGGTTGCTCCCGGCGAAGGTGGCGGTCCTCCCGTTCGAGGACGGGACGGAAAGCTTCACCTACCGCGGAGAGCTCTTCGGCAAGGGCCAATACAACCTGGGGAAAGCCGGGGTCGCGGGAGGGATGGCCGCTCTGCCGCCGGAGTTCTGGGGCAAGTCCTTCGCCGACGAGCTCGCGGCGTCCGGGACTTTCCGGTCGGCCCGTTTCGTCTACAGCAGGTCCGAGGTCGGGGACGAGGATTTCCTGGTCGAGGGCATCCTCATAAAAGCCGACTTCGCCTCCTCCTGGGAATACCCGAACGAGATCCACGCCTCGTTCCGCGCCACGCGGCTGTCCGACGGGAAGCCGGTATGGGAAAAAGAGGCGGGCGCATCGTGGAAGTCGCCGGACATTTCCACGGCGTGCGCCGTCAGCATGAAGTGTTCGATCGGGAAGGCGCACGAGGACTGGAACCGGCGGATGAACGCCGTCCTGGCCGAGGCCCGGATAGACTTCGTCGCCGCGCTGGCGGCCCTTACGGAAGGCGGGCCCGGCGGGAGCGCCGGGACGAAGGCGGCGGAGCGGCCCGCGGGGGAAACGGTGGACCGGGCGATCGAAAACATTCTCAAGGGCAAATAAACCGGTTGGGAGGGTAATCGATGAGACGCACGGCACGATGGATCGGTTTTGCGGCGTTCGCGGCGTTCTTGGCCATGGCGGCCGGGTGCGCGGTCAACACGAGCTTCACCTACAAGCCGAACCCGCCCGCGGCGGGCGCGGCGAAGCTCCCGGCGAAGGTGGCGGTCCTGCCGTTCACCGACGGGACGGAGAACTTCACCAAGCGGGGATCGGCATTCAGCGACGGCCAGTACAACCTGGCGAAAGCCGGGATCTCGGGGAGCATGGACGCCCTGACGCCGGAGCTCTGGGGGAAGGCCTTCGCCGACGACCTGGCGGCTTCCGGCAGCTTCCGGTCGGCCCGCTTCGTCTTCGCTCCCTCCGAGATCAGGGACGAGGGCTACTCCGTCGACGGCACGCTGAAGAAGGTCAATTTCGCGGCCACGTTCGACTACGCGAACGAGATCCTCGTCTCCTTCCGGGCCACCAGGGTCTCCGATAAAAAGGTCGTCTGGGAAAAGGAGTCGGGCCGGGTCTGGAAGACCCCGAGGAACGTGTATGCCGGCTGCGGGATGGGGATCCAGTGCATGACCGACAAGATGCACGGCGACTGGAACAAGGAGATGGTCTCGATCTTCGCCGAGGCGCGGGCGGACCTCGTGGGGACGCTGGCGGGCCTTGCGGAAGGCGGGACCGCAAGCGGCCCCGCTCCGAAGGCCGCGGGTCAGGCCGCGGGAGAGTCCGTCGACCAGACGATCGACAAGATCCTGAAAGGGAAATGAACCTGGGAGGGATCGGATGAACCACGCGATGCGATGCGCCGCCGCAGTTGCGGTCGCGGCGTTTCTGGCCATGGCGGCCGGGTGCGCGGTCAACTCGAGCCTGACCTACAAGCCGAACCCGCCCGCGGCGGAAGCGCGGAAGCTGCCCGTGAAGCTGGCGGTCCTGCCGTTCACGGACGGGACGGAGAACTTCACGAAGCGAGGGTCGGCTTTGAGCGACGGCCAATACAATCTGGCCAAGGCCGGGATGTTCAAGAGCATGGACGCCCTGACGCCGGAGTTCTGGGGGAAGGCCTTCGCCGACGACCTGGCGGCTTCCGGCAGCTTCCGGTCGGCCCGCTTCGTCTTCGCCCCCTCCGAGATCAGGGACGAGGGCTACTCCGTCGACGGCACGCTGAAGAAGGTCTATCTGGCGGCCACGTTGAACTACGCGAACGAGATCCTCGTCTCCTTCCGGGGCACCAGGATTTCCGACGGGAAGGTCGTATGGGAAAAGGAAATCGACAAGGCGTGGAAAACCCCGATGAGCGTGAATACCGATTGCGGAATGGCGATCCAGTGCCGGATCGACGGGATGCACGCCGACTGGAACAAGTGGATCGCCGCCGTGTTCTCGGAGGCCCGGGAGGACCTGGAGAAGAAGCTGGCGTCCGCTTCGGGAAGCGGGGCCGGAGGGGCCGCCGCGGGACATGTGGCAGGTCCGCCCGCCCCGGAATCCGTGGACGGGACGATCGACAGGATCCTCAAGGGGAAGTGAAAGGCGAACGGGAGGGCATCGATGAGAGGCATGGCCCGGTGGATCGGGATTTCCGCGGTTGCGGCCGTTTTCGCGGCAGTTGCGGGCTGCTCGTCCGGCGCCCGGCCGTTCGTCTACAAGGCGAACCCTCCGAAGCCGGGAGCGGAACGGTTTTCCTTGAAGGTCGCGGTCCTTGCCTTCAAGGACGGCACCGACGATTTCACGAGGCGGGGGAGCATCTTGAATCCGGATGGGCTGATGCACAACGCTGCGAGATCCGGGTGGCTGCCGGCGGAGCTGTGGGCGAAGACGCTTGCGGAAGACCTGTCGTCCTCGGGAGTCTACCGCTCGGTCCGGTTCCTCTACGACCGTTCGGAGCTTCGCGACGAGGATTTCCATATCGAAGGCACGTTGGAAAAGGCATACGTTCCCGGCGTTCCGCATGAAAAGCCCACCGAATACGCTTTCGCGGTCAAGGCCTTCCGCGGACCGAACAGCGAGCCGTTCTGGGAGAAGACGGTCGCGAGGTCGTTCCTGGTCCCGGGAAACCGCTACGACGGGTGCGGTGCGAAGGTCCGGTGCATGGTGGACCGCAGCGAGGAGGACCTGAACCGGGTGATGCGGGAGATGTTCGCGGAGGCCCGGGAAGACCTGGAGAAGGCGCTGCCGGGCCTTGCGGCAGGCGGGGTCGCGGAAGGCGCCGCGCCGAAGGCCGGGGCGCAGCCCTCCGGGGAATCCGTCGACCGGACGATCGAGAAGATCCTCCGGGGGAAGTGAGCGGTCAGGCGCCCTTTCCCTTGAAGTACAGGTACACCGGCACGCCCGACAGGACGCAGGCGACCGCCAGCGACGACTCGACCGGACGCTCGAAGAACGACAGGACGAGGACCCCGGTCCCGGCGGCGAGATAGGCCGCCGGGGCCCACGGGTAGCCGGGAAAGGCGGTTCTTTCGCCCGGGGGCGCGCCCCGCAACACCTTCAGCCGGAAGACGCCCGCGGCGGCGAGAAGCGGGAAGATCCCCAGCGCGAATCCCATCACGGTCAGGATCTGGTCGAACGTCCCCGTGAGCGCCATCAGCGAGGAGACGGCGCCCTGCAGGGCGATCGAGCGCCCCGGGGCCCCGGTCGCCGGGTTTACGGCCGCCAGACCCCCGAAGAACAGCCGGTCCTTCGCCATGGAGTAGTACACCCGGGGGCCCAGGATGAGGAACGCGCTCAGCGACGAGAACAGGGCGAACGCGACCAGGAGCGAGAAGGCGGTCTCCATGGAGCGGCCGAAGAGCTTCCCCATGGCCAGCCCGCCGATCGCTATGACCCCCTTCATCTCTTCCGGCGGCACCGCGTAGACGAACACGACGTTGATGAGGATGTACAGCGCGGTCACCGCTCCGGTCCCCAGCAGGAGCGACCGAGGGAGCGTTCTCTCCGGGTCGCGGATCTCCGAGCCGATGTAGGTCGCCGCGTTCCACCCGCTGTAGGCGAACAGGATCCACATCAGGGAGAGCCCCGCCGTCTTCATCCCCCCGAAGGAGAAGGGAAGCGGGTCCCCTTGCGCGAAGTGGGAGGAGCTGCCCGACCCGAGCAGGAGGCCGCCCAGTATCAGGCAGGCGATCAGCCCCATCTTGAAAAACGTCAGGACGTTCTGCACCCGCGCGCCGAACTCGATCCCCCGCAGGTGGATCCCGGTGAAGAGCCAGATCACGGCGATGGAGAGCGCTTTCTTGAAGACCGCGGGGTTCCCCCCGTCGAGGAGCCGGGGGAACGCCTGGAAGAAGTATTCGGAGCAGCCGATGGCCGACGCCGCGATCGGGGCGGAGAACCCGACGAGGAAGGAGGTCCACCCGGCGAGGAACCCCAGGAGCGGGTGGTAGAGCCGGGAGAGGAAGACGTACTCGCCGCCCGCCTCCGGCATCGCGGCGCCCAGCGCCCCGTAGGTCAGCGCGCCGCAGAGGGCGACGATTCCCCCGGCGACCCACAGGGCGAGCATGAGGAGCGGGTCCCCGAGAGCGGCCAGGATCAGCCCGCTGGTGGTGAAGATCCCCGAGCCGACCATGTTGGCGATGACGACGTTCGTCACCGGGAACAGGCCGAGCTTCCTCTCCAGGCCTCTGCCGGGTCCGTCTCCCACCTCTGCCCGTCTCCTGTTCGCGGGATCCTTCCGGCGGCGTCGCGCCTTCGGCCGCCACGGCGCAGTATACCCTTTCAGCCCCCCGTTCGGTTTCCGGGTGTCCCCGCGCGCGAAATTTTCCTGTTAGCTCAAGTTTTTCAGCAAATTACCGATAAGACAAACGGTCCTTTGCCGTCTCGGGCACAGGACAGGAAAGGATGGGCGGGTACCCCCATGCAGGGAAACGACGGAAGGGAAGCCCTGGTGTCGGTGATCCTTCCCACCTACAAGGAAGGGAAGAACCTCGAAGAGATGGCGACGAGGATCTTCCGGTCCCTTGGAGCGGAAGGGCTGAAAGGGGAGTGCATCGTCGTGGACGACGACTCCGGCGACGACACCGGGTCGGTCTGCGAAAAGCTGGCGCGGGCGCACGACCTGCGGCTGATCGTGAGGAAAGGGGAGCGGGGGCTGTCGACCGCCGTGATCCGGGGCCTTTCGGAGGCGCGGGGCGATTTCCTCGTCGTGATGGACGCCGACCTGTCCCATCCTCCGGAAAAGATCCCCGAAATGGTCCGGCTGGCCGCAAAAGGCGCGGATTTCGTCCTCGGATCGCGCTACGTCGACGGCGGCGAGATCGAGGAGAACTGGGGCTGCTACCGGAAATTGAACTCGCGGGTCGCGACGCTGCTCGCCTGCTTCCTGACGACGCTCAAGGACCCGATGTCCGGTTTCTTCTGCGTTCCGAAAAGGATATTCGCGGCCTGCAGGGAGCTATCGCCGCTGGGCTACAAGATCGCGCTTGAGATCCTCGTCAAGTCGGGCGCCAGCAACGTGGTCGAGGTTCCGATCTTCTTCAGCCGGCGCAAGCACGGCGAAAGCAAGATGAACCTTAGAGAACAGCTCCTGTATATCCGTCACCTGTTCCGCCTGTATCGGTTCCGGTACCCGGCGATCGTGCAGCTCATGCTGTTCCTCCTGGTCGGGTTTTCGGGGTTCCTCGTCGACACGTTCTTCTATTTTTCGCTCCAGCTTTCCCTGGGCGTCTCCCACCTGGCGGCGAGGGCGGCCTCCTTCGTCCTGGCCGCGAGCTGGAACTGGTACTGCAACCGGAAGATCACGTTCCTGCAGGCGGGCCGATCGGACGGCCTCGCCCAATGGACGAAGTTCCTGGTCATGTCCTCCATCAGCTTCGTGCTGAACTGGGGATCCTACTGTTTCCTCACCACCGCCGTCCCGTTTTTCGCGGAGCACAGGTATCCCGCCTTCATCGCGGGGATCCTGGTCGGGACCGTGTCGAACTTCACCTTCTCCAAGTACATCGTTTTCAAGGAGCCCGTGGGAGCCGGCTTGCCGCGATGAGGGACAACCCGGTGTCGCTTTACCCCAGGATGTCGCTGGTCGCCGTGACCCTGCTGGCGTCGTGCCTGTCGTTCCTGCGCATCGGCGGCGACAGCGTGTGGTTCGACGAGGCGAACAGCATCTATTTCGCCAAGCTTCCCTGGAGCGAATTCGTCCGGGTGGTGACGACGTACGAAGCCAACCAGGGGATTTATTATCTTCTGCTGCGGTTCTGGCTCCATCTCGGCGATTCCGAGCCTGTCGCCAGGGCGTTGTCGGCCCTGTTCGCCGTCGGCGCCGTCCCCGTCCTTTACCTGGCCTCCGAAAGGCTGTTCGGGTCGAGGAACGGCCTGGTCGCGGCGCTGCTGCTGTCGCTGAACGCCTTCTTCCTCCATTTCGCGCAGGAGGCGAGGGGGTACAGCATGCTGCTGTTCTGCTCCGTCCTGGCCACGTACCTGTTCATCCGGCTGGTGGAGAACCCTTCGGACAACAGGATCCGGTGCGCGTATGTCCTCGTCGGGGCCCTGTCGGTCTACGTCCATTTTTTCGCGGCGCTCGTCCTCCTGGCGCATTTCTGCACCCTTCCGTTCCTCCCAGCGGACGGCGTCCGCTTTAAAAAGATCCTCGCCGCGCATTTCGCCGTCGGGCTGCTCGTCCTGCCGATCGTGTATTTCATCCTGACGAAGGACCTCGGCCAGATCGACTGGATCCGGAAGCCGTCGCTGGGCGCGCTGAAAGGGCTGTTCCGGGAGCTCTCCGGGAACACGGCGCACAAAGGGTACAACGAGGAGCTGTATCTCGCCGCGGGGTGCGTCACGGCGTTGTGCGCGGCGGCATCCCTGTTCCGGTGCGGGCGGTCCGTCGAAGCCTGGCGATACGCGCTGATGTTTTCCGTTGCCGGCGTCCCGCTGCTGGTCACTCTCGCCGTTTCCGTCCACAAGCCGATCTTCCAGGAAAAATACCTCATCGTCATGCTGCCGGGGCTGGTGATGATCGCGGCGACGGGCGTTTCCTCCGCGAGGAACCGGCTCCTCTTCGCAGCGGTCCTGTGCCTGTTCGCCGCTTCCTCGACGTTCGCCGTGTTCAAGGGGTATTACCCGAAGTCGAAGGAAAACTACCGGGACTCGGTTTCCTACATCGTTTCCGCCTCCCGGCACGGCGACGGGATCATCGTCCACGACCAGGACACGATCCTCCCGGTCGGATACTACCTGGATCGGCAGTCCCCGGGCGGGGTCGGGCTCGACTTCGTCTACCCGGAGCCGTTGAGCCGGTACGATTATCTGAAGACGTATCCGACGCTCACGGAAACCGCCGCCGCCGGGTTGAAGGAAAAATACGGACGGATATGGGTGTTCCTGCGGAATTACCGGGGAGGGGAGATCGACCCGGACACCGCCCGGGTGGTTTCGGCGTTGAGCGGCAGCTACCCGCGGATGGACCGAAGGGATTTCGGCAACCTCGTCGTGTGGCGATTCGCGGAATGACCTTCCGGATGCCCGCCTGCCCAGGTCCCCGAACGCGCATGGTATATTTGATTGAAGGATATTCAATCGCGTTTCGGCATGCCGTCAACGCAACCCTTTTTATCCTGGTAGAGGCCCCATGGCAAGGATCTCATCGACGGCCCCCTTCATGACCCTGGACGAAGCGGGGGAGGTCACGGGGATCAACGAGGCCTTCGAGCGGCTCCTCGGGTACGCGCAGGCCGATCTCGTTGGGCGCTCCCGCCTGCCGTTCCTTTCCCGGGGCCACGAGGAAACCCTCCGGGGCATGGTCCTGCAGGCGTTCCGGGGGGATATCCCGGAACCGCTCGATCTTCCCGCCACCTGCTCCGACGGCGCGGTGAAAGATATCCGCTGGAACGTCGCGCTCGTCCGGGACGAGGGCGAACCGGCTCGATGCGCGGTCGCGGTCTTCGGGAGCGAGACCGGCACCCGCCGCAGGAAGCGGGAGGGAGCCGCCCTCGGGGAGATCGAGGACCGGTACCGGGTCATTTTCGAGAATTCCGGGGTCGGCCTGATGTTCACCGACGAGAAGACGGCGATCGTCCTCGTGAACCGGGAGTTCGAGAAGGCGACCGGCTATTCCAAGGAAGAGACGGAAGGAAGGATGAGCTGGACGGCGCTGGTCGCCCGCGAGGACGACCTCGAGCGCATGAAGTCGTACAACCGGCTCCGCAGGATCGACCCGGAGTTCGCGCCGGCGGCGTACACCACGAAGATCCGGACCAAGGGCGGCGATATTCGGGACATGCTGCTCCGCGTGACGATGATCCCCGGGACCAAAAACAGCCTGGTCTCCTTCGTGGACATGACGGAGAGGAGGCTGGCGGAGGAAGCCATCCGCGAGCGCGAGGAGAAGTACCGTGCGCTCGTGGACAACATGCAGGACGTCCTATACCGCACCGACCTCGACGGGAACCTCGTTTTCGTAAGCCCGTCGGCCGCCGCCGTGTTCGGTTACGGCTCCCCGGAGGAGATGATCGGGGTGAACGTCTCCACGGAGTTCTATTTCGAATCCGGGGGGAGGGAACCGCTGCTGGAGCGGCTGATGCGGGAAGGGAAGGTGACGAACTACGAGGAGACGCTGAAGCGCAGGGACGGAACCCCGGTGGAAGTCCAGATCAACAGCCACCTGTATTACGACAGGGACGGGAACGTCTCGGGGGTGGAGGGGATCCTGCGCGACGTCACCGAGAGGAAGCGGTCGGAGAAGCTGCTCCGGGAAAACGAGGAGCGGCTGCGCGGCATCACCAGGAACATCCCGGGCACCATCTTCCAGTTCTACGTCAGGGACACGGGCGAGTACGCCATGAGCTACGTCAGCGAGCGGCTGACGGAGCTGCTCGGCGTCGAGGCCGAGATGGAAGCATTGTTCCCGACCTTCCTCTCCCTCATCCACAAGGAGGACAGGGAGCGGCTGCTCGCCTCCATCCGGAAGGCGGTGGAGTCGGCGGGACCCTGGAAATTCGAAGGGCGCCTCGGCCTGCCTTCGGGCAGGGAGATGTGGTTCGAGGGCTTCGCCACGCCGCGGAAGCACGGGGACCGATTGGTCTACGACGGCATCCTGCTCGACATCACGGCGCGCAAGCGGGCGGAGGAGGCGCTGGAGAAGCGCATGGTCGCCCTGACCCGCCCCCTGGACGACACCCAGGACATCGCCTTCGAGGAGCTTTTCAACATCGAGGACATCCAGCGCCTGCAGGACGACTTCGCGCGGGCCACCGGCGTCGCGTCCATCATCACGCACACCGACGGGACCCCGATCACCGTGCCGAGCTGCTTCTCCCGGCTCTGCATCGGCATCATCCGGAAGACCGAAAAGGGGCGGGCCAACTGCTACAAGTCGGACGCCGCACTGGGCCGCCTTTCCAGGGAAGGGCCGACCGTTCGGCAGTGCATGAGCGGGGGGCTGTGGGACGCGGGCGCCGGGATCTCCGTCGGCGGACGGCACATCGCCAACTGGCTGATCGGCCAGGTGCGCGACGAGACACAGACCGAGGAGAAGATGCGCGAATACGCCCGGGAGATCGGGGTCGACGAGGAGGAGTTCCTCCGGGCGTTCCGGGAGGTGCCCGCCATGTCGCGCGAGCGGTTCGACCGGGTCGCGCGGGCCCTGTTCACGCTGGCGAACCAGCTCTCCACGCTGGCGTACCAGAACGTCCAGCAGGCGCGCTTCATCACGGAGCGCAGGAAGGCGGAGGAGGAGCGCCGCAAGCTCGAGGAGCGGCTGTTCCTCTCCGAGAAGATGAAGGCGATCGGCCAGCTCGCCGGCGGCGTCGCGCACGATTTCAACAACCTCCTGATGGGCATCCTCGGGAACGCCTCCCTGGTGCAGATGGAGTTCGATCCCTCGCACCCGAGCTACCAGCGGCTATCGCAGATCGAGGAGCACGTGAAGCGCGGCGCCAACCTGACGAGGCAGCTCCTCGGGTTCGCGCGGGGCGGGAAATACGAGGTCCGGGCCCTGTCCGTGAACGACCTGGTCCGCAGGAGCGCGCAGCTGTTCCTCGAAACGCGGAAGGGGATCGAGGCCGCGTTCCTGCTTCGGGACGACGTCCGCCCGGTGGAGGCGGACGCCGGGCAGATCGAGCAGGTGCTCCTCAACATCTTCATCAACGCCGGCCACGCCATGCCCGGGGGCGGCTCCCTCGACATCCGGACGTCCAACGTGACGCTGTCGGAATCCGACGCCAGGGCCTTCGAGACGAAACCCGGGGAATACGTCAAGATCTCCGTCACGGACACGGGTACGGGGATGGACCGGGAGACCCTCTCGCGGATCTTCGACCCCTTCTTCACGACGAAATCGGAGCAGGGGGGGACCGGCCTCGGCCTGGCCTCGGCCTACGGGATCGTCCGGAACCACGGGGGAGCCATCAACGCGCACAGCGAGCCGGGGCGCGGCTCCACCTTCAACATCTATCTCCCGGCCTCCGGGAAGGCGCTCGAGAAGGAGACCGCCGCGAAGCCGGGGGACGAGCTTCTCCGCGGCAGCGGGAGGATCCTGCTGGTGGACGACGAGCCGATGATCCTCGATTCCGCCGCCGGTCTGCTGGAGTCGCTCGGCTATACCGTGTACCGGGCCTCGACGGGCCAGGAAGCGGCAGCGACCTACCGCGAGAAGCGGGAAGGAATCGACCTGGTCATCCTCGACATGATCCTGCCCGGGATGGGCGGCTCGGAGGTGCTGCGGGCGCTCAAGGAGATCGATCCCGGCGTCCGGGTCGTACTCTCCAGCGGCTACGGCCTGCAGGACGACGTTCGGAGCGTCATGGAGGCGGGGTGCTGCGCCTTCGTGCAGAAGCCGTACAAGTTCGCGGACCTCTCCAGGATCATTCGCCAGGTCATCTCCCGCCCCCGGGATCCCCGTTAAAGTTTTACCGGGGAACATCCGATAACGGATAAAGGGGGAGTGCGCGTTGGGTACGGACATGACGGGCGCAATCGAAGCCGGATCTCTCCGATCCGTCTGCCTGCATGGCATCCGGCAATATTCGTCTGCCCGTCCCTCCGCGTCGCCGGAATCGGATTCCGAGTGGAGATCGGGAATTTCCGATGCGGTCGACCTGTCGGACGGGTCCCGGCGCGCCGTCCTGGTATCGACTTCGCGCGAGATCGTCCCGTCGCATCGCCCCGGGCGGCCGGGACAGGTCGCGCAATCCGGGGTGCGGGAAGAGGCGGCCCTTGCGTTTCGCGGGAGCGCCGCCGATATTCCGTCCGTGCTTGCGAGATACCGGTCCCTCTCGGGCCCGGCGGATTCCGCCCCGCTGGTGGACCTGTTCGTCTGAGATCGGGTATCCTTATACCACTATGGGAAAAACGTTCATCGTGACCGGCGGCGCCGGGTTCATCGGAAGCAACCTCGTCCACGCGCTCAACGAACGGGGGGAGACGGACATCCTCGTCGTCGACCACCTGAACCACCCCGACAAGCGGCGCAACCTGGAGCGGCTCCGGTTCCGGGATTTCGCCGACAAGGAGGAGTTCCGCAAAACCCTGCGCGAAAGCCGCCTTCCGGCCGCGGCGGGGGTGTTCCACCTGGGGGCCTGCAGCTCCACGACGGAGATGAACGAGGCCTACATCAACGACAACAACTACCTGTACACCCGCGAGCTGTGCGAATGGTCGCTGCGGACCGGGGCGCGGTTCGTCTACGCGTCGAGCGCGGCCACGTACGGCGACGGATCCCTCGGGTATTCCGATTCCGACGAGGCGACGCCCGCCCTCAAGCCCCTGAACCCGTACGGCAGGAGCAAGCAGATGTTCGACCTGTGGGCGCTTTCGACGGGCGTTCTCCGCAGGATCGCGGGGCTCAAGTACTTCAACGTGTACGGCCCCTGGGAGGACCACAAGGGCGACATGCGCTCCCTGGTGCACAAAGCGTACGGGCAGGTGACGCGCGAGGGGAGGATCACGTTGTTCAAGTCGTACCGGCCCGAGTACCGCGACGGCGAGCAGGAGCGGGACTTCGTCCACGTCTCCGACGCCGTGGCCGCCACGCTGTTCTTCTTCGACCGCCCGGAGGCGTGCGGCCTGTTCAACTGCGGCACGGGGGAGGCGCGAACCTGGATCGACCTGGCGAACGCGGTGTTCGCGGCGGCGGGAGTTCCGCCGCGGATCGAGTTCATCGAGATGCCGGAGGCGATCCGCGACAAGTACCAGTACCACACCTGCGCCGACCTGGCGAAGCTGCGGGCGGCGGGGTACACGGCGCCGTTCCTCTCCATAGAGGAAGGCGTCCGGCGCTACGTCCGGGAGTATCTTTCGAAGCCGGGATGAGGCGGAGCCATCGTTAGCCGCACCCCCTTCCCCTGGAACTTTCCGGTAGCCTTTCCTGTCTAAAGAATAATGCGAAGAGTTCGGTCCGATGACCCGGAATACCCTTGCATAACCGCACCGTTCCTGGCGATCCTGATTGCCGTTTTTCTCGTGGTTTCGGGTAATTATGCGTTTTACCGCAGTCTGCTGGCCGTTTACCCCATGACTTGGAAAAGCGCTCCCTTCCTGGCCTCCGTTTCCTTCGTTCTGTTCTGTCTCACGGCCCTTTTCTTCCTGGCTTTCGGCTGGCGGCGCACACTGAAGCCATTGCTGGTCCTGGTGCTCCTGGTATCGTCGGCCACGAGTTATTTCATGAACACATACAACGTCGTGATCGACGTCCCGATGCTGAGAAACGTCCTCCAGACCGACCTGGCCGAAACGAGGGATCTGTTGAGCCCCCGCCTGGCGGGGTATCTCCTGTTCCTCGGGCTGCTTCCCGCGGCATGGGTGATGAGGGCCCGGGTGCGGCACCGCCCCTGGAAAATCGAGGCCCGTTCCAGGCTGAAATACGGCGCGGCCCTGCTTCTGGCCCTTCCGGCGGTCGCGATCGCCTTTTCCGGCAATTACTACTCCTTTGTCAGGGAACACAAGCTCGTGCGGTCGTACGCCAATCCGGCCGCGTGGATCTTCTCGACCGGCCGGCTCGCCTTCGGTTCGGGAAAAGCAGAGGCCAAGGCGGTGCGTCCGATCGGGGAGGACGCGGCGATACCGGCGACCGATACCGACAGGGAGTTGATCATCCTGGTGGTGGGCGAGGCGGTCCGGGCGGACAAGCTTTCGCTGAACGGGTACGCCAGGGAGACAAACCCGCTGCTCGCCCGCGAGGATGTCGTCAGCTTCACCAGATTCTATTCCTGCGGGACGTCGACGGCGTACTCCGTCCCCTGCATGTTCTCCGTATTCGGGAGGAGGGATTACAGCGAAGGGAAGGCCCGGGAAACGGAAAACCTGCTGGATGTTTTGAGGCACGCGGGCGTCAATGTCTTGTGGCGGGACAACAACTCCTCCTCGAAAGGGGTCGCGGACCGGGTCGCCTACGAGGACTACAAGAGTCCGGAGAAAAACCCGCTATGCGATGCGGAATGCCGGGACGAAGGGATGCTCGAAGGGCTTCAGGATTACGTCGACCGTACGGAAGCCGGCGACATATTCATCGTCCTTCACCAGATGGGCAACCACGGCCCCGCCTATTACAAGAGATACCCGGAGAGATTCGAGAGGTTCGCTCCGGTCTGCCGCACGAACCAGCTGGAGCAGTGCACGGGCGAGGAGATCGAGAACGCCTACGCCAACGCCGTCCTGTACACGGATTATTTCCTGTCCCGGGTCATCGGCCTGCTGAAGCGGAACTCGAGGGATTTCCACACGGCGATGGTGTATGTCAGCGACCACGGCGAATCGCTCGGCGAGAACCGCATCTACCTGCACGGCCTCCCGTATATCATGGCCCCCGACGAGCAGAAGCACGTGCCGGCCGTCATGTGGTTCGGGGACTCCTTCGGGGTCGACCGGAAGGCGTTGATGGCGAAAGCGGGGCTGCCGTTTTCCCACGACAACCTGTTCCACACGGTCCTGGGGATGATGGAGATCCGGACGACCGTCTACGACAGGAGCCTGGATATCCTGAACTTCGATCGGCGTTCGGCCGGAACGTGACGGGAAGGCGGGGCGGGGGGCGTTCGCGGCCCCCCGCCCGCCGTCTGTCGGGGGAGGATCAGCTCTTCGCCGCCGCGGGGACCTGCATCCCCAGGGTGTTCATGATCTCGACGGCCTTCTCCTTTACGGTTTTCGCCTTCGCGGACGCGTCCGCGAGGGCCCCTTCCTTGAAAGCGGCGCCCGCCTCTTCCCACGTCTTGGTGATCTCCGCCAGCCCGCTCTTTGCCCCGTCGAGCTTCGCCGCGTCGAGGCCCTCCGGCAGCTTCTTGCTCTTGGAGAGGATGTCGACGCGGCTCTTGATGGCACCGATCATGTTCGGGAGCAGCTTGGCCTGCTCCTCCCAGTTCTTCGTCAGCTCGCCCTTCTTCACCATCGCCGCAGCCGCCAGCCCCTTCGCCTGGTCGGCGACCGCCGTGGCCGCGGACAACGCGCCCGCGTAGTCTTTCTTCTGGAAGAGCTCCTTGGCCTGCTTCAGCGCATCCTCCGCCGCCGCCACCTGGTCCGGGATGTACTTCGCAGCTTCCGCCTTTCCGGCGTTCAGGGCCTCCTCCGCGCTTTTAAGCGCCGCCTCGGCGGGGCCCTTGGCCTTGTCCCCGCAGGCGCCGAGGGCGAGGGCGAACAGCGCAACCAGCACGAGCGACAGGAATCTTTTCACTGGCATGGTCTCCTCCTTGCCGGGTATGGGTTCGCGTCAGGGGATGCGCAGCTTCTGTCCGATCCGGATCAGGTTCGGGTCTTTAAGCCGGTCCTTGTTCGCCTCGAAGATGGTGGGGTAGAGCGAGGGGTCGCCGTAGTACTTGGCGGCGATCTTTGAGAGGGTTTCCCCTTTCTGCACCACGTGCCACTGGGTTGCGTCCGTCGGGTCTTCTTCCGGTCCCTTCTTCGGTTCGTCGGACATCGCCTCTACCTCCTGGCTGGTGGTTTCCGTCGGCCTCCCGGGATTGCGATGTGGGTATGATCAAATAGCCTATCGTCGCGCGGCCCGGAAAACAACCCGCCTGTCGCCGGGAAATCCGCCCCGGGCGGGTGGTATCCTTTAGAAGGCAAGGGGGCGTTCGCCATCGGGTTCCGTTTCCTTTTAAAAAAGGAGGGTGACGCATGGAGGGATTCATCGAAGGGGGCGAGGAGCTGATCGCGTCGTTCGGCTACAAGGTCATCGCGGCGCTGCTGATCTTTTTGATCGGCCGCTGGGCCGCGAAGGCGGTCCGGAACATCACCCGCAGGATGATGGGCCGCAGCGACATGGACCCGACGCTGGTGTCGTTCGTAGAGAGCCTGGTCTATTTCGCCATCCTGGCGTTCGTCGTCCTGGCGGCGCTGGCGCAGCTCGGGATCCAGACCACGTCGTTCATCGCGGTCCTCGGCGCGGCGGGCCTCGCCGTGGGCCTCGCCCTGCAGGGGTCGCTGGCGAACTTCGCCTCCGGCGTGCTCCTGCTCGTCTTCCGCCCCTTCAAGGTGGGCGACTACATCGAGGGCGCCGGCGTCGCGGGCCTGGTGGAGGAGATCCGCATCTTCACCACCACGCTCTCCACGCTGGACAACAAGGCGATCATCATCCCGAACTCGAAGCTGACCGGCGACAACATCACCAATTACACGAGCAAGGACAACCGGCGGGTGGACCTGGTGTTCGGCGTCTCGCCCGGCAACGACATCGACGCCGTGAAACGGGCGGTCCTGGGGGTGCTGGAAGCCGACGCCCGCGTCCTGAAGGATCCCGCTCCGACCGTCGCGGTCCAGGGGATCGCGGGGGGCGTCATGGAAATCGCCGTCCGCCCGTGGGTGAAGACGGAAGACTACTGGGAGGTCTACTTCGGCACGAACGAGAACGTGAAGAAGCGGTTCGACGCCGACGGGATCCGGGGCCCCGTGCCGCAGCGGGAGGTGCTGCTCCACCAAGCCTGAAGGCGCCTTCGGCCGGCGGCCGGAAAAGTGCGGCCGGGGGAGTCGCCCGCCTGCCTTCCCGTGGCATCCTGAAGGCAGGAAGGAGGAGTCCCATGGCCAGATACGTCGACGGATACGTTCTGCCCGTGCCGAAGAAGAACCTGGCGGCCTACCGCCGCCTCGCGAGGAAGGCGGGAAGGATCTGGAAGGAGCACGGCGCACTCGAGTTCCGGGAATGCGTCGGAGACGACCTGGACGTGAAGCCGGGGGTGACGTTCCCGCGGCAGCTCCGGCTCAAGGCCGGCGAAACCGTGCTTTTCTCGTGGATCGTGTTCGCATCGAAGGCGCACCGCGACCGCGTGAACGCGAAGGTGATGAAGGACGAACGCCTCGCGGGCATGGACCCGAAGAAGATGCCCTTCGATTGCGGCCGCATGGTCTACGGCGGGTTCAAGGTCCTGGTGGACATCTGATCCGGGGGGGAGGGCGGCTCGGGTGCGATCCGCCGGAAATTTCATCGGGCGTATCCGGGCCGCCGTTCCCGCGCGATGGCGGTTCGCCTGGCGCTACCGGCTCGGCGACACCCCCTGGGACACCGGGATCACCCCGCCCGAAGTGATGGAGTTCCTCGGGCGGGCCGCGCCGGGCAGGGCGCTGGACCTGGGGTGCGGCACCGGGACCAACGCCCTGGAGATGGCGCGCCGCGGCTGGCGGGTGACGGGGGTCGACTTCGCTTCCCGGGCGAT
The DNA here is from genome assembly GCA_964612075.1 of uncultured bacterium. Taxonomy (GTDB): domain Bacteria; phylum Desulfobacterota; class Deferrimicrobia; order Deferrimicrobiales; family Deferrimicrobiaceae; genus UBA2219. Next base: position 21,024 of record CAZTFC010000003.1, read on the forward strand.
CCGGGAGGCGCGGCGCAAGGCGGCGCGGGAGGGGTTCGGGATCGAGTTCCTCGCCGCGGACGTCTCCGACCTCAGGGAGCTGGCCGGGCCGTACGACTACGCGCTGGACATCGGCTGCCTGCATTCCCTTCCGGAAAAGAGCCGGGCCGGGTACGTCGCGGGGCTCTCGCGGCTCGTGCGCCCGGGAGGGGTCTACATGCTGTACGCCTGGATGGCGCAGGGGCGGGCCGGCGGAACCGCCGGGCTGGCTCCGGAAGAGATCGCGTCGCTCCTGCGGGATTTTTCGATGGAACGAAAGGAAATCGGGGAGGAAAAAGGCTCCCCGTCGGCGTGGTACTGGTTCCGGAGGCGCAAGGACAACGATTAGAATAACTTTATGACCGAGGCCGATTCGGGAGTGCCCGGCCGTTCCTGTCCGCCCCCGGCGGCGGCCAGGCCGGAATTCGCCCTGCTCCTGGTGTTCGCCCTGCTCGCGGCGGGAATCATTGCCGTAGGGTACCTCTTCTACCACCGGTACGAAACCAACCTCCGGGCCCAGGTCGAGACCCAGCTGGCGGCCGTGGCCGACCTCAAGATCGGCGAGCTGCAGCACTTCCGCGCGGAACGGTTCGCGGACGCGAACCTGCTGTCCGGCAACCGGTACTTCTCGGGGCTCCTCCGGCGGTTCATCGGGCGGCCGGGGGACGCGGACGCGCGGGATCGCATCTCGGAGTGGGTCGGAAGGTTCCTGTCGCACGGTTTCTACGACCGGGCCATCCTCATGGACGCGCGCGGCGTCCCGCGGCTGTCGATCCGGAAGGGCCCGTCCCCGGTCCCCGCACCCGTCCTGCAGGCGCTGCCCGATCTCTTCCGGAAGGGCGAGCCGACGATCCTGGATTTCTACCGGGACGGCCCGGAAGGCAGGGTGTTCCTCGAGCTGCTGATCCCCTTCTTCGAGGACGGCCCCCGCGGCAAGGCCCCGCTGGGCGCCATCGCGCTGCGGATCGACCCGGAGACCCTCCTCTTCCCCTCCATCACGCATTGGCCCACCGCCAGCCGCACGGCGGAGACGCTCCTCGCCCGCAGGGACGGCGACGACGTCCTTTTCCTGAACCGGCTGGAATACCGGGCCGATCCCCCGCTTTCGGTGCGGATCCCGCTCGACGCGAAAGCGATGATCCCGGCCGTGCAGGCGGTCCTGGGGCGCGAGGGGATCATGGAGGGGACGGATTACCGGGGGGTGCCGGTGCTGGCCCACGTCCGGGCCGTCCCCGGGTCGCCCTGGCACCTGGTCGCGCGCATGGACCTCTCGGAGGTGGGCGCGCCGGTCCGGGAGCGGCTGCGGCTCACGGTCTTCCTGGTCGTCGCCCTGCTCCTGGCCGCGGCCACGGGCGTGGCCCTCCTCTGGCGGAGGCAGCGCGCCCGTTTCTACCGGGAGCAGTACGAGGCGGAGAAGGAGAAAAGCTGGCTGCAGGGAGTGATCTCGCGGAGCCTGAACGAGATCTACGTCTTCGACCTCGAGACGCTGCGCTTCCAGTACGCCAACGAGGGCGCCCTCCGGAATCTCGGCTACGGGATGGAGGAGCTCTCAAGGATGACCCCGGCCGACATCAAGCCGCCGTTCACGGAGGAGATGTTCCGCGACATGATCCGGCCGCTGGTCGCGGGCGAGAAGGACCTGCTCGTCTTCGAGACGGCGCACCGCCGCAAGGACGGGTCCGATTACCCGGTGGAAGTCCACCTGCAGCTCGTCCCGTCGGGCGACCGCGCCGTGTTCCTCGCGTTCATCAACGACATAACGGACCGCAAGGCGGTCGGGGAGCGCGTCCGGGCGGCCAGCCTGCTGGAGACCGCGCTGCACAGGATCGACACGCAGATCCTCGAGGGGGCGAACCTCCGGGACGTCCTGGGGACCGTCTGCGAGGCCATCGTGGAGTCCGGCTACCGCCTGTGCTGGGTCGGCCAGCCGGACCCCGAGGGGAGGGTGCGGCAGATCGCCTGCGCGGGTCCCGCCGCCGGGTATACCGAGGGCATCGACGTCCGCTGGGACAAGACCCCGGGGGGGTCCGGCCCCACGGGAGTCGCCGTCCGGACCGGGAAGCCGTTCCTGGTCCGCGACACGTTCGGAGACCCCTTTTTCGCCCGGTGGCGCGACCGGGCGGTCCGCTACGGGCTGCGGTCCATGGCGTCTTTCCCGCTTACCTCCGGCGAGGGAAAGAACATCGCGGTCATGCACGTCTACTCGGACCGGCGGGACGCCTTCGGCCCGGAGGAGGTCGCCCGGCTGGAAACCTTCGCCCGCCAATGCTCGATCGCCCTGCTGAACGCCCTGCGGATCGAGCGCCTCCGGGACGCGCACCAGCGGCTGACGTTCCACATCGAGCGGATGCCGCTCGCCTATATCGTTTGGGACATGGGATTCCGGGTAAGAGAGTGGAATCCCGCCGCGGAGCGGATCTTCGGGTGGAAGGCGGAGGAGGCGCTCGGGATGTCCGCCCTCGCGATCGTCCCGCCGGAGGCGAGGCCGCAGGTCGATGCCGTCTGGGCCGCCCTCGTCGGGAAGGGGGAGTCCGGCTTCTCCCTGAACGCCAACGTCCGGAAGGACGGGAAGGTGATCTCCTGCGAATGGTTCAACACGGCGCTGCACGACTCCGCGGGGAACGTCACCGGCGTTCTCTCCATGGCGCACGACGTCTCGGAGAAGGCCGAGCTGGAGCGGCGCCTCCAGACGGCGCAGCGCATGGAGGCGGTGGGGACGCTCGCGGGAGGGATCGCCCACGACTTCAACAACGCGCTGACCGGGATCTTCGGGTTCGCGGAGATGCTGAAGGAGCAGCTCGGGGGCAAACCGCGCGCCCTGGCGGACCTCGACCAGATCCTGCGCAGCGCGGAGCGCGCGTCGCTGCTGACGCGGCAGCTGCTGACCTTCGCCCGCAGGCAGGCCGTCGAGCTCGCCAACATCGGCTTGAACCGGGTGGTCGAGGACCTCATGAAGCTGTTCTCCCGGGTCGTCGGCGCCCACATCGAGATCCGGACGTCCCTCGCGGAAGGGCTGCCGAGCGTGCGGGCCGACGGGGGGCAGATCGAGCAGGTGGTCATGAACCTGGTCCTCAACGCCCGGGACGCGATGCCTGGCGGGGGGATGCTCCGGATCGCGACCGGGCTGGAGCGGATCGACGAGGAATACCTCCGGTATCATCCGTACATGGAATCCGGCGCCTACGTCGTCCTGACGGTTTCGGACACGGGGTTCGGGATGGACCGGGAAACCCAGCAGCGGGTGTTCGACCCGTTCTTCACGACGAAGGGGCCGGACAAGGGGACCGGGCTGGGGATGGCCGTGGTGTACGGGATCGTCAAGCAGCACAAGGGCTTCATCCACCTCTACAGCGAGCCCGGCAAGGGGACGACCTTCAAGGTCTACCTGCCGGCGGTCGACGCCCCGCCGGACGAGGCCGCCGCCGCGAAGGCGTCGGAATGCCGGGGAGGGCCGGAGACCATCCTCCTCGCGGAGGACGACGAGGCGGTGCGCACGCTCGTGGAGCGCACGTTGACGGGAATGGGCTACACCGTGCTGGCCGCCCGGGACGGGCAGGAGGCGGTCGAGACGTTCCGGGAAAACCGGGACCGGGTGGATCTGGCGATCCTGGACGCGGTGATGCCCCGGCTCGGGGGGAAGGGCGCCTTCGAGGAGCTGCGAAAGGAGAAGCCGGACCTCAAGGTGATCTTCATGAGCGGGTACGCGGCCGACTCCGATAACGAATCCTTCGTTCCGGTCGCCGGGGTCCCGTTCCTCCAGAAGCCGACGGGGCCGGGCGTGCTGGCCCGGAAGGTCCGGGAGGTCCTGGACGGGAAGTGACGCCGGCCCTTCCCTTCTCTCTCCCCTCGCCGGATCAGATCCTCCCGAGCGCCTGCTCGAGGTCGGCGATCAGGTCTTCCGTGTCCTCCAGCCCCAGCGCCAGCCGCACCAGGTTGTCCACCATGCCGATGTTGCGCTTGTACTCCTCGGGGTAGTCGAAGAACGACATCATCGCCATCTGCGACACGAGGCTCTCGCTTCCGCCGAGACTGGGCGTGATCAGGAACAGCTCGAGGGAATCGATGAACTTCCTCGTTTCCCGGTCCCCTCCCTTGACCAGGAACGTGATCACGCTCCCGTATCCCTTCATCTGCTTCTTCGCGACCGCGTGGTCCGGGTGGGACGGTAGCCCAGGGTACCAGACCTTCTCGACCTTGGGGTGGGACTCGAGCATCCGCGCGACCGCCAGCCCCGCGGTGTTGTGGTGCTCCATGCGCAGCCCGAAGGTCTTCAGGCCCCGCTCGAGCAGGAAGCAGGTGAAGGGGCCGGGTACCGCGCCGATCATCCGCTGCATGCGGTAGAGGTCATTCAGGAGATCGTGCCTCCCCATCGCAGCGCCGGCCAGCAGGTCGTTGTGGCCGCCGAAATACTTCGTGGCGGAGTGGAGGACGACGTCGATCCCCATATCGATCGGCTTGAGGTTGTAGGGCGACGCGAGCGTGGCGTCGATGATGGTCATGATCTTGTGCTTTTTCGCCACCTTCACGACGCCGGGAAGGTCGATCACGCGCAGGTACGGGTTCGTGGGCGCCTCGGTGAAGACGATGTTGGTGTTCGGGCGGATCGCCTTCTCGATGGCCTCGGCGGACGGGTCCACCATGGAGACCGCGATACCGAACTTCGAGAGCGTGTTCTGCGCGAAGTCCCTCGTCTGGCGGTAGCAGTCGCTGGTGAAGATGATGTGGCCGTCCGGGCGCATGTAGGTGAGAAGCGTCAGGATGACGGCGCTCATGCCGGTGGAGAAGAGGATCGCCCGCTCGGCGCCCTCCAGCGCGGCGAGCTTGCGCTCGCACTCCTGCTGGGTCGGGTTGCCGTAGCGGCCGTATTCGTGCTCCCGGATCATCCGACCCTCTTTCTTCGCCTTCATGAACTCGTAGACGGCCGAGGTGTTCTCGAAGTAGTAGTTCGAGGTCTGGACGATCGGGGTGGAGACCGCGAAATGCGCCTTCGGGACGCGGCCGAGGCCGTGGACGCCGAGGGTCGAGGGTTTCCAGCTCTTCGCGCGCTTCGATTTATCGGGCATTCGGCTGCCTCCTGGACTTCAGGGAGGTGTTCAGGGCGTGGTTCAGCGCCTCCTTGACGGCGTCGACGCTGGCGGGCACCTCGATGGGCCGGTTCGAGTGCTGGCTGGGGAAGCCCAGCGTGCCCTCGTGGTAGCCCACCTTGAAGTCGGCGAATTTCAGGCCATGGGCCGTGGAGATGACCACGACCTGCTCGGACTTGTCGATCTGCCCGGCCTTGAGCAGCTTGATCAGGGCGGCCAGGGCGACCCCGGTGTGCGGGCAGTTGAACATCCCCGTCCGGTCGCCGAGCGCGGCGGCGTCGGCCAGCTCCTGCTCCGTGGCGTCCATCACGACGCCGTCGAACGCTTTGAGCGTGCGGACCGCCTTCTCCACGCTCACCGGGTTGCCGATCTGGATGGCGCTGGCCAGCGTCTTCTGCGCCTGCACCGGCTCGAACGACTCGAACTTCTTCAGGTAGGAGCGGTAAAGCGGGTTGGCGTGCTGCGCCTGGGCCACCACGATCCGCGGCAGCTTGTCGATCAACCCGAGGTCCTTCATCATGAGGAGCCCGCTGCCGAGGGCGGAAACGTTGCCCAGGTTCCCGCCGGGGATGACGATGACGTCGGGCGCCTGCCAGTCGAACTGCTGCACGATCTCGATGCCGACGGTCTTCTGCCCCTCGATCCTCAAGGAATTCATGGAGTTGGCCAGGTAGAGGGTCTCGTCCTTGGTGATCTCCTGGACCACGCGCATGCAGCCGTCGAAATCGGTATCGAGCGAAAGCACGAGGGAGCCGTTCGCGATCGGCTGGACGAGTTGGGCGATGGAGATCTTCCCCCGGGGCAGCAGCACGATCGACGGGATGCCGGCCGCCGCGCAGTAGACCGCCAGCGCCGCCGAGGTGTCGCCCGTGGAGGCGCAGACGACGGCCTGGATCGGCGCGCCCTCGCTGATCATCTGCTTGACCTGCGAGACGAGGACGGTCATGCCGAGGTCCTTGAACGAACCGCTGTGGGAGTTGCCGCAGAGCTTGACCCACACGTTCTCGATGCCGATCAGCTTGCCGAACCGCTCCGCCCAGAAGAGGTTGGTGCTGCCTTCGTAGAGCGAGACGATGTTCTCGTCGGAGATGCCCGGGAGGATCCATTCCTTCTTGCCCCAGACGCCCGACCCGTAGGGCCACTGGTTGGACTTGTAGCGGTCCTCGAACAGCTTCATCCACGCACTGGCGTCCAGCGCGGCGAGGGCCTTCATGTCGTGCCGCACCTCGAGCAGCGAAGTGCACGATTCGCAGCGGTAAATGATCCTGTTCAGCGGATAGGTCGCCTTGCACTGCTGGTTGATGCACTGGAACCAGGCGTTGTATGCCATGAAGTTCACCTCCCGGGTCGCGGCTGTTGAGGAATATATCATATCAACGCGAAGCGGTTGCCGGGGCTTGGGGGCCCCGGCAACCGCCGCGTGGTGACTACCGCCGTCCCGTGAGGGCAGCGTTTATTTATGGTCCGCTACTTCCAGTACGGGCAGTCGGGACGCCCCGGGCCATAGCCCCGCCCCGGGCCGTAGCCCCCCCTCGGGCCGGGTCCGCCGGCGCGCATCTTGCCGGGGCCTCTTCCGTAGAATCCCAGCTTCTCGGCCTGCGCCTTCTGCTCGGGGGTCAGGACCTCCTTGATCCGGTTCATGGCGCCTGCCCGGGAAAGGAACAGCTCGGTGCGCTTCTTTTCCCGGTCGGCAGCGAGCTTGCGGACCGCCGCCTCGTCGTACGGGGTCTTTCCGGCTGCCTCCCAAAGCCGGTCACGGGTGTCCCAAAGCTCCTTCCGGAGCTCCGAGACCTTCTTCCATTCCTCTTCCTGGATGGCCTGGATCTTCCCCTTCTGTTCCGGCGAAAGCTTGAGCTCCTCGGTCAGGAGGCAGAAATCCTGCCCGAATCCCGTTCCCATGCCCCAGCCGCCGCGGGGCCCGTGTCCCGCCCAGCCGGGGCCCATGCCCCGCCGCCCGGCGCCCCTGCCGTGCCAGCCGGCCCTGCCCCCCGGCCCCCATTCCGGACGGGCGGCCAGCTTGCCGTCGAACTCCCTGCAGACCGCGGCCACGTTGTCGCCGCGGGGCGTGGTGAACCGCACCTCGTCGCCCGCCTTCTTCCCCGCGCAGGCGTCGAAGGCCTCCTGCGGCGGCCCTTGATAGTACCCGCCGCCGGGCCCCCAGGCGGCCCACCCCGAGACGGGGATCATGGCCAGCAGGGCGAGCGCCCCGACGGTGTTCCTCACGTTCGTTCCGATCGTTCCCATGGCGATCTCCTTTCCGTTGTTTCGGGTGGATTCCCGGTGTCAGGTACAGGAATACCAGGCGAATATGGATGAAATATGGACGAAAAAAGGAAATCCGGCGGGGAAGGGGGATGCCGGTGGTTTTCCCCGCGCGTCCTGTGGTATTTGGGAAGAATGAAGATCCGGATCCAGCACAAGCTGTTCCTCGCCATGCTGGCGGCCGCGGGCGCCGTGGTCCTCTCCATGTACCTGGTGATGCGGTGGAGCTTCGACCGCAACTTCCTGAAGTACTCGCACACGGTCGAACTGGAGCGGCTCGAAGCCGTCGCCGGGAAGCTCGAGGAGGCGTACGCCGAGGAAGGGTCCTGGCGGTTCCTGGCGGAGGACCCGCAGCGGCTGCGCGGCCTGTTTTGGGACTCTCCCCGGATGATGTCGCGCCGGCCGGGAGGGCGCAGGGGGATGGGCATGGGGCCGATGCACGACATGGCGCCGGGCCCCGGGCCCGAGCCGGCCGGGTGGCTCCTCCGCAGGATCGTGCTGCTCGACGGGGAGAAGAATCCCGTCCTCGGCCCGCCGGCGCCGCTCCGCGGCATGGAGCTGCGGCCGCTCGCGCACGACGGGAAGACCGTGGGGTACCTGGGGATGCTCCCCCCGAGGATCGTGTCCGACGCGCGGCAGCTCCGTTTCGTCCGGGAACAGAAGAGGGCCTTCGCCTTCATCGCCCTGTCCGTCGTCGCGCTGGCCGCGCTCCTCTCCGTGCCGCTGGCCCGGCAGATGGTCCGCCGGATCCGGGAGCTGGCCTCGGCCACCCATCTCCTGGCCTCGGGGAGGTTCGACACGCGCGTCCACGGGGACTCCTCCGACGAGCTGGGGCAGCTCTCCCGCGATTTCAACACCCTGGCGCTGACGCTCGAGAAGAACGAGGCGGCGCGCAGGCAGTGGGTCGCGGACATATCCCACGAGCTGCGGACGCCGCTCTCCGTCCTGCGGGGCGAGATCGAGGCTCTCCAGGACGGCGTCCGGGAAGCCACCCCGCAGGCCATCGGGGCCCTCCACGGAGAGGTGATGAAGCTGGGACGCCTGGTCGACGACCTCTACGAGCTGTCGCTCTCCGACCTGGGCGCCCTCACCTACCGCAGGGCCGAGACCGACCTCGCCGCCCTGCTGCGGCAGGCGGTCGACACGTACCGGAACGAGCTCGCCGCGCGGGGAATCCGCGTCGAGGCGGACGTGCCGGCCGACCGGCGGTTTCCCGCGTTCGCGGACCCCGACCGGCTGAACCAGCTCTTCTCCAACCTGCTGGAGAACTCCCTGAAGTACACCGAGGAAGGGGGGCGGCTCTCGGTGCGGATCGGGCGCGAGGACCGGAAAGCCGTGGTTGATTTCGAGGATTCCGGGCCCGGCGTCCCCGGGCCGGAGCTTGAACGTCTCTTCGACCGCCTCTACCGGGTGGAGGGCTCCCGCAGCCGGGCGACCGGAGGGGCCGGCCTGGGGCTGGCGATCTGCCGCAACATCGTCGAGGCCCATGGTGGTACAATTGCCGCTTTCCCCTCGTCGATGGGGGGCCTCCGGGTGAAGGTGGAACTTCCCCTGAGCGGATAGGCGGGGCATGTCCGGGACAATCTTCGTCGTCGAGGACGAGCCGAGGCTTTCCTCCCTGCTGGCGGATTACCTGCGGCAGGCGGGTTTCGAGCCGCTTTGCGTCGCGGACGGCCGGGAGGTCGTCCCGCGGGTGCGGGAGCAGGCGCCGGACCTGGTCCTGCTCGACCTGATGCTGCCGGGGAAGGACGGCATCGAGATCTGCAAGGAGATCCGCGCCTTCTCCTCCGTCCCGATCGTCATGGTGACTGCGCGGGTCGAGGAGATCGACCGCCTGCTCGGGCTGGAGCTGGGCGCCGACGACTACATCTGCAAGCCGTTCAGCCCCCGGGAGGTCGTCGCGCGGGTCAAGGCGGTGCTGCGCCGCGCCGGCGGGCGAAAGGAGGATCCGCACCCGGGCCTTCTGCTCGACAAGGAGCGGTTCAAGGCGGTCCTCCACGGCCGTGACCTCGATCTCACCGTCGTGGAGTTCCAGCTAATGAGCTTTCTCGCGGAGCATCCCGGGCAGATCTTCTCCCGTTCCCGGCTGATGGACCGGATCTACCCCGACCGCCGCGTCGTCAGCGACCGGACCATCGACAGCCACGTGAAAAAGCTGAGAAGGAAGATCGAGGCGGCTGCGCCCGGCGAGGAGTGGATCCACTCGGTCTACGGAGCGGGATACAAGTACGAGGAGCCCTCATGACGCTGTCCGACCCGATCTTCACGACGCTCGACCCCGACCAGCGCAAGGCCGTCCTCCACGACGGCGGCCCGCTCCTCCTGGTGGCGGGCGCCGGGTCCGGCAAGACCCGCGCGATCGTGGCCCGCATCCTGCGGCTGATCCACGACGGCGTCCCGGCGCGCAGCATCCTGGGGATCACGTTCACCAACCGGGCGGCGGGGGAGATGCGGGAACGCGTTGTGAAGGCGCTCTCCGGGGGAGGGTCCGCCTCCGTGGGCGACCTGCTGGCCCGGTCGTTCCCGGCCCCCGATCCCCGGAGGCCCGACCTTCCCTGGCTGGGCACGTTCCACGCCTTCGGGGCCTCGCTCCTGCGCCGCCACGGGGACCGGATCGGGCTCTCCCCGCGCTTCGTCATCTACGATGTCCGCGACCAGCACGACGCGCTGAAAGGCATCCTGAAAGAGCTGAACGTCGACGAGAAGAAGTTTCCCCCCTCGAAGTTCGCGTGGCTCATCGAGCGGTCGAAGAGGGACGGCGTGACCGTCGAAGCGGCGGCGCTGGCGGCGGGGTGGCGGTTCGTCACCATGGCGGAGCAGGTCGGGAAGGCGTACGACGCGGCGCTCAAAGAGGCGGGCGCGGCGGATTTCGCCGACCTGATCCGGCTGCCCGTCACGCTGTTGCGGGGCGCGCCGGACATCCTCGATTCCGTGCGGGCCGAATACCGGCACTTCCTCGTCGACGAGTTCCAGGACGTCGACGCCGCGCAGGCGGAGCTCACCGAGCTGATCGCCCTGGGGGCCGACTCGTTCTGCGCGGTCGGCGACGAGGACCAGTCGATCTACGGGTGGCGGGGCGCCTCCGCGGGGCCGATGCTGTCGTTCGAGCGCCGCTATCCCGGGGCGAGGGTGATCCACCTGTCGACGAACTACCGCTCCCGGGCGTCGATCCTCTCCGTGGCGGGGGCGCTCATCTCGAAGAACCGGATGCGCCGGGAAAAGGAGATCGTCCCGTCGCGGGAGGGGGGGCGGCCGCCCTCGATGTCGGTGTACCCGGACCAGGAGGCGGAGGGGCGCGAGGTGGCCTCGGCGGTCGCCCGCGAGATCGGCTCCGGCGTCGCCCCCACGGAGATCGCGGTCTTCTACCGCGTGAACGCCCAGTCCCGGGCGGTCGAGGACGCGCTCCGGATGCTGCGGATCCCGTACGTCCTGCGGGGGGCGCTCTCCTTCTATGAACGGGCCGCGGTCCGCGACGCCGTGTCGTACCTGAAGTGGTTCCTCAATCCCGGCGACGCGGTGTCCCTCAAGCGGCTCCTGAAATTCCCGCGGCGCGGCGTCGGCGAAGCGACGCTCTCCCGGGCGAGGGAAGCGTCGCGGCGCGAGGGGGTCCCCTTGGCGGAAACGCTCCGGCGCATACCGAACCTGGCGCCGTTGTTCGACTTCCGGGACCTGTGGATGTCCGAGCTGCCGCAGATGTCCCCCGCGGAGGCGATGTACGCCCTGTTGAAGGGCGCCGGCTATCTCGACGCCCTGGAGGCGGCCGCGAAGGACCCCGGGCCGGACCGGGACGGCGCGGGGAAGGAGGAGGACCTCGAGAACGTCCGGGAGCTGTTCCGCGTGGCGGAGGGATTCCCGGGGGCGGGGGAGGACTCCCTGCGGGAGTTCCTCGAGAAGATGACACTGGCGGCCGAGGAGAACGGGGGAGAGGAGGCCGAGGCGGTGCGGCTGATGACGCTGCACAACGCCAAGGGGCTGGAGTTCGACGTGGTGTTCCTCGTGGGGCTGGAGGACGGGCTGCTCCCGCACTCGCGGTCGCTCGAGTCGAACGCGGAGCTCGAGGAGGAACGGCGGCTGTTCTACGTTGGGCTGACCCGCGCCCGGGAGAAGGCGTTCCTGTCGCTGGCGCGCAGGCGCAACCTCTTCGGCTCCTTCCGGGACACGGTCCCGTCCCGGTTTCTGTACGACCTGCCCTCGGCCCTGGTGAACTGGGAGGGAGCGCCCCCGGCCGCCGCGCCGGCCGCGCCGCCGCGCCGGCCGGGCGAGATCCGCTACGAGCGGGAGGAGCCCTCAGGCGCCGGCAGCCCCCGCAGGGTGCGCCACCCCATTTTCGGGGAAGGGAAGGTCGAAGCGGTGGAAGGGGACGGGGCCGACCGGAAGATCATCGCCCGCTTCCCGGTTTACGGGCTGAAGAAGATCCTGGTTCGGGCCGTGGCGATGGATTTCATCGACTAAAACCGCCCGCGGGCGGCGCCGGACGTTTCAGGAGCCGATGTAGAGCTCGAACTCGCCTTCCCTCTCCCCGCCTTCCGGGCGGGCGTAGGGGACCTTCATCTCCGCCTCCCGCTTCCGCAGGACGGCGTACAGGAACGTGGCCGTTCCGGCGGCCAGCATGGCGATCAGCATCAATTCGATTTTCTTCACGCGTCGTCTCTCCGGTCATGGACAGCTTCACATGCCTGCATCGCTATTATTTTAGGGGATCGCGCCGCCTCGGCCAAGTCGAAACGGCCGTTCCGCGGGCTTGCGCCCCCCCGAAGAATCGTGGTACTGCTGAACCGTCCGGGGAAGTCCACGGAAACTCTTGCGGGTCGGCCGAATCCAACAGGGAGAGATGAATGCCCGCGTCCGATCGGTGGAAAGAAGACGAAGGGCTGCTGGAGCGGCTTCGCAAGGGTGCGCCCGGGGCGGTGGAGGAATTGTTGCGCCTCTACCAGGGGAAGATCTTCAGCCTCGCGATGTCGATCCTGAAAAACGAAAGCGACGCGGAGGAGGCGACCCAGGACGTCTTCATGACCGTGATCCGGAAGGTCGGCACGTTCAAGGGGAATTCGGCCTTCTACTCCTGGATCTACCGGATCTGCGTCAACACGTGCCTCATGCGCCTTCGGGGGAGGCGGCGCGAGGACACGGTCGCCATCGAGGACTTCATGCCCGTGTTCACCGAGGAGGGGATGCACGCCTCTCCCGTGGACGACTGGAGCAAGGAAGTCGAGCGGAAGGCGCTGAACGAGGAGCTCGGGAAGATGATCCGGAAGTTCACCGAGGAGCTTTCGGAGAAATACAGGGTGGTGTTCGTGTTGAGCGACATCGAGGGGCTGTCCAACGAGGAAACGGCGAAGATCCTCGGGATGAGCGTGCCCGCGGTGAAATCGAGGCTGCACCGGGCGCGGCTGTACCTCCGGGAGCAGCTTTCGCGCTACCTCCAGGAAGGGAAGGCGGGTTGACCCGATGAACTGCAAAGAGCTCGCATACCTCCTCGCCGACTACCTCGACGGGACGATGGACCCGAGGATGCGGGCCGAGCTCGACGAGCACATCGCCCGATGCAAGCCGTGCAGGATCTTCGCGGAAACCTACCGGTGCACCTGCAGGAAGGCCTCGGAGCTGCGCGACGACATCCACTACGAGATCCCCGACGAGGTGCAGGTGAGGCTGGCCGCCTTCGTGGCGTCCGCCTCCCGGAAGTACCGGGACAAGATGGACGAATACCGGCGGCAGGCCGAGCGGGAGTGCGAGGAGAAGGTGCTGGCCTTCTGCCGGGCCGCCATCGAGGGGCACCTCTCCTCGATGGCGGCCATCATGATGGACGGCCACATCGCCATCTGCCCGAAATGCAGGGAATATTTCGTGGTCTTGCGGAGCGCCCACGGGGAGCAGTGCCTTCCCCCGCGCGAGATCCTGGAGCACGTGGTCCGCCTGCTGGAGTCCCTTCCCCCCGGCGAGGAGTTCTTCCTGGTTTAGCCCGCATTTCTCACCAGCCTCCTGCTGCGGCGGCGGATACGGCCATGTCTACTGCGTTGCGCTCGGTCGGGCTCCTCGACGCACCGTCCAGTGCGCCTCCGGGGCCCTCGGTCGCGACGCCTTGTAGCCACGCCCGTCTCCACCGCCTCGCTACGGACGCTGGTGAGAAATGCGGGCTCTAGATCTCCCCGTAGTGCTTCTTGAGGCAATCCGGGCAGATGCCGTGCGAAAACTTCGCCTCCGATCGGTCCGTGATGTAGGCGTCCACGGGGACCCACCCGGCCGGGTCCGCCGGGTCCGCCCCCTCCCTGCGGATCTTCTTGCAATGGGAGCAGATCGGGAGAATCCCCTCGAGGTTGCGGATCTCCCCCCGGGCTTCATTGAGGCTGCCGACCAGCTCGACGATGCGGCGGCCGAAGAAGAAGAGGACCGCGAGCACGATCCCGGAGAAGAAGATGTGCGTGAGGACCGCCTTGCGGACGGCGGCGGCGGAGGACTCTTCGTACGGGGCGAACGAGAAGGCGACGCTGATCCCCCCCAGGTTGTCTCCGACACGGTATCCCTGCGCCCCGTGGCACTGCAGGCAGGATTCCTCCGCCTTCAGCGGCTCCATGTAATGGAATACGCGGCCGCCGCGCGGGCCGAGGACGGCATGCTCCACGGCGCTGCCTTTCGCGAACCGTTCCAGCGCGGCGCGCTCCCATTCGGACGGCTCGTTGCCGGGGCGCAGCGTCTTCAGGTTGGTGATGTGGACGACGAAGCCTTCCCTGTTCAGGACGTCCGCCACGAGGCGGGTCATGTAGGCGGGGTTGACCTTCGTGAGCTTCACGCCGCCGGATGTCCGGACGTCGCGGTCGGGCCCTTCGAGGTACGGGTTGGGCTGCGTCGTCTCGGTGACGGGCACGTACACCCCCCCGTGGGAGGCGTTCCAGCTCCGCGTCGCGACGATCGTATGGAACAGGGCGTGGCCCGTGGACGCGGCCAGGCGGAACCGGTCCTGCCGGATGTGGCGGATTTCCTGGTGCAGGGAGAGGCCGGTCAGAAGGGCGAACAGCATGAAGAGGATGATGAAATAATTGCGGGTCCGCACGACCGGATGCCCGGAGGCGGGGCCCGCGGAGGCGGTTTTTTCCATACCCTATAGTATCAATAGAGCTCGTACTTCAACAGACGGCAGTCGATCGGGCCGTTCATCACCGGGAATTTCCTGGATGCCTTCAGCCCCAGGAAACGGGTGAGGGCGGGGTTTCCCGACAGGAGATACGCCGTCCAGCCGCGGCACCGTTTCTTCAGCGCCTCACCCAGGTCCCGGTAGAACGCCTCGGCTTCCGCCCCTCCGGGGAGGCGGGCGCCGTACGGCGGGTTGCACAGGATCGTTCCCGGCCCCTCGCCGGGGGAGAAGAACCGGATGGAACGCGCGGCAAACAGGACCCGTTCGGCCACGCCGGCTCTCGAGGCGTTCCGTATCGCGCCGGAGACCGCCTCCGGGGAGATGTCGCTCCCCTCGATCCGGACCGGCTTCGCGCGGCGCGCCCCCTCGCGCGCCTCGGAAAGGAGGCTTTCCCATTTCGCGCGTTCGAAGCCGTGGAGTTTCCCGAACCCGAAGGATCGGCCGAGCGACCCCGGCGCGATGTCGCCCGCGATCAGAGCCGCCTCGATCGGGATCGTCCCCGCGCCGCAGGCGGGGTCGACCAGCGGCTCCTCCCCCTGCCACCCCGCCAGGAGCAGGAGCCCCGCCGCCAGCGTTTCTTTAAGGGACGCCTCGGTCGGGTGGGCCCGGTAGCCGCGCCGGTTGAGGCTTTCCCCCGAGGTGTCGAGCGATACGGAGGCGGCGTCGCGGACGATTCGGACGACGATCCGCACGTCCGGCGAAACGGTGTTCACGTCCGGGCGGCGTCCCAGGGCGTCCCGGAAACGGTCCGCGACCGCGTCCTTGGTCTTCTGCGCCGCGAAATGGGAATGGGTGATGCCCGACTCGCGGACGGTGGCGTCCACGGCGATGGTGCATTCGGGCGGGAAGAGGTCGGGCCAGGGGACCTTCCGGGCGCCTTCGTAGAGCGCGGCGGGCGTCGGGGCGGGGAACTCCGACAGCAGCATCACGACCCGGTTCGCCGTCCGCAGCCACAGGTTCGCGCGGTAGCACAGCTCCATGTCCCCGGAAAACGACACGCTCCCCGTGCCGATGGAGACCTCTTCCCCCCCGAGGGCGGCGATCTCCCCGGCCAGGACCTCCTCGAGCCCCTTGAACGTGGTGGCGAAGAACCGGTGCCTCGGTGCGGCGCGCCTTTTCATGGACACATCATACGCTCTCTTGCGGTCTCCCGGTTGCCGACAAGCCTCAATCACCAACCCGCGACACCAACCACAACGACACGGGCCCCCAAGACACAAGCCCCGGAGGAGAACTTCTCTACGGAAGGTACGTACGGTAAAGCTATCGATATAGGGGCGAGTGGTTTCGGGGGACACTCTTGGCTTTACGCGGGCGAAGGGAAAGAGTGTCCCCCGCCCAGCTTGAAAGGAATCATGCTTCCTGATTCGCGACGGGTGCATTTCGAGGAAACGTGGTCTTTGAGACCACGTTTCCCGGGAAACACCCCCCGCAGAGCGATATCGCATATCGATTCCGCGGGGAAGCGCATCCCGACGCCCTCAAGCGCCCCCGTTTTGCCTCCCCGCGCGTCCCTGTGGTAAATTGATCGTCCATCAAACGCGGTGCGTTGAGGAGGGCTTCCATGGCGATCTCGCGGGAGGAAACGCTGCAAGTGGCCCGCCTGGCTCGCCTTGCGCTCACCGACGCAGAGGCCGACCTGCTGCGGGACCAGCTCGGGAAGCTGCTGGAGTACATGAAGCAGCTCGACCGGCTCGACACCCGCGACGTCGTCCCCACCTCTCATGCCGTGGAGATGGGAACCCCGTTCCGCGAGGACGTGGTGCGCCCGTTCGGGGACAAGGAGGCGATCCTGAAAAACGCCCCCGACCGCGCGGGGGACTTCTTCCGCGTGCCGCGGATCATCGAAGATTAGGAATGCCATGCCGACCATAGCCGTCCATGAATGGCATCTCCTCGAAGCGGCCCGCAGGGTCCGGGAGGGGGAGATCTCGTCCCGCGAGCTGACGGAGGCGCTTCTCGACCGGATCGCGGAGCTCGACCCGAAGATCAACGCCTACATCACCGTCCTGCGGGAAGGGGCGATGGCGGCGGCGGCGGCGTGCGACGAGGAGCAGGCGAGGGGAACCCTGCGCGGCCCGCTGCACGGCGTCCCCGTGGGGCTCAAGGACATCTTCTGCACCCGCGGGGTGCGCACCACCTGCGGCAGCCGGATCCTCGCCGATTTCGATCCCCCGTACGACGCGATGGTGACGCAGAAGGTCCTCGCCTCCGGCGCGGTGCTCCTCGGGAAGCACAACATGGACGAGTTCGCCATGGGCTCCTCCACGGAGACGTCGTATTTCGGGCCCACGCACAACCCGTGCGACCCGTCGCGGATCCCCGGCGGCTCTTCCGGCGGGACGGCGGCGGCGGTGGCCGCGGCGATGTGCTTCGCGGGGGTGGGCACCGACACGGGCGGATCGATCCGCCAGCCCGCCTCCCTGTGCGGCGTCGTCGGGATGAAGCCGACGTACGGGCGCGTCTCCCGGTACGGGATGATCGCCTTCGCCTCCTCCCTCGACCAGGCCGGGCCGATCACCCGGTCCGTCGCGGACGCGGCCGCGCTGCTCGGGATCATCGCGGGGCACGACCCGCGCGACTCCACCTGCGTAAACGCGCCGGTGCCCGACTACCTCGCCGCCGCGGGAAAGCCCGTGAAGGGGATGCGCATCGGGCTGCCCCGGGAGTATTTCGAGGGCGAGGGGCTCGACCCGGAAGTCAAGGCGGCGGTCGAGCGGGCGCTATCGATCCTGACGGACCAGGGCGCGGAGGTGGTGGAGGTGTCGCTTCCACACACCGGGTACGCCCTCTCGACGTACTACCTCATCGCGCCCTCGGAGGCGTCCTCCAACCTCGCCCGCTACGACGGCGTGCGGTACGGCCATCGGGCGGAAGGGGCCGCGAGCCTCATCGAGATGATGTCGAAGACCCGCGCGGAAGGGTTCGGGGCCGAGGTGAAGCGGCGCATCATGATCGGCACGTACGCCCTCTCCGCGGGGTATTACGAGGCGTTCTACGGGAAGGCGCAGAAGGTCCGCACGCTCATCCGGCGCGACTTCACGGAGGCCTTCGAACAGGTCGACGCGCTGCTCACGCCCACCACCCCCACCCCGGCGTTCCGGATCGGGGAGAAAACGGACGACCCGCTGACGATGTACCTTTCCGACATCTTCACCATACCGTGCAACCTGGCCGGCATCCCGGGGATCTCGGTGCCGTGCGGCTTCTCCGCGGAGGGGCTGCCCATCGGGGCGCAGCTCCTGGCGGGCCCTTTCCGCGAAGAGACGCTGTTCACCGTGGCGGGCGCGATCGAGCAGGCCGTCCCGGCGCCGTCCGCGGCGCGGGGCGAGTAGGGGGCGGCCATGGAATTCGAAGCGGTCATCGGCCTCGAGGTCCACGCCCAGCTCAAGACGGAGAGCAAGATCTTCTGCGCCTGCTCCGCGAAGTTCGGCGCCGGCCCCAACGAGAACACCTGCCCGGTGTGCACCGGCATGCCGGGGGTGCTCCCCGTCCTCAACCGGAAGGCGGTGGAGTACACCATCCGGACGGCGCTGGCCACCTCGTGCCGGGTGCAGCACAGGAGCGTCTTCGCACGCAAGAACTACTTCTACCCCGACCTGCCGAAGGCGTACCAGATCTCCCAGTACGAGCTGCCGATCGCGCTGGGCGGCCATATCGATATCGAGGCCGACGGCGGGACGAAGCGGATCGGGATCACCCGGATCCACATGGAGGAGGACGCCGGCAAGCTGGTCCACGAGGGCGAGTTCGCCGGGGCGCAGGCCTCGCTGGCCGACCTCAACCGCTGCTCCGTGCCGCTCATGGAGATCGTCTCCGAGCCCGACATGCGCACGCCGGAGGAAGCGGGCGCCTACCTGCGCCGCCTCCACGACGTCCTTGTCTACCTCGAGGTGTGCGACGGGAACATGGAGGAGGGGTCGTTCCGCTGCGACGCCAACGTCTCGGTCCGCCCGAAGGGGCGGAAGGAGTTCGGGACGAAGGCGGAGCTCAAGAACATGAACTCCTTCCGCAACGTGGAGAAGGCCCTCGAGTACGAGATCCGCCGGCAGGTCGAGACGATCGAGGACGGGGGAAGGGTGGTGCAGGAGACGCGCCTGTGGGACGCCAACGCCGGGGTGACCGTGTCGATGCGCCGGAAGGAGGAGGCGCACGACTACCGGTACTTCCCGGACCCCGACCTGCTCCCCCTGGTGGTGGAGGACGCGTGGGTCGAGGAGCTGCGCGGCACGATCCCCGAGCTGCCGGGCGAGAAGGTCGCCCGCCTCAAGCGCGACTACGGCCTCCCGAAATACGACGCCGGCATCCTGGCCTCGTCGAGGGCGCTGGCCGATTTCTTCGAGGCGTCCGCCGCGATCTTCGGAGGGGCCCCCAAGACGACCGCGAACGAGTGCGTCCACTGGAAGGACGCGATCCTGGCCGGGAAGCTGGATCCGGAGACGATCGCGCACGCGGTGGAGGACCGGGAGAACGGGACGATCTCCGCGACGGCCTCCAAGAAGCTGGTCGAGGCCGTCCTCGAGACGGGGAAGCCGTTCCGGCGGCTGCGCGACGAGAAGGGGCTCACCCAGGTCTCCGACGCCTCGGCGCTCGACGCCGTCGTGGACAAGATCCTTGCCGCGAGCCCTAAGGAGGTCGAGAGCTACCGGGGCGGCAAGACGGGGCTGCTCTCGTTCTTCGTCGGGCAGGTGATGAAGGAGAGCCGCGGGAAGGCCAACCCGAAGATCGTGCAAGAGGTCTTGAAGAAGAAGCTGGGGTGACGACGGGATGAAGAGCGGGACGCCCGGAAGGAAAGCGCTGATCGTCGTCGACATGCTGAACGATTTCGTGCGCCCGGGGGCGCCGATGGAGCTGCCGGACGCGCGGTCGATCGTCCCCGCCCTTCGCCGCCGGATCGCGAAGGCGCGCCGCGACGGAGAGCTCGTGATCTACGTCTGCGACTCCCGTCGGAAGAACGATCCGGCGTTCGCGCGGATGGGATGGCCTCCCCACGCCGTGGAGGGGACAGCCGGGGCCGCCGTGATCCCCGCCCTCTCGCCCGCCCCCGGCGACGTGGTGGTGGAGAAGCGTTCGCATTCCGGGTTCCACCGGACCGCGCTCGAAACCGTCCTCCGGAGGCACGCGATCTGGGCCGTCACGCTGGCGGGGTGCCCGACGAACGTCGGCGTTCTGTACACGGCGGCCTGCGCCTCGTCGCGCGGATACGACGTCACGGTCGACGAGAGGCACGTGGCGGGGCCTTCGCGGAGGGACCATGCCTTCGCCCTCGACCAGATGGAGAAGGCGCTGGGCGTCCGGGTGATCCGGTGCCCGGCGAAGCCCGCCCGATGAACGGGTCCTTCGAAACGATGCGGTGGGAAGGCGACGCCCTGCTGCTTCTGGACCAGCGGGCCCTGCCCGCGGCGGAGTCGATGCGCCGCTATACGGGCGCGGACGGCGTGGCGGACGCCATCCGGACCATGGTGGTCCGCGGCGCGCCCGCGATCGGGGTGGCCGCGGCGTTCGGGCTGGTGCTGGCCGTCCGGGGCGCGCGGCGGAAAGGGAAGCCCTGGCGCGGCGCCTTCGACGAGGCGGCGGCCCGGCTGGCCGGAACGCGCCCCACCGCGGTGAACCTCTTCTGGGCCATCGACCGGATGAGGAAGGCGGCCGCGGCGCTTCCCGACGGCGATCCGGCGGGTGCCCTCGCCCGCCTCGAGCGGGAGGCGGTCGCGATCTTCGACGAGGACGTCGCCGCGAACCGGGCGATGGGGGCGCACGGCGCGAAGCTGCTGCCGCGGAAGGGGAACGTGCTGACCCACTGCAACGCCGGGGCGCTGGCCACGGCGGGGTACGGCACGGCGCTGGGAGTGATCCGGGCCGCGGTCTCGGCGGGCCGGAGGATCCACGTGTACGTGGATGAGACGCGCCCGTTCCTGCAGGGGGCGCGGCTGACCGCGTGGGAGCTTTTGAAGGACGGGATCCCCTGCACCCTGATCACGGACAACATGTCGGCCTCGCTCTTCGCGGCGGGGAGGATCGACGCTGTCGTGGTTGGGGCGGACCGGATCGCCGCGAACGGCGACGTGGCGAACAAGGTCGGCACGTACGGCGTCGCGGTGCTGGCCCGCGTCCACAAGGTGCCGTTCTACGTGGCCGCCCCGCTGTCGACGATCGACCCCGCGCTGCGGACCGGAGCCTCGATCCCGATCGAGGAGCGCGACCCGTCCGAGGTGACGCACCTGGCGGGCCGGCGCGTGGCGCCCGCCGGCGTCGCCGTGATCAATCCCGCGTTCGACGTGACCCCGGCCCGGTACGTGACCGCCATCGTGACCGAGAAAGGGGTCCTCGAACCGCCGTACCCCGGCGCCATCCGGAAACTGCTGCGTTGAGCTCGATCCTCGAGCGCCTGCGCGGGATCGGGGTGCTCGACACCGGGCGTTGCCTGGTCCTGCTCTCCGAGCTCTTCCGGCCCTCCCCGCAGGAGCACGAATGCCTGGAGGCGGCGCTGGCCGCCGCGGCACGGGCGGCCGACCCGGACCTCTTCTTCCTGAACCTCTCCCGGTGGGGCGACTCCCTTCCCGCCGACCGGCTCATGATCGCCTTGAGAAACGACCGGCTGCAGCCGCTGATCGGCGCGCTGCTCGGGGGATCGGAGTTCCTCCCCCAGCAGGTCGCCCGCCGCCCGGAGATCTTCGAGGCGCTCTTCCTCGGGGAAGGCGTGCTTTCGCGCCCCGCTCCCGGGGCGGTCGCCGCGGAGGCGCTGGAGGCGGCGGACCGGTGCGTGACGGAAGAAGAGATGAAGCGGGCGCTGCGCCTGCTGAAGCACCGGGAGATGACCCGCATCGCGGCGCGCGACCTGGCGGGGCTCTCCCCGCTTCCCGAGGTGACGGAGGATCTGTCGGCGCTGGCGTCGGCGACGCTCGACGCGGCGGTCCGCTTCGCGCGGAGAGCGATCTCCGCGAAGTCCGGGGAGCCGACGGCGGAGCTCCCGGACGGCACGCGCCGGCCGTGCCGCTTCGTCGTCCTGGGGATGGGAAAGCTCGGGGGGCACGAGCTCAACTTCAGCTCCGACGTCGACCTGATCTACATCTACGAGACCGACCGGGGGGAGGTCGAGGGCGGCCCGCAGCCGATTTCCCTGCACCAGTATTTCGTCCGCCTGGGGGAGGCGGTCACGCGGATCATCTCCGAGGCGACGGAGGACGGGTTCGTCTTCCGCGTGGACCTGCGGTTGCGCCCGGAGGGGACGCGCGGGGAGCTGGTCATCTCCCAGCGGGCGGCGGAGATCTACTACGAGTCGTGGGGGCAGACCTGGGAGCGGGCGGCGCTCATCAAGGCGAGGCCCGTCGCAGGGGACCTGTCGCTGGGCGACGAGTTCCTGAAAAGCCTCGTCCCGTTCGTCTTCCGCAAGTACATGGATTTCACCTCGATCGAGGAGATCAAGGGGATGAAGGACCGGATCAACCAGGCGGCGGTGCGCGGGCGGAAAGGGGAGCGCGACCTGAAGCTGGGTGCCGGCGGGATCCGGGAGATCGAGTTCTTCGTCGCGGCGCACCAGCTCATTTACGGGGGGAAGGAGCCCTCGCTTCGGCTCCGCGGCACGGTGGAGGCGCTGGCGGCCCTCGCGCGGCTGCGGATCGTCACGGAGGGCGAGCAGGAGGCGCTGTCCGAGTCGTACGTGTTCCTGCGGCGGCTGGAGCACCGGATCCAGGTGCACCGGGAGCGCCAGACGCACGCCCTGCCGCATGGGGAGGACGACCGCCGGAGGCTGGCCAGGACGATGGGCCTCGCGGACCCGCAGGCGCTGCTCGCCGCGCTGGACCGGAACGGCGCGGTCGTCCGCAGGATCTACAACCACCTCTTCGGGGAGGAGCGCGGGGCGGCGCCGAGCGGGATCCCCCCGGACGTCCAGGCGCTGTTTTTGCCCGGGCCGATGCCGACGGACGCGTCGGAGCGGCTGTCGCGCCTGGGGTTCCGCGACGCGGAGGCGGCGCGGAAGAACCTGGAGGTCCTTCGGGACGGTCCCCCGCACGCGCGGATCTCGACGCGGGCCCGCCAGTACCTCAACCAGATCGCCCCGGAGGCGCTTCATCGCGCCGCGAAGAGCCCCGATCCCGACATGGCGCTGGTCCATCTCGAGCGGTTCCTGTCGGCCGTCGGCGCGCGCACCATGTTTTACGCCCTGCTGTTCGAGAAGCCGAAGGTGCTGGAGGCGCTCGTGCGCCTCTTCGGCAGCAGCCGATACCTCTCGGGCATCCTCCTCCTGCACCCGGAGCTCCTCGACACGTTCCTGCGCAACGACCTTTCCGTGCTGTACAAGGCGAAGACCGAGCTGCGGATGCAGCTCGGGGGCGACCTCGACGCGTGCGAAGGCTTCGAGGCGGAGCTCGACGCGCTGCGGCGCTTCAAGAACATGGAAACGCTGCGGATCGGCATCCACGACATGGGGGGCGGGCTTTCCATCGAGGAGGGTATGGTCCAGCTGTCCGCGCTCGCGGAGGTCCTGCTGGGCCGCGCTTTGGCCCTCGCGCGCAGGGAGGTGCGCCGCCGCTTCGGCGTGCCGGTCGACGCCGGCACCGGGAAAGAGGCGCAATTCTCCGTAATGGGGATGGGGAAGCTGGGGGCGGAGGAGCTTTCCTACCACAGCGACCTCGACATCATCTTTCTGTATTCCGGCGCGGGGGAAAGCGCCGCGGACCCCTCGGGGCGGGGGGAGTTCCGCAGGATCACGAACCACGAGTATTTCGCGAAGGTCGCCCAGCGCCTGATCTCCATCCTCACCACCGTGACGCGCGAGGGGTACGTCTACCGGCTCGACACGAGGCTTCGGCCCTCCGGCAACGCGGGCCCGCTGGTTTCCTCGCTGGAGGCCTTCCAGCGGTACCACGAAGGCGCCGCGCAGCTCTGGGAGCGGCAGGCGCTGCTGCGGTGCCGCTTCGTCGCGGGCGACCGGGAGTTCGGGAAAAGGGTGGAGGAGATGGCGAAGGAGTTCATCTTCGGGCGGCCTCTCCCCCCGAACGCGGCGGACGAGATCCACCGGCTGAGGATGCGCATGGAGGTGGAGCTCGGGCGGGAGAGCGAGGACCGGCTGAACCTGAAGGTGGGGCGCGGCGGCGTCGTCGACGTGGAGTTCGCCGTCCAGTATCTGCAGCTGCTCCACGGCGGCTCCATGCCCGCCCTGCGGGCGCGGGGGACCCTGCGGGCCCTCTACGAGCTGCAGCGGGCCGGGATCGTCTCGCTGGACCAGTACAAGGTGCTGGACGGGGGATACCGATTCCTGAGGTCGCTGGACGTGCGCCTGCGCCTCTCGCAGGACTCCTCGATCGACCAGTTCGACCCGAACGCCCTCGAGCCGGAAACGGTCGGGCGGTACCGGAAGGAGACGGGGAAGATCAGGAAGGTGTACCTGGAGCTGCTGGGGCTCCCGGGGTAGCCCCCGGGAAACGGGGATCAGCCGATCTCGTCGTCGGGGAAGTCGAACGTCGGCAGCCGCCGGATCCACTCGGCCACGACGGCCTGGACCGGACTCGCGGGATTTCCATCGGTTTCCACCGAGAGCATCGCGTTGCGCAGCTCGGTCAGCAGGTGGGTGTTGAACCCTCCCACGTCTTCCCAGCTGGCGTCCGGGCCGCCCTCTTTGTCGTAGAACTGCGCCATGTCCACCTCTGATGATATATACGGAACGGCGGCGGGAAAGATTCAGATCTTTTTTTCCGCCGCCCGCTTCGGGACTAAGACTGTAGCGGCGTAGGGCAGCGGTGTCAATAGCCGGTTGTCGGGATTGCGGCTCTCGCCCGCGGAAGTGACCCGGATGCCCGCAAGGTCCGTAACGGGGCATTTGTACTCGCAGATGCCGCAGCCGATGCACAGCTCCGTATCCACTACCGGGACCCGGACCGGGACGCCGTCTTTCCCGGGCTGCTCCCGGAAATAGATCGCCTTCTTGGGCGTCGGGCAATGCTCCTCGCAGACGATGCACGGGGTCCCCTGAGCGAAGGGGATGCAGCGGCCCGGGTCGACGAACGCCAGCCCGATGACCGTCTTGCGCTTCTCCTCCACGGGAAGGCGCTTGATGGCGGCGGTCGGGCAGACCTGGCCGCACAGGGTGCAGTTGTACTCGCAGTAGCCGATCTTGGAAACGAGCACCGGGGTCCAGATTCCCTCGACGCCCGCCTCGAGCAGGGTGGGCTGGAGCCCCCCGGTGATGCAGACCTTCATGCATTCCCCGCAGCGGACGCAGCGCGACAGGAATTCGTCCTCCCTCGCGGAGCCCGGCGGCCGCACGAGAGACGCCACGGGCACCGCCGACGTCGGGGTGGCTTTCAGGACGATGGCGGAGCCCGCGCCGAAGGAGAGCGCCGCCAGCACCGACCGGCGCCGGACGTCCACCCGGTCCGCCGTGCCGCGGGAGAATGAGAACTTCCAGGAAAGCGCGTCTTCCGGGCAGGCCGCCGTGCAGTTGAAGCAGGTCACGCACTCCGAGGGGGACCATTTCCCGCCGAGATGCGGGTTGGCTCCCCCCGCGCAGGCGTCGCGGCATTTCATGCAGTGCGTGCACCTGTCGTTCATCGACAGGCGCAGCAGCCCGGCGCGGGACAGCAGCGCCAGGAGCGCTCCCAGCGGGCAGACGAAGCGGCAGAAGAAACGGGTGCGGTGCCGGTTCAGCGCCAGCGCCCCCAGGAACAGGAGGAAGAAGAGGAACGCCTGCCCGTACCGCGACAGGTGGAACGACAGGAAGTGCGCCTGGAGGAAGGTGTACGCGCCGTCGAAGACGTCGGACACGGGGCGGGAGGGCAGGGCGTACCCCCATTCGAGGAAGGCGCGCAGCCCCGCGTTGACCGCCGGCAGGATCGAAAGCGACAGCGACCGGATCAGGAAGGAGATCGGGTCGAGGATCCCCGCCGCCTGGAGCCCGAGGAGGGCTGCACCGGCGAAGAACAGGAGCGCGAGGTATTTCCACCGGCTGCCCGCGGTCTTCACGCCCCGCTCGGGGGAGGCCGGCCTCCCGGCGAAGCTCGTCGCGTGGTGCAGCGTGCCGAAGGGGCAGAGCCACCCGCAGAAGGCGCGCCCGAACAGCAGCGTCACCGGGATGAAGACGAGCGCCAGGAAGAGCGCCGCGGGCACCTTGTGCGCCGAGAGGAGCGAGGTGGCGAGGACGAGGAGGTCGGCGTCCAGGAACACCTTCACCGGGTACGCCAGCTCGTCGCTGCCGCCGTAGTCGGTCTTGACCAGGAGGACGAGGAACAGGGAGAGGAAGGCCGCCTGGGAGATCCGCCGGGCGGTCCGCTTGACATCGTTGGCGCGGCGCATCGCGGGCCGTCCCTCCTAACCGTAGTCGGGACGGGCCGCGTACGGGAGGGGGTCGACCGCGTCCGCTTCCGCGAACGCGCGCAGCCGCAGGGCGCACGAGTCGCACAGGCCGCACGCCCTTTCCTCCTCCCGGTAGCACGACCAGGAATGTTCGAAGGGGACGCCCATGGACACCCCCATCCGGACGATGTCCTTCTTCTTGAGCCCGATGAACGGCGCCTTGACCGTGATCCCGCTGCCTTGCTTCGTCCCGCGGCGTATCGCCTCGTTCATGGCCTCGTAGAACTCCGGCCGGCAGTCGGGGTAGCCGGAGGAGTCGGCCTCCACCGCCCCGATGTAGATGTTACCGGCGCCGATCACCTCGGCCCACGACACGGCGATGGCCACGAGGTGGGCGTTGCGGAAGGGGACGTAGGTGACGGGGACTTCCCCGCGCCCCAGGTCGGCCGCCGGGACGTCGATCGATCCGTCGGTCAGGGCGCTCCCGCCGATGGCCTTGAGGTACCCGATGTCCGCGACCAGGCGGCGCGACTCGGGGACCTCGAGGTATTCCGCGATGGCGCGGAAGCAGGCCAGCTCCCGCCTTTCCGTGCGCTGCCCGTAGTTGACGTGGAGGAGCGCCAGCTCGGACTCCCGGCGGCAGAATGCGGCCATCACGAGGCTGTCCATCCCGCCGCTGACCAGCGCGATCCCCGGCGGCTTCCCGCGGTCGCCCACGCGTTCAGACCCCACGGCGGTCCGGCCCCCAGACGAACTTGTGGAGCTGGAGCTGGAACCGGACGTCCAGCGCGTCCTCGAGGATCCACCCCGCGAGCGTCTCGGGCGGAAGGAAGCCGAAGGCGGGCGAGAAGAGGACCCCCCAGCCCGCTTCCCCGCGGAAGCGCGCGAGCACGTCCTTGGCGTACCGGTAATCCTCCGCGTCGCTGATGACGAACTTGACCTCGTCCCGGTCGCCGAGGTGCCGGAAGTTGCTCCAGAGCGTCTTCTTGTGCTCGCCGGAGGCGGGGCATTTCACGTCCATGATCTTGACCGCCCTCGGGTCGAGGCAAGACAGCGGGATCGTCCCGTTGGTCTCGACGAGCACCAGGTGCCCCCGGTCGAGCAGCTCCTTCACGAGGGCCGGGGTCTTCTCCTGGAGCATCGGCTCCCCGCCCGTGACGCAGGCCCGGGAAAGCCCGAACGCGGCGAGGCGGGAGACGACCTCCTCCAGCGGGAACTCCCTGCCGGAATCGTAGGCGTAGGTGGTGTCGCAATACCGGCAGCGGAGGTTGCACCCGGTCAGCCGCACGAAGACGAACGGGAGGCCGGAATACGACGTCTCCCCCTGGATCCCGGCGAAGATCTCCGTGATCGTCAGCAACGGCTCAGCCAGTGCTGGAACAGGGCGTTCTTCCCACGCAGGATGTCGAAGAAATACGCCTGGATCTGCTTCGTTATCGGCCCCGGCTTCCCTGCGCCGACCTTCCGGTCGTCCACCTCGCGGACGGGGGTGATCTCCGCGGCGGTCCCGGTGAAGAACATCTCGTCCGCGATGTACATCTCGTCCCGGGTGAACCGGCTTTCCTTCACCGGGATGTCCATCTTCCGCGCGATCGTGATCACCGCGTCCCGGGTGATCCCCGGCAGGACGGAGGTCAGCGGCGGGGTCTGGAGGATCCCGTTCCGGACGAGGAAGATGTTCTCGCCCGACGCCTCCGCCACGTACCCCTCCGTGTCGAGGAGCACCGCCTCGTCGTACCCCGCCTTGACGACTTCCCATTTCGCCAGGACGGAGTTGACGTAGTACCCGCACACCTTCCCCTTGGACATCGCCGCGTTGACGTGGTGGCGGTTGAAGGACGACACCTTCGCGCGGATCCCTTTTTTCAGCCCTTCCTCGCCGAGGTACGCCCCCCAGGGCCAGACGGCGATCGCCACCCGGACCGGGTTGGACCGGGCGAACAGCCCCATCTCGCCCTCCCCCAGGAAGACGATCGGGCGGATGTACCCCTCCTCCAGCTCGTTCGCCTGCAGCGTCTTGTGGATGGCGGCGCAGATCTCCTCGCGGGTGAAGGGGATTTCCAGCAGGACGATATGGGCCGAGTCGAAGAGCCGGTCGACGTGCTCCTTCAGGCGGAAGACGGCGGAGCCGCCGTCCTCGGTCTTGTAGCAGCGGATCCCCTCGAACACCCCGACGCCGTAGTGCAGGGTATGGGTCAGCACGTGGAGCTGCGCCTCGTCCCAGTTCACGAGCTTGCCGTCGAACCAGATCTTCTTCGATTTCTGAACCACGGGACGCACCCCCTATGCTGACGGTATATGCTATTCTTGCAACAGCGGGAAATACTGTCAATTCCACGGCATTCCCATCCGCCGGGCGCCATCGCCCGGGGAAAGGACGCACGCCTCTCTTGCCGCAACTACCCACCATCCCCCCCGGGACGGCGGAAAACCGACGGGCAAGGGTCGCGACCGCCCGTTTTTCCCTGGGGAGCGCGGTTTTCCTGTGCCTCGTCAAGCTGGCGACCGGAATCCTTTCCGGGTCGCTCGCCGTCCTGGCCTCGGCGATGGACAACGTCGCGGACATCTTCATGTCCGCCGTCAACCTGTTCGCGATCACGAAAGCGGCGGACCCCGCGGACGAGAAGCACCCCTACGGCCACGGGAAGGTCGAGGCCGCGGCGACGATGTTCCAGGGCGCAGTCATCACGCTGACCGGGGCGGGAGTGGTTTTCGAGGCGGTGCGGCGCCTGATGCGGGGGCAGGCGCCGGAAGGGTCGGGGCTGGACGCGGGGATCCTGGTGATGCTGTTTTCCATGGCCGCGTCCTGGCTGGTCTCCTCCCGGATCCGGAAGGCGGGGGAGGCCACCGGCTCCACCGCGCTTCTGGCCGATTCCCTCCACTTCCGCACGGACCTCTATGCGGGCGCGGGCATCCTGGTCTCCCTGGTCCTGTACCGGTTCACGGGATGGAAATGGCTGGACCCGGGGATCGCGCTGGTGGTGGGGGCCTACATCTTCGTCGCCGCCCTGCCGCTCCTGGGGGGGGCCGCCCGGGACCTGATGGACACCGGCCTGCCGCCCGAGACCGTGCAGACCATCGGGGACGTCATCGACCGGCACCGGCCGATGGTCCGGGGGTGGCACGCCCTGCGGACCCGCCGGTCCGGGTCCGAGATCCACGTCGATTTCCACGTGGAGGTCTGCCGGGAGACGACGCTGGAGGAGGCGCACCGGGTCGCGGACCACCTGGAGCACGAGATCAACGAACTGCTGGGGGGCGCCAACGTGGTGACACACATAGATCCCTGCCAGATGGAGTGCCCGGGGACGCAGGAGTGCGCCCGGATGAAGCAGATGGTCCGGGATTTCGCCGGGCCGGGCCGGGACGGGATGAAAAGGAGGAAGCCATGAGAGGATCGATCGTCCTTCTGGTCGTTCTGCTGGCGCTTCTGGCGATATTCACCCTGCAGAACCCCGAGGTCGTCACCGTGCGGTTCCTCGCGTTCACGGGGAACACGCTGCTGCTGGTGGTGGTCTTGGGGGCGTTCGCGACGGGCGTGTTCGGGGCCGGCCTCGCCGCGCTCCCCGGCTATTTCCGGCGACGGGGCGAGATTAAAACGGCGCAGCAGCGCATCCTCGATCTCGAAACGGAGACGAAGGCCTTGAGGGAGGAGATCTACCAGCTGAGGAAAAAGCTGGATGGGTCCAAGGAGGTTCCGAAGCCGGGAGGGACGGGGTGAGCGATATTCATGGGAGGCTGGCGGCCGTCGCGCGGCGCCTCGCGTCCCGCTTCGGCACGCCGGAGGTCTGCGGGCACGAGACGTCCCCGGTGGACAACCTCGTCCTGACGATCCTCTCCCAGAACACGAACGACGCCAACCGCGACCGGGCGTTCGCGTCCCTTAAAAAAAAATACCCGACGGTCGCCCGGCTGGCCGCCGCGAAGCCCGCGGAGCTGGAGGACGCGATACGCGCCGGCGGGCTCGCGAAGACGAAGGCGGCGTCCATCCTCTCCGCCCTCTCCCGGCTTGAAAAAGAGCGGGGCGGGTACACCCTCGATTTCCTCCGGTCGATGCCGCTGCCGGAGGCGCGCGCCTACCTCACCTCCTTCGGGGGGGTGGGGGTGAAGACCGCCAACATTCTCCTGCTGTTTTCCCTCGGGTTCCCCGCCTTTCCCGTGGACACCCACATCCTCCGGGTGACGAAGCGGCTCGGGCTGGCGCCGGAGAGCGCGACGCTCGCGAAGGCCGCCCTGCTGCTCGAGCCGCACGTCCCCGAGGGCGCTCACGTCCCCCTTCACCTGAACCTGATCCGGCTGGGCCGGGAATTCTGCAGGCCGCGCAATCCCCTGTGCCCCTCGTGCCCGCTCCTTCCCGTGTGCCCGGCCGGGGCGAAGGCCGCCGGGCGGACGAAGACGGCGGGGCGGAAGGGGGACGCATGACGTTCCGTGGATTGTTCCAGTGGGCGTTCATCGTCCTGCTGACGCTGGTTGTGGCGGTGCCGTTCACGCTGATCGGCGTCGCGTCGCCCGACCGCATGGCGAAGGGGAAGGTCTTCCGCTGGCTGTCGAAGCGATACGCGGCCCTCGCCATGCGCATGTTCGGGGTGACGGTGGAGTCTCGGGGGGTGTCCCGGGTGGACCCCGACACCGGTTACGTGTTCATGTCGACCCACGCGAGCCACCTCGACTCCCCGGCGCTGGCGATCGCGCTTCCGCATCCGACGTTCTGGGTCTTCAAGAAGGAGCTGGCGAAGATCCCGTTCTTCGGGTGGACGCTCCTGGCGCTGGGGCAGGTGATGATCGACCGGTCCAACGCCCGGCAGGCCCGCGAGTCGATGGCGGACGCGGTCAAGGGCTTGCGGGGGAACCTGTCGATCCTGATCTACCCGGAGGGGACCCGGAGCCCGGACGGGAAGCTGCAGCCGCTGAAGAAAGGCGGCTTCCACCTGGCGATCCGGGGGAGGATGCCGATCGTGCCGGTGCGGATCGCGGGAAGCCATGAACTGCTGCCGAAGGGGGCGCTGACCGTCCGGCCGGGGCACCTGGTCGTCGAGCTGTTCGACCCCATCCCGACGGAGGGGAAGACCGAGGAGGACATCCCGCAGCTCATGGACCGGGTGCGGGCCGCCCTGCTTTCCTGAACGACGGGTCGAGGAGGAAGAATCCCAGGGATCCCGCGCCGACCGCCGCCGCCGCGGAGACGAACATCGGCCCGTAGCCGTACAGCTCGACGACGAAGCCGAAGGCGGCCGCGCCCGTGACCATCCCCATGTCGAAGGCGCCGGTGAACATTGCCATCGCCATCCCGCCGGCGTCGCTTTTCGCGCGGTCGAGCACGAGGGCCGACAGGGCGGGGAAGAGCAGCCCGTGGCCGCCCCCGGCGGCGGCGCCCACGGCGGCAAGCCCCGCCCCCGTCCCGGCGAAGGGGATCAGCAGGTTTCCCGCGCCCAGCAGGAGCAGCGCGAACAGCGTCATCCGCTCCCGGGGCAGCCGGTCGAGCAGCCGGCGCCCCAGCACCCGGGTCGCGATGACCGTCATGGCGTACACGAACACGAAGACGCCGATCGAACCCTTGCCGATCTCGAGCAGGTAGACGGGCAGGAAGGTGATGATCGTCCCGTACGCCATGCCGAAGAGGTACCCCGCGGTGTTGGGGACGAGGAAGGCCCGCCCGAGGAAGACGGAAAGGGAGGCGAAGGAGAGCCGCTCCCTCGTCTCCGGCTCGCGGATCCAGATCGGGAAGAGGGCGGAGACGACCGCCATGCCGATCGCGGCGGCGAACAGGCCGTTGTAGTCCGCCCGGCGAATGACCCATTCCCCGAGCCAGCCCCCCACGGAGACGGGCAGGAAGAAGGCCAGGCCGAAGATCCCGAACGCCTCCGCGCGCCGGCCCGGAGGGGCGGCCGCGGCGACGTGCGAGAACGAGGCGGCGGTGAACATGGAAAAGGCCGCGCCCTGGGCGAGCCGGACGAGATAAAGGACAGGGCCCGGGGAGGATATATATAGCCAGGGCACCGTGGAGGCGGCGGCGAAGAACGCCGCGGCGGAGATGAGGACCGTCCGGTACCCGCGCCCCGCGATCAAGGCGTTCAGCGGCTTCAGCGCCACCGCCACCAGCGTTCCCGTGGCCATCAGCAGGCCGATCTCCCCCTCCCGGATCCCGATCCGGAACAGGTACGCGGGGAGGAAGATGAAAATCACGGAGTAGAAGGAGTAGAAAAGGTTCGAGGCGTTGAGGAGGATGTAGCCGCGGTCGTAAAGTGGGACGGTGTGGGACATGGGTAGGCAATCTTACCACAACGAAACCTAATGCTTCCCCCCGCCCCCGCTTTCTAAGAGAATGGTCCCATGGGCAGGCCGCTGCGCGTCGCCCTGGCGCAGATCAACGCCACCGTGGGCGACATATCGGGCAACGTACGGAAGATCCTGGAGACCTCCGCGCGGGCGCGCGAGGCGAAGGCCGACCTCGTCGTCTTCCCGGAGCTGGCGATCACCGGCTACCCGCCGGAAGACCTGCTGCTGCGCTCCTCCTTCGTCGAAAGGAACCTTTCCGCCTGGAACGAGGTGGCGCAGGGGATCCACGGGGTCACCGCCATCGTGGGGTTCGTGGACCGCGACGCGCGGAAGCGGGTCTACAACGCGGCGGGGGTCGCGGCGAACGGCCGCCCCGTCGCGGTGTACCGGAAGATGCACCTCCCCAACTACGGCGTATTCGACGAGCTGCGCTACTTCCACCGGGGCATGGAGCCGCTGCTCATCCCCGTCGCCGGGACGCGCGTGGGGATCACCGTGTGCGAGGACGTGTGGGTGCCCGCGGGCCCCGTCCCGCGGGAGGTCAAGGAAGGCGCGGGGCTGATCATCAACATCTCGTCGTCCCCGTACCACGCCGGGAAATGGCGGGTCCGCCGGGACCTCGTGGCGTCCCACGCGCGGCGGAACCGGGTGCCGGTGGCCTACTGCAACATGGTGGGCGGCCAGGACGAGCTGGTGTTCGACGGGGGGAGCATGGTGGTCGGGCCTTCGGG
Source organism: uncultured bacterium (assembly GCA_964612075.1). Lineage (GTDB taxonomy): Bacteria > Desulfobacterota > Deferrimicrobia > Deferrimicrobiales > Deferrimicrobiaceae > UBA2219. The sequence continues at coordinate 53,816 of CAZTFC010000003.1, forward strand.
CGAGGTGATCGCCCGGGCGGCGATGTTCGACGAGGAGCTGCTCCTGTGCGACCTCGGCGGCAGGGAGCCGGGGCCGATCGCCCCCATCCCCCGGAGGGAGGAGGAGGTCTTCCGGGCCCTCGCCACCGGCACGCGGGACTACGTGGAGAAGAACCGGTTCCCGGGCGTGATCATCGGCCTGTCCGGCGGGCTCGACTCGTCCATCGTCGCGGCGGTCGCGGCGGAGGCGCTTTCGCCCTCCCGGGTGCTCGGCGTCACGATGTCGTCGTCGTACACGTCGCGGGAGAGCGTGGAGGACGCGCACGCGCTGGCGGCCAACCTCGGGATCCGCTGCATCGACCTGTCCATCCGGGAGGCGTTCGAGGCGTTCCGGGGAACGCTCGCCGGGCCGTTCCGGAACCTGGCGGCGGACGCCACGGAGGAGAATCTGCAGGCGCGCATCCGCGGCACGCTCCTCATGGCTCTTTCCAACAAGTTCGGGGACCTCGTCCTCGCCACGGGAAACAAGAGCGAGATGAGCGTCGGCTACGCCACCCTTTACGGAGACATGGCGGGCGGGTTCGCGGTCATCAAGGACGTCTTAAAGACGATGGTGTACCAGGTGTCCCGCTGGTACAACGAGAGCCACGGCCGGGCCATCATCCCCGAGCGGGTGCTCACGAAGGCGCCGACGGCGGAGCTGAAACCAGGCCAGAAGGACACCGACTCCCTGCCGGAATACGAGATCCTCGACCCGATCCTGAAGATGTACGTGGAGGACGACCGCAGCGTCGCCGAGATGACGGCGGCGGGGCACGACGAGGATGTGGTCCGGAGGGTCGTGTCCATGGTGGACCGGAGCGAATACAAGCGCCGCCAGGCGCCCCCCGGCGTCAAGATCACCCCCCGCGCCCTGGGCCGGGACCGCCGGATGCCGATCACGAACCTGTCGCAGCATTAGCGGGCCGCCTGGCGGCCGAGGGCCCGGTCACCGGACAAACACCGTCGAGTACTTCGCGATCCGGACCAGCCCCGGCTTCGCTCCCTTGAACTTCGAGACGTGCCGGGCCTCGGCGAGGAAGACGGGGACGTTCCGCGAGCCCTTCGCCCTGCTGTGGAACACCGCGAGCCGCGCGGCCTCCTCGACCACTTCCTTCGGGACCTCCTTCCCGGGAGGGCGGCGGACGAGCACATGGCTTCCCGGGATCCCCTGCGCGTGCAGCCAGAGGTCGTCGGGGGAGGACAGCTCCTTCACGATCCGGTCGTTCCCGACGTTGTTCCGGCCGACGAGGATCGTGAAGCCGCGGTGCTCGACGGCCTCCACCTGGGGGGCGACCGGCCGGGGCGCGTCGGAGCGCCCTCCCTTCCGTTTCGGGGGGGCCTTCGCCCGGGAGGCGAAGGAGGCCGACAGCTCCTGTCGGACCGCGATCAGCTCGTCCCTCGAGCGCGCCGCGTCGAGCTGCGCCTCCAGCGACTCGATGTAGTAGATCCCTTCCGCGACTTCCCGCTTCCGCCGGCGGACGATCTCCATCGCGTTCTTCGCCTTGCGCGCCAGGCGGAAGTACCGGTTCATGTTCTCGACGGGGGACAATGCCGGGTCCAGCGGGATGCCGCGGAACGAGGTCATCCCCTTGGCGAGCTCTCCCAGGTTCCCCTTCAGCGTCTCGCCGTGGGCGCCTCCCGCCAGTCCCTCCACGAGCCGCTCCTCGTCCCCTCCGACGTTCTCGAGCTTGTGGCGTTCTTTCTTCAGCAGCGCCTGGACGCGGGAGGAGAGCTGCTGGCGCAGCGCGGCCAGCTCGCGGTTTTCCGCGACGGCGGAGTAGAAAGCGTCCGCCGCGTCGTTGGCGGAGGGGTGCGGCTCGAATTCCCCGAACCCGGCCGCGGGGCAGGGAAAGGGGAGGATGCGCCGCTTCCCGCCGGGCAGCGTCCCGATGCCGGGCGAGAAATCGTCTTCCTCGTACCGGCGCACCAGTTCTCTCAGCGCGGAATACAGCGCGCCGGGGCCGTCCTTCCCTCTCGCCGCCGCCTCGCGGGCCACCTCCCTGCCCAGCCCCGCCACGGAATCCAGCAGCGCGCGGTCCGGCCCCGCGAACCCCCCGGCGAAGATCCTTTCGGCGTCCTCCGGGGTCACCTCCGGCAGAAATACCCGCGACGGGCGCGGCAGCGGCCTGTACGGGACGCCCGGGGAGACCTCGCGGATCCGGCTCTCTTCCGGCGACACGACGCGCAGCGGGCAGAGGATCGTTCCGGCGCCGTCGACGTAGATCAGGTTGGCGTGCCGCCCGAACAGCTCCGCGTACAGCGCGGTCCGCTCATGCTCGGCGTCCGGGCGCGACGAGGCGAAATCGATCCGCACGGAGCGGTCGTACGGCGCGAGGGCGAGCGACGCGACGCGCATCCCCTCCATGTGCCTGCGGAGGTACTGGCAGAACCGGGGAGGGACGGCCGGGTTGGGGGACCTGCGAGTCGTCAGGTGGAGGCGGCAGTTCTCCGGGTCGGCGGACAAAAGCAGCCGTTTCTCCCCGCGCCCCGTCCAGAGGACGAGGACGATCTCCCGGTCCGCGGGCTGGTGCACCCTCGAGACCAGCGCCCCGGGGAGCGCCCCGGCCAGCTCGGAGACGACCTGTTTCAGGAGAAAGGCGTCCATCGCCTTTCATTCTACGCCAGCGGGGGATTCGCCGGGGTCAGGCGACAGGGACCGGCGTGTCTTCCCGTCGCGCCGGGTGATACAATCGAACGGGTGAATCGCAGCGGAGAAACGAAATGAAACGGGCTTTGAGGCGAGTGCTTTGCGCGGCCGCCCTGCTCCTGCTGTTTTCGTGCGCCGCGAGGAAGGAGGCGGTCCTCCCGCCCGCGCCTCCTCCCGCGCCCCCGCCGTCGCCCGCGCGGATCGAGGTCGTCCGGCTTCAGATGACCGCGAACCGGGATTTCGTGGGCGTCAAGTTCCGCATGGCGGGGGAAGAGCGCGTCGATCTCAAATCGGCGGAGATCTACCTGGTCGACGAATCCTCGGGCGACCGGTACCCGGTCGTCCGCCTGCAGCGCATCGGCCGGATGGCGGAGTTCAGCGTGCCCGGGGAAGCGGGCGTGCACCACGTCATGTTCCGGAACCGCGACGGCAGGCTGAAGATCGGGAAGCGGGTCACGATCGTCATCGGGAATGCGCGGCACGAGCATCTTGTGATTCGGGAGTGACCCCGGCGGCCGGCCGTTCCGCCAGCAGTTCGCGCGCCTTGCGCGAAAGCGTCGTCGGCGTGATCGGCTTCTGGAGGAAGGTCCTCCCCCTGCCCATCCTGCCCAGGTGCTTCCGGGCGTCTTCCGCGTATCCCGACATGTAGAGGACGGGGATTCCCGGCCTCTCGGCCGCCACCCGCTCGGCGAGCTCGATGCCGTTCATCCCGGGCATGACCAGGTCGGTGACCAGCAGGTCGATCGTCCCGTCGTGTCGGCCGCTGATCTCCAGCGCGGTGGCGCCGTTCGGGGCTTCGAGGACGGTGTAGCCGTTCCCCCGGAAGATCTCCGCCGCGAGCTCGCGCACCATGTCCTCGTCCTCGACGAGGAGGATGGTCTCGCCGCCGCCCGTTCCATCGAGCGTTTTCTCCCGCGTTTCCTCCGCCGTTTCCTGCTCCGTCCTTTCGACGGCCGGGAGGTAGATGGTGAAGGTCGTCCCTTTCCCGGGGGCGCTCGCGACCCGGATGTACCCGCCGCTCTGCTTCACGATCCCGTACACGGTGGACAGCCCCAGCCCGGTCCCCTTGCCCTGCTTCTTCGTCGTGAAGAACGGCTCGAAGATCCGGTACAGGACCTCGTTGCTCATCCCCGTCCCGTTGTCGGCGACCCGCAGCGTGGCGTAGCGGCCGGGGGGGATGGTCAGCTCGCGTTCCACGAAGGGAGACTCCAGGGTGAGGTTTTCCGTGGACACGACCAGCTTTCCGCCGGCGGGCATTGCGTCCCGCGCGTTGACGCACAGGTTCATCAGGATCTGCTCGATCTGGCTCGGGTCGGCCTGGACCGTCCAGAGGTCCCGGCCCGGTTCCGTCACGAATTCGATGTCCTCCCCGATCAGGCGGCGAAGCATCTTCGCGAGGTTCTCGACGACTTCGTCCATCCGGAGCAGCTTCGGCTTCAGCACCTGCCGGCGGCTGAAGGCGAGGAGCTGGTGCGTGAGGGCGGCGGCGCGCTCGCCCGCCTTGTGGATCTCCTCGATCTCCCTCAGGGCGGGGTTTCGCTCGTCGGTCCTAAGCAGGAGCAGCTCGCTGTACCCCGTGATCACCGAAAGCAGGTTGTTGAAATCGTGGGCGACGCCCCCAGCCAGCTTGCCGACGGCCTCCATCTTCATGGACTGGCGGAGCTGTTCCTCGCTGCGGTGCAGGGCGTCCTCCGACTTCTTGGTTTCGGTGATGTCCGCCATGATCGCGACCATGGAGGAGACCTTCCCCTGCGGGTCGAGGAGGGGCGCCCCGGAGAAGGCGAGGATGATCTCCGATCCGTCGCGGCCGCGGCAGCAGATCTCCGTGTTGGCGAATTTCTCCCCGAGCAGCACGAGGTTGCACGTCGCCTTCAGCTCCCGGTTCCCCTCGGAGGAGAGCAGGGGGTTGGCCCGGCCGATCGTCTCGGATTCGCCCCATCCGAAGATGCGGACGGCGGCGGGGTTCCAGACGCGGACGGTCCCGGCGGCGTCGCTTACGACCACCGCCAGGGGCGAGGCCTCGATCAGGGCGTGCAGGGTGCCGCTGGTCTCGTGATACGCCTCCTCCGCGCGCGTCCGCTCGGAGATGTGGTTCTTGATGGTGTCCAGCATGACGTCGTTTGCCCGGACCAGCGTGGAGATCTCGTTCTCCCGGGGCGCGGCGTCGAAGTTCGCCCCCGAATACTCGTGGATGGTCTGGAGCGTCTTCCCGTAAAGGTTCTTCAGGGGGCGGACGATCAGGAAGGTGAGGCCCGCCCCTATCAGCGCGATGCCGGCCAGGATGGCCAGCCCCCATTGGGTCATCCGGACCCGGTTCTTGGCCAATAGCTCCCGGATGACGCCGATGTCGGACTCGATCAGGAGGCAATAGTTCTCGTCCACGATTTTCAGCGGGACGTAGGTGTAGGACCGGTAGGCGTCTTCGTCGATGTGGAAAAGGGGATCCCGCTTCGCGAGCGTGCGTTGCGCCAGGCGGGGATCGAACGCGTTGGCGATGGAAAGGTCGTAGGAGCCCGCGATCACCTTTTCGGATGTGGCGATGAACACCTGGTGCCCCGTCTCCCTGGCGAGCCGGCCCGCGAAGACGTCGTCGACCCGGTTCCCGAGGATCAGCACGCCTCCCGGTTTTTCCTTTCCGAAGACGTAGACCGGCGCGATGACCACGATCCCGGCACCTTCGGGCCCGGACATCGTCGTGACGGCCTGCTCCCCCTTGAGCGCCTTCCGGAAGGCGTGCGTATCCTCCAGCCGTGCCGGTTCCCCGCCTTTCCCCTTCCCCGCTCGGTAAAGGATCTTCCCGTTGGGGTCGGCCATCACGAAAAGCGAAAGGTTCATCTTCGGGAACAGCTGGTTCATCGCCAGCTTCAGCGGCTTGGCGTCCCCCTGCGTCCCTTTGTAGTGGAACAGGCCGTACACGATGTCCGTGTCGCTTTTCAGGATCTTCGCCAGCCCCGCGATCCGGTTCACCTCCTGGGAGACGAGCGACTCGATCATGCGGTGGGTGTCGAGCGCCTTGTTGCGCTCCCTCTCCTCGAAGACGGTGCGGAAGACCGACTTGTTGATCTGGTAGCCGGCGAGGAGGATGCCCGCGCCGATGGAGACGAGGAGCAGGACGATCGGGAAGACGATGCTGTTGCGGACGCGGAACCCCCGGAATCTCATCCCGGTGTCCTTTATTATTTCCATCAGCCGACCCAAATCCGCCTGTACCGCCTCTCGCGTGCGTATTTGTCCGTCTGTTTTTATCGGCTTATAACGACTGAACCTTAATAATATTTTCCCGGGTGCGGACTATAATGTCGTGTCGGGAGGGACGCGTTCGCCATGCCATTTGCCGACCTGAACGGATTCCGCGCGTATTTCGAGGTGCACGGGGCCGGTTTTCCCCTGCTTCTGATCAACGGGTTGGGGAGCGACCACCTGGAGTGGCTGTTCCAGGTCCCGGCGTTCGAGCCGCACTTCCGGGTGGTGGTTTACGACCATTTCGGCACGGGGAAGAGCGACGCGCCGCCGGGGCCCTACACCACCGCGCGGATGGCCGACGACGCCGTCATCCTGCTGGAATCCTTGGGGATACGGCGGGCGCACGTCCTGGGGGTGTCTCTGGGAGGAATGATCGCCCAGGAGGTCGCGCTGCGACACCCGGCCCGGGTGGAATGCCTGGTGCTGGGGTGCACCGCCCCCGGGGGACCGCTGTCCCTGCGCCCCACCGAAGCGGCGATGGCGGCGTTTCTCGGCGCGGGCAAAGGGAACCCGGAAAGCGAATTGCGGCGGATGATGCCCTACCTGTACACGGAGACGTATATGAAGGAACGGCCGGAGGAAATAGACGCCTTCCTCCGGAGGAGGCTGGAAAACCGGACCGACCCGCTGGCGTTCGTTTCCCAGCTGTCCGCCGCCATGAGCCACGACGCGTCCGGCCGGCTCTCCCGGGTCCGGGCCAGGACGCTGGTCATCACGGGGGACGCCGACCGGCTGGTGCCGCCGGAAAACTCCGCCCGGATCGCCGAGCGGGTCCCGGGCGCCCGGCTGGTCGTTCTTCCCGGCGCTCCGCACCGTCTGTTCGCGGAGAACGCCGAAGCGTTCAACAGGGAAGTGCTGGAGTTCTTGACCGCAGAACCAAACCACCGAACCGGGACGTAGATGAGTTCTGCCGCAGTTTGGGGACAGAGATGGGGACCGCAGAACCGGGACGTAGATGAGAAGTCCAAAAGCCTGGAAGTCCGACTGCCTGATATGCAGGACTTCTCATCTACGTCCCGGTTCTGCGGTCCTTCCGGTTCGTCCACCTCTGTCCCTGTTTTGCGGCAGAACTCATCTACGTCCCGGTTTTGAGGTTACATGCCCCCCGCGTCGCGAAGGTCTTTCTCGAACCGGGCGGCGTCGAAGCCGTCCCCGGAGACCATCGTTCCCTCCACGTCAAGCGTAGGCACTTTCCGCATGCCGTTATTGAGATTCATCACGATCTCGGCCGCCGCCGGGTTCTGTTCGATGTCGATTTCCTCGTATGCGATCCCGTGTTCCGCGAGGAACTTCTTGGTGGCCTTGCAGTCGCGGCACCATGGTGTGGTATACATGACGATTTTTTTCATTTTTTTCTCCTGCGGATCGGGGACGTTGATGAGTTCTGACACAGATGAAGGACACTCTCGAAGGCCACGAAACGGGGATCGTAAAAGGGAAGACATAAAACCGCAAAAAAGAACCACAGAACCGGGACGTAGATGAGAAGTCACAAAAGCCTGGAGACCTGACTTCCTGATATGCAGGACTTCTCATCTACGTCCCGGTTCTGTGGTTCTTCATGTTTGCCATCCCCGTTTCGTGGTCCTCTCACCTCTGTCCCTGATTTGTGTCAGAACTCATCTACGTCCCGGTTCTGTGGTTTCCGGAAGCGGGCTCCGCTTCCTGCGTTCCCCGACGGGCAGGATCGCGTCCTGATGGAACTGCACGATGTAGTCCACCGCCGCCTCGGGGTCGTCCGTCTGGTGGAACATCTTCATGTCTTCCGGGGAGATCGTCCCCTGGCCCACCATCGAGCGCTCCATCCAGCGGACCAGCCCCTTCCAGTAGCTCTTTCCCATCAGGACGACCGGGAATTTCCGCGTCTTTCCGGTCTGGATCAGCGTGAGGGCCTCGAAGAACTCGTCCAGCGTGCCGAACCCTCCCGGCATGATGACGTAGCCCACGGCGTACTTGACGAACATCACCTTGCGGACGAAGAAATGCCGGAAGGAGAGCGAGACGTTCTGGTAGCGGTTCGGCATCTGCTCCTTCGGGAGCTGGATGTTCAGGCCGATGGAAACGCCGTTGCCGGCCCGCGCTCCCCGGTTGGCCGCCTCCATGATGCCCGGCCCCCCGCCGGAGATGACCGCGAACCCCCGCTTCACGAGCCCCTCCGCCACTTCCATGGTGCACCTGTACGACCAGTCGTCCTTCGCGGTGCGCGCGCTCCCGAAGATCGAGATGGCCGGACCGACGTCCTTGAGCTCCTCGAACCCTTCCACGAATTCGCTCATGATGCGGAACACCCGCCAGGTTTCGCCTCCGGCCAGCTCCTCCATCGATCCTCCTATTCCCCGATGATCTTCACCAGGACCCGCTTGCGCCGCCGCCCGTCGAACTCCCCGTAGAAGATCCGCTCCCAGGGACCGAGGTCGAGGCGCCCGTCCGTCACCGCCACCACGACCTCGCGCCCCATCACCTGCCGCTTGAGGTGCGCGTCCCCGTTGTCCTCGCCGGTCCGGTTATGCAGGTACTGGGACACGGGCTCGTGGGGAGCCAGGTGCTCCAGCCATTTCGCGTAGTCCTGGTGCAGTCCGCGCTCGTCGTCGTTGATGAACACCGAGGCTGTGATGTGCATCGCGTTCACCAGGCAAAGCCCCTCCCGGATGCCGCTTTCCGCCAGGCATCCCTCCACGTCCTTCGTGATGTGGACGAAATCCATCCGGTGGGGGAGGTTGAACCAGAGTTCCTTCCGGTAGCTTTTCATGCGGGGCTCCCTTGCGTTGCGGACCGCCCGTCTTGGGCCGTTCTTTAGGAGTATACGACGGGAACCCTCCGGCAGATAACGGTTTACGGCATACTTTTCGCGGGGTATCATTTACGGATCGGTTTTTGTCCGGCCGAGGGTTCATCCCGTCCGCCGACCCATAGCGCAATCCGATGGAGGGATTCTTTTGAAAGGTCGTGTGCTTGTCATCGACGACGAAGCCGAGATCCGGCGGAACCTGACGATCGGCCTCACCCAGGAAGGGTACGGGGTGATCGCCTGCCCCGACGGCCTCTCGGCGATCCACGAGCTGAACGCCGCCCGGGAGAAGGGGCTCGCCTACGATTACCTCGTGACCGACATCTTCATGCCGGACATCGACGGCCTCAAAATCCTCAAGGTGATCAAGATCCAGCATCCCGACCTCCCCGTGCTCGTGATCACGGGGTTCGGCGACGAGGCGCTGAAGCTCACCGCGCTTTCGGAATTCAATACCGCCTACCTCGACAAGCCGTTCGAGATCGCCGACCTCGTGAAGGCGCTCGAGGAGCTCTCCCCCGGCTCGACCGCGGGGAAGGAGGGCGCGGCGGGCAGGGCGGAAAGCGCCCCCGAGATGCGGGAATCGGTCACGGCCTACCTGACGATCCGGATCACCGAGCCGGCCAGGAGCATGGACATCTTCAAGGAGCTCCACCGGATGGACGGCGTGCAGCGCTGCGAGGCGGTCCGGGGCGATTTCGACATCATCATCGTCGCCCAGGCGGGGTCGCAGGAGGAGATCGGGAGGCTGAAGGAGGCGATCGCCTCGATGGACGGCGTCCAGGTCGTCTCCGTCTCCGGCGTCGAGCGGCCGAAGCTCGACCGGGCCGTGGACGAGTTCGTCGGGATCTATTCCCAGGCGGTCAAGGCGCGCGGCATCGAGAGCTCGAACAAGCAGCCCGGCCGGACGAGCTACATCATCGTCGATATCGACAGGAACGCGATCCAGCAGATCTTCACGACCGTCTTCTTCATCGACGAGGTCGTCTTCTGCGACGTCATCGAGAACGGCACGAAGCTCGTCGGGATGATCACGGGGCAGGGGGCCGTCGGCACCACGCCGCGGGTCATCGAGAAGCTGGGGCGCATCGACGGGGTCCTGCGCGTCCGCGAGGCGGCGGTGATCCGGCTCGTAGAGGACTGATCCCGGGCGATAAGCAAATCATGTAATTTTTTCAAGTATTTCCTGAAAGGTCCGGCGCGGGGCGGTTGGCCCGCGGACGGACGCATGGGGGTGGTGACGGCGGTGGCGAGGGACGAGAGCTTCAGTTACAGGTTGTGGCGGTACGATGGCGCGCCGGGGGAGCTGATCCCGCTGCTCCAGTCGGCCCAGGACCATTTCGGGTACATCCCCCGGAGGGCGATCTCCTACATCGCGGGGGTGACCGGCGTCCCGGAGTCCGAGGTCTACGGGGTCATCACGTTCTACAGCCAGTTCCGGCTCCAGCCGATGGGCAAGTACGTGATCAAGGCGTGCGACGGGACGGCGTGCCACGTGCAGAACTCCCGGACGATCATCGACACGATCGAGGACGAGCTCGGGATCGAGGTGGGGGGCACGACCGAGGATGGCCTCTTCACGCTGAGCACGGTCGCCTGCATCGGCTGCTGCTCGCTGGCGCCGGTGATCATGATCAACGACGACACCCACGGTCTCCTCACGCCGCAGTCGGTGCGAAAGCTCCTGAGGGAGTACCGGCGGCGCGAGCGGGCCGCCGTGGCGAAGGAAGCGTCGGCCGGGGCGGCATCGGCCGGGTCGAAATAGGACGGCAATGATGAAAAAAGTCATCGTGGGAATGAGCACCTGCGGCCTGTCGGCCGGGGCGCAGAAAACGTACGACCGGTTCGCCGAGCTGCTCGCCGGGGAGCCCGGCGCCTTCGAGCTCGCGGCGTCCGGGTGCATCGGCATGTGCTACCGGGAGCCGCTGGTCGAGGTACGGGAGGGGGCGGGCCGCGTCGTCTACGGCGGCGTGACGCCGGAGCTCGCGGAGCGGATCTACCGGGAGGACGTCCGAGGGGGGCGCGTCCTCGAGGAGCACGTCGCGCTGCGCCTGGGGGACGGCGCCGCACCCGGCGGGTCCGAGGCGCCGCGACAGGAGCCGCAGGTCCGCATCGTGCTGCGCAACTGCGGCCTCATCGACCCGGAGTCGATCGCCGAGTACGAGGCGGCCGGGGGGTACAAGGCGCTCCGCAAAGCGCTCTTCGACATGAGCCCCGAGGCGATCGTCAAGGAAATGAAGGACTCGGGGCTGCGGGGGCGCGGCGGGGCGGGCTTCCCGACGGGCCTCAAGTGGTCGTTCGCCGCTTCTCAGAAGGAGCCGTTCAAGTACATCGTCTGCAACGCGGACGAGGGCGACCCGGGCGCCTTCATGGACCGCTCCGTGCTCGAGGGCGACCCGCACTCGGTCCTCGAGGGGATGATCATCGCGGCCCGGGCGATCGGGGGGCGCAAGGGGTACATCTACTGCCGCGCCGAGTACCCGATGGCGATCAAGCGGCTCACGATCGCGCTGGACGCGGCGCGGGAGAAGGGATACCTGGGGAAGGACATCCTCGGCTCGGGGCTCGATTTCGACGTGACGATCAAGCAGGGCGCGGGCGCTTTCGTCTGCGGCGAGGAGACGGCGCTGTTCCAGTCGATCGAGGGGAAGCGCGGCATGCCGCGCATCCGGCCGCCGTTCCCCGCCGAGAAGGGGCTGTGGCAGAAGCCGACGAACAACAACAACGTCGAAACGTACGCCAACGTCCCGTGGATCGTCGCCAACGGCGCCGCCGCGTACGCGGCCTACGGTACGGAGAAGAGCCGCGGGACGAAGGTGTTCGCGCTGGCCGGCAAGGTCGCCTGCGGCGGTCTCGCCGAGGTCCCGATGGGGATGCCCATCAACGACCTGGTGTTCAGGATCGGGGGAGGGATCAAGGACGGCCGCGCGTTCAAGGCGGTGCAGATGGGCGGGCCGTCGGGCGGCTGCATCCCGGCCTCGCTCGGCCACACGCCGGTCGATTTCGAGTCGATCCCCGCGACGGGCGCCATCATGGGCTCGGGCGGCATGGTCGTCATGGACGACCAGACGTGCATGGTCGAGATGGCCCGATTCTTCCTCGACTTCACCCAGAACGAGTCGTGCGGCAAGTGCACCTTCTGCCGCATCGGGACGCTGCGGATGCTCGAGATCCTCACGCGGATCACCCAGGGGGAAGGGGTCCCGGGCGACGTCGAGAAGCTCAAGACCCTGGCGACCCGGATCAAGGAGTCGAGCCTCTGCGGGCTCGGCCAGACCGCGCCCAACCCGGTTCTGACGACGCTCAAGTATTTCCACGAGGAATACGATGCGCACATAAAGGACAAGCGCTGCCCCGCCGCGAGCTGCACCGCGCTGGTCGACTTCTGCATCGATCCGGCGAAGTGCACCGGCTGCACGCTGTGCGTGAAGAGCTGCCCGGTCGACGCGATCGCGGGGGAGAAGAAGGCGGTCCACGCGATCGACGCCGCGAAATGCGTCAAGTGCGGCAAGTGCATCACGGTCTGCACCTTCGGCGCCGTATACAAGAGGTAAGGGAACGAATCGATGGACAACGTGAAGCTTACGATCAACGGGCGGGAGGTCGAAGCCCCCCCCGACGCGACGATTCTCGAGACGGTGCAGAAGCACGGGCTCGACGAGATCCCCACCCTTTGCCACTCGCCGGAGCTGGAGCCGTACGCCTCCTGCTTCCTTTGCGTCGTCGAGGTGAAGGGGCGGCCGAACCTCGTGCCCGCCTGCGCGACGCGGGTGGCGCCGGGGATGGAGGTGACGACGCGCAACGAGCGGATCGTCGAGTCGAGGAAGACGGCGCTCGAGCTGCTCCTGTCGAACCATTACGCCGACTGCGTCTCCCCGTGCCTCGAGGGGTGCCCGGGGCACGTCGACATCCAGGGGTACATCGCCCTGTCCGCGATGGGGCTCTACAAGGAGGCGGTCGACCTGGTCCGCGAGGCGAACCCGCTTCCGGCCATCTGCGGGCGCGTCTGCGTCCGCAAGTGCGAGGCGGTCTGCCGCAGGACCGACATCGACCAGCCGGTCGGGATCAACTGGATCAAGCGGTTCGTCTCCGACCAGCCGGGCGCCTATGACGGCGCCCCCGCCTGCGACCCGCCCACGGGAAAGAAGGTCGCCATCGTCGGGGCCGGGCCCGCGGGGCTCACCGCGGCCTGGTTCCTCGGGCGCAAGGGGCACAAGCCGGTCATCTACGAGGCGATGCCGCGCGCCGGCGGCATGCTGAGCTACGGGATCCCCTCGTACCGGCTCCCGGACGACGTCGTCGACCGGGAGGTCGACTACATCTGCCGCGCGGGGGCGGAGATCCGCTACAACACCCGGGTCGGGAAGGACATCTCGCTCGACGACCTCATGAAGGGGCACGACGCGGTATTCCTTGGCCCCGGCGCCTGGGCGGGGAATCCGATGAGGCTGCAGGGGGAGTTCAGCACCGAGGGGGTCGTCCAGGGGGCTGAGTTCCTGCCGCAGCTCCGGGAGAACCCGGCGCCGCTGTCCGGCACGATCGCCGTCGTGGGCGGAGGCAACACCGCCATGGACGTCGCCCGTACCACGTGGCGGCTCGGGGCCGACAAGGTCATCATCGTCTACCGGCGCACGAAGGACGAGATGCCGGCCGACAGGATGGAGATCGAGGACTGCCTCGCCGAGGGGATCGAGATCATGGAGCTGGCCGCCCCGGTAGGCATCAACGCGGAGAACGGGAAGCTGAAATCCTTGCGCTGCCAGCGGATGAAGCTCGGCGAGCCCGACAGCTCGGGCCGCCGCCGCCCGATCCCGCTCGAGGGGTCCGAGTTCGACCTCCCGTGCCAGGTGGCGGTCTCCGCGATCGGGCAGTCGACCGCCCTGTACGGTCTCACCGACACGCAGGGCGGCAAGGTGGGTCTCACGAAATGGAACACCTTCGTCATCGACCCCAAGGACCTGTCGACGAACGTCCGGGGCGTCTTCGCCGGCGGGGACGCGGCGGACGACGGGCCGACGGTGGTCATCGACGCGATCGCCGACGGGCAGCGGGCCGCCCGGTCGATCGACGCGTTCCTCAAGGACGCGACCGCCGCGCCGCGCCCCTTCGTCGTGACGAAGGAGTTCTGGGCGAAGCCGGGCGAGGCGGAGCTGGGGCAGGTCAAGGAGAGCCCCCGCCACGATGTGCACCAGATCGACGTCGAGCAGCGGCGCGGGAGCTTCGCCGAGGTCGCGACCGGCTTCGATTTCGAGGACAACGTCCACGAGTGCGACCGGTGCCTCTCCTGCGGCTGCCTGCGCTTCGACAGCTGCTCCCTGCGGATCCACGCCGAGCGTTACGGCGTCGACATGGACCGCTTCAAGGGGCACGCCCGGAAGCACAAGGTCGACGACCGGCACCCGTACATCGTCTACGACCCGAACAAGTGCATCCTCTGCGCGCGCTGCATACGGACGTGCGCCCGGGTGCTTCCCGTCGCGGCGCTGGGGCTCGTCGGCCGGGGGTTCCGCACCGAGATGCGGCCCGCGATGAACGACCCGCTCGTCGAGACGAGCTGCGTCAGCTGCGGCAACTGCGTCGACGCCTGCCCGACGGGCGCGCTCACGGTGAAGTACCCGTTCCCCGGGCGGGCGGCGCTGCGCACGAGCGACCAGGCGACCCACTGCGCGTTCTGCTCGGTGGCCTGCGCCCTCACGGTGAAGCGGTTCGGCGCGGGGCGCTACTACATCGCCCCTTCCGGCGATCCGGGGGACTACCTGTGCCGCTACGGGCGCTTCGGTCACGAGCTCTTCGTCAAGCGCCGCCGCATCGTCGCTCCGAAGATCCGGCGCGGGGGCGGGGTCCAGCCGGGCGGCCTCGACGAGGCGCTCAAGCTCGTCGCGGAGGGGCTAAAGAAAGTCGCCGCGAAGCACGGCCGGGACAAGGTAGGCGTGTTCGTGTCGCCCGAGCTCACCAACGAGGAGCTTTACCTCGCCTCCACGATCGCCCGGGAGGGGCTCGGCACCAACAACGTCGCCTCCCTCTCCGTGCTGGGCACGGGCGCCGGCGCGCTCGACGCCTCGCTCGGCTTCACGGCCTCGACCGCGGACCGCACGGCCATCGACGACGCGGACCTCGTCATCTGCAACAACACGTCGATGGAATCCGACCACCTGGTCCTCGCGGTGCGCGTCATCCGGGCCGTGCGGGAGGGCGCGAAGCTCATCGTGAGCAACTCCGCGCTCGATCCGGCCGACCAGGCGCTCTCCACGGTCGCGTTGGACCCGATGCGCGGCCGCGCGGCCATCCTGTGGAACGGGGTGATCCAGCAGCTGATCGACGACGGGACGTTCGACCCGGCGGGGATCGGGAAGATCGAGGGCGGGGCCGCCTTCCTCGCGGGCAGGGATTTCCGGCCCGAAACGGTCTCCGCGCTGACGGGCGTCGACCCGAAGGCGATCCGGGCGGCCGCCGGGCTCGTCCGGGAGGCGAAGCGCGTCGTCGTAATCCACAGCCCCGACCGGGTCCAGGACCAGGCCGCCGGCGACCTGGAGACGTTCGGGAACCTCGTCGTGCTCCTCCGCGCTCGCGGAGTGAAGGCGGACCTGCTCCTGCCGCGAATGCACTCGAACAGCGCGGGGCTCGAGGTCGCGGGCGCCGACCCGGCGTTCGGGCCCGGCAGGGCGCCGCGCCCCTCGGGGGTCGCGGGGGCCCGCAGCCGGGAGGAGCTGCACGCGCTCCTGGAGAGCGGCGAGATCAAGGGGGCGCTCGTCGTCGGGGAGGACCCGCTCGCGTGGGACCCGACGGGCTCCTGGTTCCGCAACGTCGAGTTCCTGGCCGCGATGGACTGGACCGACACCGAGACGACGCGCGGCGCCGACGTCGCGCTTCCCGGCTCGACGTACCTCGAGACGGCCGGCACGCGGTGCGGCTTCGAGGGGACGCTCGTGCCCTATTCGCGCGCCGTGGAGCCGCCGGCGGGGGTGTCGGGAGACGAGATGCTCAAAAAACTCGCCCGCGAGCTCGGCGTCGCGGTCCCGGACGACGCGTCGGCCGCGGTCGATTCCGCCGCCCGGGCGAAGCTGGGGGACCTCGTGCGCTTCTACTGGAACACGGGGGAGGAGCGCGTTTCCGCGGGCGGGGTGCGCCTCGTCCCGACGGGCGCCGACGTGCGCACCGGCTCGATCCGGCCCCCGCTGACGCACGGGGAGAAGTACCGGCGCGAGATCCGGGAGGTCGGCACCGGCCGCTTCCGCGTGCGAAGCGGATAAAAACCGGGGGAGCCGGGCGAAAGGGCTCGGAATGATCCGACTCGAGAACCTCTACTCCTTCCTGGAGAGCGTCTTCGACTACCTCCTGGTCGTCGACGGGGAGGAGCGCGTCGTCCACGCCGGCCGGCTCCTCGTTCGCGACAGCCTCTCGGAGGCGGGTTTCCCCGGAGGGACGCCTCTCAAGGACATCCTCAGTTCCCCGTCGCTTTCCACTTTCCGCTCGGCGATGGCGCAGGCCCGCGGCGGCAACCGCGCGACCGCCGTCTTCGCGAGGCCGGGGGAGGCCCCGGTGTCGATCCACCTCAACGCGGGGTGCGGCAGGGCCGACGGCGGCGAGGTCTTCCTGTTCTTCGGCAACCGCCTCCGGGCCTTCAGCGAGGTCCAGGACTGGGAGAAGAACGAGCGGATCAAGGAGCTCTCCTGCCTCTACGACGTCGCCGAGTGGATCGAGAAATCGGCCTCGATCGGGGAATTCTTCTCCGGCCTTTCCCGCATCATCTCCGTCGCGATGCTCTACCCCGAGGAGGCGATCGTTCACTCGGCCTACCAGGGAGTCGAGTACGGCCAGAAGCCGGGCTCGCCGCGCTGCATCTCCGCGCCCATCGTCGTCGGCGGGCGGGAAAAGGGGGAGATCCGCGTCGGGTACCACGACCCGAAGCGGCAGCTCCTCCCCGAGGAGCAGCGCATGCTCGACGAGATCGGGCGCATGCTGAGCCTCTCCCTCGAGCGGAAGGAGCTCCGGGAGGAGATCGGGAGGCGCACGTCCGACCTCGAGGAGCAGAAGCGCCAGCTCTCCCTGGTCAACTCCTACATCGAGTCGGTCAAGGGCGGCTGGGAAGGGTCCAAGGCCACTCTCGAGGCGATGTTCCAGGCGATTCCCGACGAGGTCGTCCTCATCGACAACCGCCGGAAGGTCGTCATGTCGAACCGCCCCGAGGCGGCGCCCGGCAGCCTCTGCCACAGGAGCATCTTCGGGAGCGAGCGGCCTTGCGAGGACTGCCGCCTCGCCCGCATCCTCCACGAGAAGACCCCCGTCACGGTCACGATGAAGCGCGACGACCGATACCTCCAGGTCCAGGCGATCCCGATCTTCAACAGCAAGCAGAAGGTGGAAGGGATCATGGAGTTCTTCCGGGACGTGACGCTCGAGAAGACCTACGAGCAGCAGCTCCAGCAGGCCGACAAGCTGGCCTCCCTCGGGCAGCTCGTCAGCGGCATCGGGCACGAGATCAACAACCCGAACCAGTTCATCCGCGGGAACATCCGGATCGTTAAGCAGTCGCTCGCGGACCTGCTGCCGATCGTCGACGAATACGCCGCGTCGAACCCGGAGCTCAAAATCGCCAAGCTCAAATACGATTTCTGGCGCCGGCACATCATGACGCTCGTCGACGACATGGACCACGGGTCGGTGCGCATCAAGGAGATCGTCGAGGGATTGCGGACGTTCGCCCGCAAGGACGAGGGGCTGCTCGTCGACACGATCGACATCAACACGCTGATCGGGGCCAGCGCCCGCCTCGTCCACAACGAGGTCCACAAGCACGCCGACATCGAGCTCGACCTCGCGGACGGTCTTCCCTCGTTCACGGGGAACGCACAGAAGATCGAGCAGGTCCTCGTCAACCTCCTCGTCAACGCCGGCCAGGCGATGCAGGACGACGTGCGCGGGCTCATCACGGTCCGCACCCGGCTGGAGGAGCGGGATATCCTGGTCGACATCGAGGACAACGGCGTCGGCATGAACGAGAAGACCCAGAAGCAGATCTTCGACCCGTTCTTCACCACGAAGCGGTCGAAGGGAGGAACGGGGCTGGGGCTGGCGATCGTCTACCGGATCCTGGAGGAGCACGGGGGGGGGATCTCGGTGAAGAGCCGCCCCGGGGCGGGTACGACGTTCACGATCCGGATCCCCGCAAGGCCCCCGACGAAGGCGCGGGCATGAAGAAGGTCCTCATCGTCGACGACGACGTCGCCGTCACCAACTACTTCATGGTCTTCCTGGTCCAGACCGGGCTGTACGAGCCCGTCGTCGTGAACGACTCGCGCGAGGTCGAGACGCTGTTGTGCGGCGGGTCGTTCGACGCCGTCCTGCTCGACATGGACATGCCGAACGTCAGCGGCATGGACATCCTCCGCTGCATGCGCGCCAGGGGGAACGACACCCCCGTCGTCGTCGTGACCGGCGTGAGCGACGTGGACCTCGCCGTGCGCGCGATGAAGCTCGGCGCGTTCGACTACCTCACCAAGCCCGTCGACGAGCAGAACCTGCTCCAGGTGCTCGAAAACGCGATCGAGCAGCGGGCGCTGCACCGGACGATCGACCAGCTTCCGAAGAAGCTGACGCGGCAGGACCTTGCGCACCCGGCCGCCTTCCACCCGCTCCCGACCCAGTACGACGGGATGATCCGCCTCTTCCACCAGGCCGAGCGGCTCGCGGCCAGCGACGTGAGCATCTTCATCTGGGGGGAGGGGGGCACCGGCAAGGAATCGATCGCCCGGGCGATCCACCAGGCGAGCCCGCGCAGCGCCAGCCCCTTCGTCGCCGTCGAGGCGGACAGCCAGGACCCCGAGAGGTTCCCGGCGTTCTTCTTCGGGCATGCCAGGGACCGGGGGGGCGAGCGGGAGGAGACGCCGGGGCTCGTCGAGCAGGCCGAGGGCGGGACGATCTTCCTCGACAACATCGAGATGCTCACGATGCCGATGCAGGTGAAGCTGAAGCGGCTGATCCAGAGGGGCGAATACTACCGCGAGAACTCGACGGCCGTCCGGAAGGCGGACGTGCGGATGATCGTCGCCTCGAAGCACGACCTCACCCGCTCCCACCACAAGGAGAACTTCTCCCGCGACCTGCTCTACCACCTGATGATCAACTCGATCCGCATCCCGCCGCTGCGCGAGCGGACCGGCGACATCCCGCTGCTTCTGGGGCTGTTCCTGGAGGAGGAGGCCGCGCGCGCCGGGAAGAGGATCACCGGCTGGTCCGCCGAGTGCATGGAGCTGCTTCGCCGGTACGACTATCCCGACAACGTCCAGGAGCTCATGACGATCGTCGCGGGCGCGGTCGCCAAGGAAGACACGGAGACGATCTCCGTCGATTCGCTCCCCCCGCACGTCCGGGAGCGGGGCTAGCTAGCGGCTTCCCAGCGCGCGGAAGAACCGGGACTGCATCTGCTCCGACAGCAGCGCCTTCTTCACCGGCGGCAGGCCGACGACGATGCGGGTGATCGCCCGCAGGACCGCGTGGTCGATCCGGTCGAAGTCGTCGAAGAGGAAGTTCTGGAACTTCCCCCGCTCGATCGCCTGGATCACCGCCCGCTGCCAGGACGTCTCCGGCACCAGGATCCGCTCCTTGCGGGGGGCCATCGAGAGCGCGCCCCGGTTGCAGGCCGGCTTGCACACCCCGCAGCCGAGGCACGCCTGCGGGTTCAGGACCGCCTTCTTCGCCTTCCCTTCCCCCTCGATCCGTATGGCCGATACGGGGCATCTCTTCGCGCACAGACCGCAGCCGTTGCATTTCGCCGGGTCGAACGCCGCCTCGAAGGGGGAGGTGACGACGGCGTCGAACATCCGGAACTTGTTGACGGCCGACAGCATCGCGCAGCAGCAGCCGCAGCAGTGGCAGACGTACGCGGGGCGTTTCTGCACGTTGTCGCCGATGTGGACCAGCCCCTCGCCCCTCGTCCGGGCGAAGATGTCGAGGCACTCCTCCCTGGAGATCCGCCGGCCCAGCCCGTGGCGGACGACGTAGTCGGCCGCGCTGTTCAGCGTCGTGCAGACGTCCATCGGCTTGCCGCACGCCTTCCCCTCGTGCTCCATCACGTGGCGGCAGTAGCAGAGCGACACCGCCCAGGACTTCGCGTTCCGGACCATGTCCGTGGCCCGCTCGTGATCGAGGACCTGCGTGAGGTCGGCCGGGTCCACCTGGTCCTCGTGGACCAGGGTGCGGCCGAACTGCGTCTTCCCCGCGAACACGGCCCGGGCGAAATCCGGGTCGTTGTGCGCGTACCTCACCATGTGGCGCGCGATCTCCTTCTGGGGGATGTCGTCGCGAGCGCGCATGAAGGCGAACTCGAAGAACCCGAGGACGGTGGGGGAGAGGATGTAGGAGAGCTTCCCCTTATGCTCGAAATCCAGCACGAGCCCCTTGTCCGCCATGCGGTGGAGGATGGGGCGCAGCTCCTCCGGGGTCCTCCCGGTTCGCTGCGCGATCCCCTCGATTCCCGTGGGCCGGATCGGCAGCCGGGCGCCGATCTCCGCCTCCTCCGGCGTGTAGAGCCCTTTGAGGATCTCCTCGAGCGCGTCGGCGGGAGGCGCACCGATGGGGAAACGGTCGAGCCGTTCCTGGAGCCGGCCGTAGACGTTCTTTCCGTTGCGCAGGTGTCCCATCCGGAAAGCATACCAGATGTTCCGTTGAACGCGGCATAGGGGATGGGTTACAGTTTTTGAAGCGGCGGCGCGAGCCGCAAGGCATCCCAACGGCGGCGCCGCGGAAGGGAGGTCCCAGTGTCCGGTCCCGATTTCTCCGAGATCTTCCGCCGATACAAGGAGGCCCTCGGGCAGGCGCAGCAATCGGAAGGTAAAAACATTCCCGGAGGTGGGAAGATGTCGTCGAAATTCGGGTTCCTCGGGTTCGCTATCCCCGCGCTCCTCCTGGTCATCCTCGTCTCCGCTTCCGTCGTCATCGTGGGGCCGGGCCAGCGCGGCGTCCTTCTGAACTTCGGGGCCGTCCAGCCCAACGTCTGGGACGAGGGGCTCCACTTCAAGATCCCCGGCTACCAGAACATCGTGCGGATGGACGTGCGGGTCCAGAAGGAGGTGACCGAGGCGGCGTCGGCCTCGAAGGACCTGCAGGACCTCCACTCCACGATCGCCGTGAACTTCAACGTCATCGCCGACAAGGCCAGCTGGGTTTTCCAGAACATCGGCATGGGGTACAAGGAGCGGGTGATCGACCCGGTGACGCAGGAGGTGGTCAAGGCGGTCACGGCGAAGTACACCGCGGTCGAGCTGATCACGGAGCGGGAAAAGGTCCGCTCGGGGATCAAGGAGCTTCTGAAGGCCCGCCTGCTCGACTACAACATCGCCGTGGTCGACGTCTCCATCGTGAACTTCAAGTTCAGCGCCCAGTTCACCCAGGCGATCGAGAACAAGCAGACCGCGGAGCAGATGGCGCTCAAGGCGAGCCGCGATCTCGACCGGGTCAAGATCGAGGCGCAGCAGAAGATCGCCGCGGCGCAGGCGGAGGCCGAATCGCTGCGGCTGCAGCGGCAGAACATCACCCCGGACCTGGTGGAGCTGCGGCGCATCGAGGCGATGCAGGAGGCGATCCGGAAGTGGAACGGAGTGATGCCCAGCGTGACCGGGGGCGCGCTGCCGTTCATCGACGCCAGGGCGTACGGGAGCAAATAGCCTTCCCGAGGCGGAGCGGGTCCCTTCAGACCGCCTGCGCGATCCGCTCCGCCGCCAGCTTCGACTCCCGCACGCAGTCGTTGAGGGCGATGCCGCGGTAGGCGTTGCTGTTCAGGTAGAGGCCGGGGAGATCGGCCAGCCGCGCGTCGATCCGCTCCAGCAGCGCCCCGTGCCCCACGAGGTATTGCGGGATCCCGCGGTCGTGGAAGAAGGTCTTCGCCAGGACCGGCTCGGCGGAGACTCCCATGATGTCCGAAAGTTCCCGCCGTACGAGGGCCAGCAGCTCTTCCTCGGGAAGGCAGGCCAGCTCCGGCGCCCGGACGCCGCCCACCATCGCCCGGATGAGCGCCTTGCCTTCCGGCGCGCGGTTCGGGAACACGCTGGAATCCCACAGCGCGCCGAGGATCTTCCGCTTCTCCGCCCCGGGGATGAGGAAGCCGAAGCCGTCCAGCGGGTTCCCCAGCGTCGCGGCGTCGTACCCCAGCGCGGCGACGGTGATCGGGGAGTAGGGGATCGAGGAGAGGGCGTCGGTCAGCTCCCCGTCGACGGGAGACAGGATCCGCAGGGCGTCGTACGCCGCCGTCGCGACTACCAGGACGTCCGCCTCCAGCTCTTCGCGCACCCCCCTTTCCGAGATGCCGAGGACGTAGGCGCCGCCGCGCCGTTCGACCCGGTCGACGGAGACGTTCATGTGGAGCCCGTCGGAAAGCGGGGAGGCCAGCTCGTCCGCCAGCGTCTGCACGCCGCCGTCGAAGGAGACGAGCACCCCGCCGGGGCCGGCCGACATCTTCGTCTTCACCCCCTGCTTCGCGCGCTCCCTCTTCAGGCAGAGCATCCCGCGGACCAGGCCGCCGTACCTGCTCTCGAGGTTGTGGATCAGCGGGAAGCAGGAGCGAAGCGACATCCGCTCCGGGTCGCCGGCGTAGATCCCGGTGACCATCGGGTCGATCAGCTTCTCCAGCGCCTCCGGGCCGAGGCGGCGGCGGGCGAAGTCGCCCAGCGACTCGTCGACGTTTTCCGGGGCCCCCGCGGCGAAGGGCTCCCACATGATCCGCGCCCGCCCTTTCAGGGAAAGCAGCCCCGACCGGAAGAAGGCGACCGGGGTCTCCGGCAGGCGCTGCAGCGCACCCCCGGAGAAGATGTACCGCTTGCGCGCCTCGTCGGAGGAGCGCACGACCCGCCCCTCGATCCCGAGGTCCTTGACCAGCTCCATCCCGAAGGGCTTGTTCGTCAAAAATCCGTTCGGGCCCCACTCGAGGTTGAAGCCGTCCTGCCGGATGGTGCGCATCTTGCCGCCCGGGACGGAGTCGCTCTCGAAGATCAGGATCTCCGCGTCCTTGCCGGTTTTTTCGAGCTCCCGTACGAGATAGAACGCCGTGCAGAGCCCCGAGAGGCCCGCGCCGACGATGACGATGCGAGGCATGTTATCCGCTTCCTTTCACGAAGCTTCCAGCACGATTTCCCTGAGGGCGTCGATGAATTGCGGCGAGTCGTTCATCGCCGGCGCCCGAAGGAACGATTGTATACCCATTTGCCTCGCGTGGGCCGCGAGCCGGATGTCGAGCTCGTGCAGCGTCTCGATGTGGTCGGAGACGAAGCTCACCGGGACGACGACCAGCTTCCGTACCCCTTCCCGGGCGAGACGGGTCACCTCGTCGACGGTGTCGGGCGAAAGCCAAACGGCGCGTCCCGCGCGGCTCTGCCAGGAGAGGGAGTGGGAGACGCCGGGGAACGACCGCATCACCGCGGCCACCGTCCGTTCCGTCTCGTCCCGGTACGGGTCGCCCCCGTCGATCAGGCTCTGCGGGACGCCGTGCGCGCTGAAAAGAAGGAAGGTGCCGTCCCTGCCGGCTTCCCCGATCGAGCGGGAGACCGTCTCCGCCAGCGCGGCGACGTATTTCGGGTGGTCGGGGTAGGAGCGGACCTCGGTCACCGGGAAGGCGCACCCCGCCCGGCGCAGCCACCGCGCGAGGTCTTTGAGGCTGGAGCCGGTCGTGGCGCCGCAGTACTGCGGGTAGAGGGGGAGCGCGATCGCCCTGGAGACCCCGTCCTCCTTCATGTCGAGCGCCGCGTGCTTGGCCAGAGGGTGCCAGTACCGCATCGCCACGTAGACCTTGCAGTTCAGCCCCGCCCCGCGCAGGGCGGTTTCGAGGGAGCCCCGCTGGGCTTCCGTCAGCGCCCCGATCGGGGAGCCGCCGCCGATCTCCTCGTAGTACCGGCGCACCTTCCGCGCGCGCAGCCCCGAGACGATCCAGGCGAAGGGCGGCTGGGTGACCGCCCCCGCCGGGAGCGGGATCAGGTCCCGGTCGGAGAAGAGCCGGAAGAGGAACGGGCGGACGGCGTTCAGGGAATCGGGCCCCCCCATGTTGAGGAGGACCACGCCGGTCAACGGGGCGCCGGAGGCGGGCATGTCAGCTTTTCCGCCCGAGCCGGTGGACCGCCTCGACCATGACGACCGCGTGCTCGGGGTTGGTGGGCGGCAGGATCCCGTGTCCCAGGTTGAAGATGTGGGAGGAGGCTTTCTCGCCGCCGCGGAGCACTTCCCGGACGCACTCCTCGATCTTCTCCGGCGGGTGGAACAGCATCGTGGGGTCCATGTTTCCCTGCAGCGCCTTCTCCGTGCCGACGGCCGCAGCCGCCGCGTCCAGCGGGATCCTCCAGTCCACGGCGACCACGTCGACCGGCAGCGTCCGGACGGACGCGAGCAGGTGGGAACAGTCGTTGGCGTAATGGATCACGGGGACGCCCTTGCGGGAAAGCCCCGCGATCGCCTGGCGGGTGAAGGGGAGGGCGTACTCCTCGTAATCCCCCGGCGTCAGGATCCCCGCCCACGTGTCGAAAAGCTGGACCGCCTGCGCCCCCGCGGCGATCTGGGCGTTCAGGTAAGCCGTGACGGTCCGGGTGATCTTCTCCATCAGCGCCCGGTAGACCTCCGGTGCCTGGTACATCAGCGTTTTCAGCTGGATGAAGTTCTTCGAGGCGCCGCCCTCGACGATGTAGGACGCCAGGGTGAAGGGGGCCCCGGAGAAGCCGATGAGCGGCACTTTCCCCTCGAGCTCCCTCCGCAGCAGGCGGATCGTCTCCATCACGAAGGGGACTTTCTCCCCGGGGTCGGGGACCCGCAGCGCGTCCACATCGCGCATTCCGTGGATCGCCTTCCCCAATTGCGGCCCTTTCTGCTCGTGGAAGTCGAGCGGGACCCCCATCGCCTCGACCGGGACGAGGATGTCCGAGAACAGGATCGCGGCGTCCACCCCGAGACGCCGGACGGGCTGGAGCGTGACCTCCGCCGCCAGCTCGGGGGTCTTGCACAGGGTCAGGAAGGAGTTGGCCTCCCGGACCTTCCGGTACTCCGGGAGGTAGCGGCCCGCCTGCCGCATGATCCACACGGGGGTAACGTCGACCGGCTCGCGCCGGCACGCCTTGAGGAACCGGTACTCCGTCATTTCGACCTCGGCCAGGTGAAGGTGGCGAACAAATACTTTAACAAGGGCGGGAGGGATTTCCTATAGACGGCGGCCGGGGACGGCCTTCATGGTATTTCCCAACGCTGCCCGCGCGCGGGAACGACGGGCGCTTCCTTGACATTTATGCACATATGTTCATAATGATGGGTACGGAGGTGCTTCATGCCCAGGCCGCCATGCTGCCGTCGCGTCGAGGGAAGGCCGGCGGTTTCCGTGTTCAAGCCGGCCGGCATCCCCGGGCGCGGGATCGGCGAGGTCGTGATGACGCTCGACGAGTTCGAGGCCGTGCGGCTGGCCGACCTCGAGGGGCTGTACCAGGAACAGGCGGCCGGAAGAATGGGCGTGTCGAGGCCCACCTTCAGCCGCATCGTCGAGGCCGCGCACCGCAAGATCGCCGAGGCGATCGTGCACGGCAGGGCGCTGAAGATCGAGGGCGGCCCCGTGTTCGAGCGCGCCCGCCGGCGCTGCGGGAAATGCTCCGCCGAGTGGGTGGGGCCGCCGGAATGCCCGCGATGCAGGGGGACGGGAGAACCCGCGTCGTCGCCGGATCGTTCGCCGGCCCGGTGCGGCCTCCGCCAGCGGGCGGGATTCGGGAAAATGCGAGAGGGGGCGTAAGCCCCCGGAAGGAGAAAAGGAATGAAACTGTGCATACCGGCAACCGAGGACCAGGGGCTGGAGAGCCCGGTGAGCGCGCACTTCGGCTCGGCGAAGCTCTTCGTCATCGTCGACACCGAAAGCGGCGCCTTCCGCGCCGTCCCGAACAGGAGCCTCCACCAGGGGCACGGGATGTGCCAGCCGCTGCGGCCTCTCGCGGGGGAACAGGTGGACGGGATCGCCGTCGGCGGCATCGGCATGGGCGCGCTCGGGAAACTGCTGGCGGCGGGGCTCAAGGTGTACATCACCCGCGATCGCACCGTGGGGGGGACGGTCTCCGCCTTCAAGGCGGGCACTCTCGAGGAGGCGACGCCCGCCGCGGCCTGCAGCCGGCACGGGCACGGCCATGACGGGTCCTGCCATTGAAATGAAATAGCGGGGGAGGCGCCGATGGCGATCAGGAAGGCCCCGACGCAATCCACGGACGCGATCCTGGAGAGCATCTCCGACGGCGTGTTCACGGTCGACGGGGAGTGGCGGATCACCTCGTTCAACCGGGCGGCGGAGAAGATCACCGGCATATCCCGCGGGGACGCCGTCGGCCGGCCCTGCGCGGAGGTGTTCCGCTCCAGCATGTGCGAGGCGGAGTGCGCCCTGCGGCGCACGCTGAAGACCGGGAAGCCCGTGATCGGGAGGTCGTGCTACATCGTCGACGCGGACGGGAAGAAGATCCCCATCAGCGTGTCCACGGCGGTGCTGCGCGACGCGGCGGGGCGCGTGGTCGGCGGGGCGGAGACGTTCCGGGACCTGAGCGAGCTCGAGTCGCTGCGCAACGAGCTGGAAGGGAGATCCCGCATCGGCGATCTGGCGAGCCACAGCCCCCTGATGCGGAAGGTGTTCGAGGTCCTTCCCGCCATCTCCGCAAGCCCCAGCACGGTCCTCGTGCTGGGGGAAACCGGCACCGGCAAGGAGCTGGTGGCCCGGACGATCCATTCCTTGAGCCCCCGGCGAGACAAGCCGTTCGTGGCGGTGAACTGCGGCGCCCTGCCCGACACGCTCCTCGAGTCGGAGCTGTTCGGGTACAAGGCCGGCGCCTTCACCGGCGCGGTGAAGGA
This sequence comes from uncultured bacterium, assembly GCA_964612075.1. GTDB lineage: Bacteria > Desulfobacterota > Deferrimicrobia > Deferrimicrobiales > Deferrimicrobiaceae > UBA2219. Next base: position 80,353 of record CAZTFC010000003.1, read on the forward strand.
CAAGCCCGGCCGTTTCGCGCTGGCCGCCGGGGGAACCCTGTTCCTCGACGAGATCGGCGAGGTGAGCCAGGCCCTCCAGGTCCGCCTGCTCCGCGTGCTTCAGGATCGCACCTACGAGCCGCTGGGGGCGACCCGCTCCGAAAGCGCCGACGTCCGGGTCGTCGTCGCGACCAACCGGGACCTGGCCGCCCGGGTGCGGGAGGGGCGATTCCGGGAGGACCTCTACTACCGGGTGAACGTCGTCCGCGTGGAGCTGCCGCCGCTTCGCCGGCGCAAGGAGGACATCCCGCTCCTGGCGGCCCAGTTCATCGAGCGGTTCAACCGGCTGCAGGGAAGGGCGATCGCGGGGATCACGCCCGAGGCGCTTTCCCTGCTCATGGCCCATTCCTGGCCGGGGAACGTTCGCGAGCTGGAAAACGTCGTCGAGCGGGCCTTCATCCTTTGCCCGAAGGGGCAGATCGGCATCGAGCACCTGCCGGAGGAGCTGACGGCGCACGCCGCGCCGGCGATTCCCTCCGGAGGGTCCCGGTCGGCGCACGAGCTCCTCGACATCCAGTCGATCCGCGCCGCGCTTTCGCGCAACGACGGCAACCGCCTGGCCGCGGCGAAGGAGCTCGGGGTGCACAAGACCACGCTGTTCCGCAAAATGAAAAAGCTGGGGATCCCGCTGCCCGAAATGGACGGGCGAAGGCGGCGGCCGAATCGTCCGTAGCGTCGCGGCAACCGTGTCGCAATCTTTCAGTAGCATTTCTGCAACGTCTTCGATGGCCCGCTCGTGCCGCGGCTTCGGGAAAACCTTATCGATCCGCCAGTATGCCGACGTTTTTCCCCGGGAGCACGGAACGGCACGGGGGATGCATTCCTTTGCATTGAAGGCACAAGGAGGCCGAAGGGTCAAATGAAGGCGGCATTCGCCTGCTGGGAAAACCGGATCGCGCCGGTGTTCGACACCGCCCGCAGGATCCACGTCGTGATCGTGGAGTCGGGGCGGATCGTGCGGGAAGGGCAGGAGACCCTTCCGGGCGACCAGCCGGTCCGGAAGGCGCTTCATCTGGCGGAATCGGGGATCGGCACGCTCGTCTGCGGCGCGATCTCCAGGCCGTTGCACGGGCTGGTCTCCTCGCACGGCATCCGCGTGATCCCCTTCGTTGCCGGGGACCTGCGGGAGATCGTCGAGGCATGGCTGGGCGGAAACCTTCGAGGCGACGCCTTCGCCATGCCGGGCTGCCGCGGGCGCGGGGGGCCCCGACGCTTCCCGGGGGCCTTCGATGGGGGGAAGGAGGGCTGGCTCATGCCCGAAAACCGGCGCACGGGAAGGGGAGCGGGCGGCGGGCGCGGGCAGGGGCTCGGACCCGGAAGAAAGGCCCCAGGTACGTTTCCCGGCGTCGGGGAGTCCGCGGGGACCTGCATATGCTACCGGTGCGGACACAGGGAGCCCCACGAACCCGGCCTTCCCTGCCGCGCCAAGGTCTGCCCGAGGTGCGGCGGCGAGATGGCACGGGAGTCTTGACGGGCGGAATAACGAAAGGAGGAAAGGAAGATGCCGAGAGGTGACGGGACGGGACCGAGGGGGATGGGTCCGATGACGGGGCGCGCGGCCGGTTATTGCGCCGGCTTCGACGCGCCGGGTTACGCGAACCCCGTTCCGGGTCGCGGGTTCGGCGCGGGCTTCGGCCGTGGCGCGGGCTTCGGCCGCGGCGCGGGGTTCGGCGGAGGCGGCCGTGGATGGCGGCATTGGTATCACGCCACCGGCCTGCCGGGATGGGCGCGAGCCGGGTTTGCCGCGCCCTACGGGTCGCCGGGCCCCGAAGAGGAGAAGGAGGCGCTGAAAGCGCGCGCCGACGCGCTTCAGTCGGAGCTGGAGAGCATAAAGAAGCGCCTCGAGAAGATCGGGACCGAAGAAAAGTAAGCGAAGCGGTTCCGCGGGGGACGGCCTTCCCGGGAAAGACGGAGGGAGCGGCCGTCTCCCGCGCATCCCTATTCGAAGGAAGGAAAGGAGCATCCACGTTGAAAGTCGCATTCACGACATCCGGCGACGATCTCGACGCCCCGTTCGAAAGCCGTTTCGGCAGGGCGCCGAAATTCCTGGTCTACGACCTGGAAGCGGATTCCTGCACGGTGATCGACAACCGCCAGACGATGAACGCCGCGCAGGGCGCGGGGATCCAGGCGGCGGAGACCATCGCCCGTGCCGGGGCCGCGTGTCTCGTTACCGGGCATTGCGGCCCCAAGGCGTTCCGGGTCCTCTCCGCGGCCGGAGTCAGGATCTTCACGGCGTCCGCCTCAACGGTCGGGGAAGCGCTCGGGCTGTTCCGCGACGGAAAGCTCGTCGAGTCGCTCTCGGCGGACGTCGAAGGGCACTGGATGTGATCGTCGCGGTCGCCTCCGGGAAGGGCGGCACCGGGAAGACGACGATCTCGGCGAACCTGGCGAAGGCCTTCGACGCCGAGGTGCAGCTCCTCGACTGCGACGTGGAGGAGCCCAACGCCCACCTTTTCCTGAAAGGGACGGCGGGCGGGGAGGAGGAGGTCCCCATCCTCGTGCCGGAGGTGGACGAGGCGCTCTGCGACGGCTGCGGCGAATGCGGGGCGTTCTGCCGCTTCCACGCCATCGTCTCGTTCGGGGCGAAGCCGCTGGTGTTCCCGGACCTGTGCCACGGCTGCGGCGGCTGCGCGAAGGTCTGCCCGAGGAAGGCCATCCGGGAGAAGGGGCACCGCATCGGGGTCGTCGGGACGATGCGCGCGGACCGGATCACGCTGATCCACGGACGGCTCGACGTCGGCGCCCCGATGGCGCCGCCCCTCATCCGGGCGGTGAAGGCGCGCATGCGGAAAGACATCCAGGCGATCCTCGACGCGCCGCCCGGCACGTCGTGCCCGGTCATCGCGACGATCGGCGGCTCGGATTTCGTCCTGCTGGTCACGGAGCCGACCCCCTTCGGCCTCAACGACCTCAAGATGGCCGTGGAGATGGTCCGGGACCTCCGGATCCCGTTCGGCGTGGCGGTCAACCGGGCGGGGGCCGGCGACGACCGGGTCCACGCGTATTGCCGGGCGGAAGGCATCCCGATCCTGCTGGAGATCCCGGAGGACCGCGCGATCGCCGAGAGCTATTCCCGGGGAGAGATGATCATCGAATCCCTGCCCCGGTATCGGCCGCTGTTCGAGGGGCTGGCCCGGCGGCTGCGGGAAACGATCCGGCCCGACGGGAACCATTCCCCGGAACGGCCCTTCAACAGGAGCTGCCAGGGCCGTTTCCGGCGACGCGAGAACGGCTGCGCGCTGGAGCTTCACGGAAAGACCTGCTGCGGCCTGGACCGGCGGTGCGGGAAGCTGCCTTGCGAGGATGAATGGTGACGAAGGAACTTACGATCGTCAGCGGGAAGGGCGGGACCGGGAAGACCAGCCTGGCGGCGTCGTTCGCCGTCCTGAGCGGCCGGTCCGTCGTCGCCGACTGCGACGTGGACGCCCCGGACCTCCACCTCGTCCTTTCGCCCCGGGTCCTCGCGCGGCACGAGTTCCGCTGCGGAAACGTGGCCGTCATCCGGCAGCGGGACTGCACCGGTTGCGGCGCCTGCCTCGCGAACTGCCGGTTCGACGCGGTCCGGAAAGCCGCGGGCGACGGCGGCGTTCCCTCGTTCTCCGTGGACGCGGTCTCCTGCGAAGGTTGCGGCGTTTGCGTGCGGTTCTGCCCGGAGAAGTGCATCGACTTCCCGGAGAGGGTCTGCGGCGAGTGGATGGTGTCGGAGACGCGTTGCGGGCCGATGGTGCACGCCAGGCTCGGCGTCGCTTCCGGGAATTCCGGCAAGCTGGTCTCCACGGTGCGGTCGGAAGCCCGGCGCGTGGCGGAGGAGAAGGGACTTCCGCTGGTCCTCGTGGACGGGCCCCCGGGGATCGGCTGCCCGGTGATCGCGTCGGTCACCGGCGCTTCCCGGGTCCTGGTCGTCACGGAGCCCACCGTTTCGGGCGAGCACGATCTGAAACGGGTCCTTTCCCTTGCGAAGCATTTCGGGATCCCGGCGGCGGTCTGCGTGAACAAGTGGGACCTGAACGGGGAGATGACGGCCCGGATCGAGGACGCGGCTCTCCGGGAGGGCGCGGCGATCGCCGGGCGCATCCGGTACGACCGCGCGTTCACCCTGGCGCAGATGCGGGAGAAGGCCGTGGCCGAGACCGACGCCCCCTGCGCCGGGGACATCCGGAACGTCTGGGAACGGCTTGGCCTTTGAAGGGGATCCGCGCGTGAAAAACCACCATCCAAGGAGAACGAGGTCATGAGGATCGCGATACCCATGGCAGGCGGAAGGCTGTCGATGCATTTCGGACATTGCGAGATATTCACCTTTCTGGACGTGGACCCGGAGGCGGGGAAAATCCTCGGGCGAAAGGACGTGGATCCCCCGCCGCACCAGCCGGGGCTCCTGCCGCCCTGGCTGGCGGCGCAGGGCGTCAACCTGGTGATCGCGGGCGGCATGGGGCAGCGGGCCCAGCAGATCTTCCAGTCGCACGGCATCCGGGTGCTGGTGGGCGCCTGCCCCGAGACCCCCGAGCGCGTCGTGGGCGATTATCTCGCCGGGACGCTCAAGACCGGCGAAAACGTCTGCGACCATTGACGTCGAGGAGAAGGCTCGTGACCCCGGAGCGGTTCAAGCACATCTACGGGCCGGTCCCGTCGCGCCGCCTGGGGCGGTCGCTCGGGATCGACCTCGTCCCGTTCAAGATCTGCAGCTACGATTGCATCTATTGCCAGCTGGGACGGACCACGAAGAAGACCGTGGATCGGGAGGAATACGTCCCGATCGACCGGGTCCTCGAGGAGCTGGACAGGAAGCTTTCCGGCGGCGACGCCCCCGATTACATCACCCTCGCGGGTTCCGGGGAACCGACGCTGAACAGCGGCATCGGGAGGTTGATCCTGGAAATCAAGCGCAGGACCCCGATCCCCGTCGCCGTCCTGACCAACGGCTCCCTCCTCTGGATGGCGGAAGTCCGGGAAGAGCTGGAAGCCGCGGATCTCGTCCTGCCTTCGCTGGACGCCGGGGACGAGAAGCTCTTCCGGTACGTCAACCGGCCTCATGAAGAGATCCCGTTCGAGAGGATGGTCGACGGCCTCGCCGTATTCACCGCGGGTTTCCCCGGCGAGGTCTGGCTGGAGGTCTTCCTTCTCGCCGGCGTGACCGGACTTCCTTCCGAGGCGGGAAAGATCGCGGCGGCGGCCCGGCGCATCGCGCCCGCTCGGATCCAGCTGAACACCGTTTCCCGTCCGCCGGCGGAGGACTTCGCCTGCGCGGTGTCGAGGAAACGGATGGATTCGCTGAAAGGGATCTTCCGGGGGACCGTCGACATCGTGAGCGAATCCGAAGAGGACGTTTCCCTCGTGATTCCCTCCCCCGACCTCCGGGACGAAGAGGTCCTGGCGCTGCTCGGCAGGCGGCCGTGCACCTGCCGGGACGTGGCGTCCGGCCTGGGCGTTCCCGCGCCGGCGGCGATAAAGCGCCTCGACGCCCTGGTCGCCTCCGGGAAGGCGAAGACCGTTTTCGAGTCCGGAAAGGCGTATTACGTGATCGCCTCGACGAAAAAAGAGCGGGAGGATTGAATTGGACCTCTCCGGCTGGATCGGATGGCTGAAGGAAAAACTCGGGTTCGGGGGGGCGGGGCACACCTGCATCGAAACGGACGCCGTTTCGGAGACGGCGCGCTCCCACGCGATGGCGCCCAGGAACTACGGGTCCATGGAAGAATTCGACGGCAACGCCCGGATCACCGGCCCCTGCGGCGACACCATGGAGTTCTGGGTCGTTGTGCGCGACGGGAAGGCGGAAACGGTCTCGTTCATCACGACCGGCTGCGGCCCGTCCCTCGCGAGCGGCAGCATGGCCGTGACGCTGGCACAGGGCAAGAGCCTCGAGGAGGTGATGGCCCTTCAGCAGAAAGATGTCCTGGAAGGGCTGGGGGGTCTGCCGAAGGAATCCGAGCATTGCGCCCTCCTCGCGGTGAACACGCTCCGGGCGGCTTGCCGGGACTCTCTGGAGCGTGGAAAGGAGAGGGAGTAGGTGGGCGACAAGGATTTCGAGGAGCGCAGGCTTCTCCAGTCCCGCCTCTGCCGCGTCCGCCGCAAGATCGTCATTCTGTCCGGCAAGGGGGGCGTGGGGAAGAGCACGGTGGCCGTGAACCTGGCGGCTTCCCTGATGCTGTCCGGGAAACGCGTCGGGCTGTTCGACATCGATCTCCACGGCCCGAGCATCCCGACGATGCTGGGCCTCGAAAACCGTTCGCCGGTGGACGCCGACGGCGTCATGGTCCCGATCCGCATAAACGAAATTCTGGTGATGTCCTTAGGATTTTTTCTAAAGAAGCCGGACGAGGCCGTTGTCTGGCGGGGGCCAAGGAAGGCCGTGGCGATAAAGCAGCTCCTCAGGGATGTGGAATGGGGCGAGCTGGATTTTCTGATCATCGACTCCCCGCCCGGAACGGGGGACGAGCCGCTTTCCGTCTGCCAGTTGATCGGGACCGTGGACGGCGCGGTGATCGTCACCACGCCGCAGAAGGTGGCGGCGGTGGACGTGCGCAGAGCGATCACCTTCTGCCGTCTCATCAACGTTCCGGTGATCGGGGTGGTCGAGAACATGAGCGGGTTCGCCTGTCCGAAATGCGGCGAGGTCACGCAGATCTTCCGTTCCGGCGGGGGCAGGAGGATCGCCGAGGACATGAGTGTGCCGTTCCTTGGAGCGATCCCCATCGACTCCGAAATCGGGGAGGCGTGCGACGCGGGAAGGGCGTTCGTCGCGCTCCGTGCGGACACGCCGACGGCGCGGGTCATGCGGGAGATCGTCAAACGGATCGAAGCTCTTTAGGGGAGGAGGGGGTCGGACGGTGTCGACGCTTGCCTGGATCGCAACGACGGGACTGCTGATGTCCGCCATCTCGCTGGTCGGCAGCGTGACGCTCCTGCTGCCGGAGGCGACTCTACGGAGGATATTGATGCCCCTCGTGGCCCTGGCGTCCGGGACGCTTCTCGGCGGCGCCTTTTTCCACATGATCCCGGCCGCCGTCGAGGATCGGGGGAACGGCCTCTCCGTCTACTGCTGGATCCTGGGCGGTTTCTCCCTGTTTTTCGTGCTGGAGCAGTTCCTCAAGTGGCACCATTGCCACCGCGTGCCCAGCGAGCACGAGCCTCTGACCATCCTCATCCTTCTGGCCGATGCGGTCCACAATTTCATCGGGGGTCTCGCCGTGGCGGGCGCGTTCCTGATCGACGTGCGGGTCGGCATCACCACCTGGCTTGCGGCGGCGGCCCACGAGGTGCCCCAGGAGCTGGGCGATTTCGGTATCCTGATCCATGGGGGGTGGAGGAAGGGGAGCGCTCTCCTGTATAACTTCCTGTCGGCCCTCACCTTCTTCGCGGGCGGTCTTGTCGCATACTTCGCCTCGTTCACCTTCAATACCTCTTTCCTTCTTCCATTCGCCGCGGGGAATTTCATATACATCGCCGCCGCCGACCTGATCCCCGAGATCAAGGATTCGGAAAACCTGTCCGTTTCGGCCGTCCATTTCCTGTCGTTCGCAGCCGGACTGGGGTCGATGCTGGCCGTCCGGTTGCTTTTCGCCCAGTGATGTCGGTGCCCCGATCCCAACAACGAAAAGGAAAGGAGGAAGAACCGATGGAACAGCAGCCCAGGCTTCCGTTGATCGGCGAGAAAGCTCCGGCATTCCACGCGGAGACCACCCAGGGCCCCATCAACTTTCCGGAGGATTACAAAGGGAAATGGGTCGTCTTCTTTTCCCATCCGGCCGACTTCACGCCGGTATGCACCACGGAGTTCATGACCTTCGCGACCCTGCAGCCGGAATTCGAGAAGCGGAACTGCAAACTGATCGGCCTTTCGATCGACAGCACCTACAGCCACATCGCGTGGCTGCGGACCATCAAGGAAAAGATCGAGTACAAGGGGATGAAGGGCGTCGAGGTGACGTTCCCGGTGATCAGCGACCTCACGATGGAGGTCTCCAGGGCGTTCGGGATGCTCCAGCCCGCGGCCAGCAGCACGCAGGCCGTCCGGGCGGTGTTCATCATCGATCCCGAAGGCGTCGTCCGGTCGATCCTGTACTACCCGCTGGGCAACGGCCGCAACATCGACGAGGTCCTTCGGCTGCTGACGGCGATGCAGCTGGGCGATAAACACAGGGTGGCGACGCCCGCGGACTGGCGGCCCGGGGACGAGGTCATCGTGCCTCCGGCCGGTTCCTGCGGAACCGCCAAGGAGCGGGTCGAGTCGCCGGCCGCCGACACCCGCGTCCTCGACTGGTTCATGGTGCTCAAGAAATGTCCGGAATGAAAACGAAGAGGATCGGGGTCATCATCTGCGACCGGTACGGCAGCTGCGGCGGCGGGAAATGCTTCCGCGCCCTGCGGGAGCGCAAGGGCGGTTTCGCCCGGTACGGCGCCGACGAGCCGGCGGAGATCGCCGGATTCGCGAATTGCGGCGGGTGCCCGGGAGGGAACGTGGAGTACGTCCCCGCCGAATTCCTGAAGAACGGCTGCGACGTCATCCACCTGGCGACCGGACTGGTGGTGGGCTACCCGCCCTGCCCCCGCGTCCGGCAGTTCAAGGAATTCATCGAGGCGCGGTACGGGCTGCCGGTCGTGGTGGGGACGCATCCCATCCCGATGAAATACATGGAGGTCCACAGCCGCCTGCCGTTCTGGGAGCGTTCCGGCATGAAGGAAATCGCCGGCGACCTCATGGAGGAGCCGCCGGACGTCATGGAAGCGTATGATTGACGGGATGGGACCGATGACGCCCGAGCGCGTGAAGATCACGATCCTCGTCGACAACCGGGCCGGCGACGGGCTCCTGGCCGAGCACGGCTTCTCGCTTTGGGTGGAGGCCGACGGGCGCCGGATCCTGTTCGACACGGGGCAGGCGGCGCTGGAGTTCAACTCCCGGGTCCTGGGCGTGGAGCTGGCCGAAGCGGACGCGCTGGTATTGAGCCACGGCCACTACGACCACACCGGGGGGATCCCCGTGTTCCTCCGGGCGACGAGAGCCGCCGGAATCCACTGCCACCCGGGCATCGCGCTTGCCCGTTACGCGATCCGGGAGGGGAAGGCGAAATCGATCGGGATGCCACCGGAAGCGCTGGCGGCCCTGGAGAAGCTCCCGGCGGAGCGCCTTCACCCGGTCGACCGGGCCGTGATGCTTTCGGAAAGGGTCGGCCTGACCGGCCCCATCCCCCGCGCGACGGGCTTCGAGGACACGGGCGGGCCGTTTTTCCTCGACCCGGAGGGGAAGGCCGCGGACCCGATCGAGGACGACCTGGCCCTATGGATCCGGACGGACGAGGGGCTGGTCGTCTGCGCGGGGTGCGCCCACGCGGGGATCGTGAACACGCTGGATTTCGTCCGCGGGCTTTCGGGCGAGCGGCGGATCCGGGCCGTCATCGGAGGGTTCCACCTGAAGGAGACGCGCCGGGAACGCCTGGACCGGACCGTCACGGCGTTGCGATCGACGGCGCCGGACCTCCTCGTTCCCTGCCACTGCACAGGAGATCAGGCGGCGTCTGCCTTGAAGGACGCCCTTGCGGAACGGGTGACGCCCGGCGCGGCCGGGATGGCGTTTCGCTTCAAGTCAACGACTTGACGGCAAGGAGGTTCGGAAACATGACCGGGGAAGGCAACGGAAAAGGAAGCGATTGGGGGAAGGGCGGAAGCCGTGAGACCAACCCCAAAGCCCTGCCGAAGAACGCAGTCCCGGAGGACGCGGGGGAGGATGCCGTAATCTGCTTGTGTTACCAATGCGGCTTCCGGATGCTCGAGGACCCCGGGTGTCTCTGCCGCAAGAATGTCTGCCCGAGGTGCGGCGGGAATATGGCATGGGATACGTAAAGGAGGGCGCGACATGTGCGGCATTACGGCGCAGGTGAGTATTTACCCGCTGGGGGAGGCGGATCTCTCGCCGGCGATCGACGCAGCGGTCGGGGCATTTCACCGGCACGGGGTCGAGCACAAGACGGGAGAGATGAGCACGGTCCTGTGGGGGGACGACGAGAAGTTGTTCGATGCGCTTCGGGACGCGTTTCGGGTAGCCGCATCCCGCGGGCCCGCCGTCATGACGGTTACGGTGTCGAACGCCTGCCCCTGGCCCGGGGTTAAAAGCGCGGGATAAGAGGAGGGAAGGCGGGATGAAAACCGCCCCGTACGACCGGCACGCGGTCGACTACGACGAGTGGTTCTCGAAGAACCGGTTCGCATACCAATCGGAGCTCGATGCGGTGAGGAGGATGCTGCCGTCGGGCGCCCTCGGTGTGGAGATCGGGGTCGGGACCGGCCGATTTGCCTCGGCGTTGGGCGTGCCCTTGGGGGTCGAGCCGTCGGAGTCGATGCGGAGGATCGCCCGGGAACGGGGGATCGAGGTGATCAGCGGGAAGGCCGAGGCGCTTCCGTTCCGGGACGGCTGTCTCGACTATGTGCTGATGGTCACCGTCGTCTGCTTTTTCGACGATGTGCGGAAAGTCTTCCGGGAGGCCTTCCGGGTGTTGAAGTCCGCCGGGGCGCTGGTGGTGGCGTTCATCGACCGTGAAAGCCCGCTCGGGAAAAAATACGACGAGCGGAAGAAGGAAACGGTCTACTATGCGGATGCGACATTCCATTCGGCCCCGGAGGTCCGGGGATACATGGAGGAGGCCGGCTTCCGGTTCTTCGCCTCCTGCCAGACGATATTCGGGGAGCACGGCCGGATGACGGAGCCGGACCCGGTCCTCGATGGGCACGGAAGGGGCTGTTTCGTGGTGATCCGGGCGGACAAGCGACCCGGCGTCGCAGCGGGGCCGGAGGGCAGATAATAAAAAAAACCGCCCGCGGGTTTCCCCGCGGGCGGTCCCTCTCGAGATTCCCGGCAAGGCCGGCCGTCCCTCACCGGTTCTTTTTGTCTCTCGGGTCGCCCTTGTAGCCCAGCGCCTTCCAGTCCATCCGGCTCTTCTCGCCGTGGCAGTCGGTGCATTTGAGCGACTTGTCCTTGGAAACCACCATGTGGTGCACGGGCCAGACCATGGTGGTTTCCACGAAGCCGTACTTGCCGCTGTACGGCTGCCCTGCCGCCTTCATCCCCGCGGCGATCGCCAGGTTCCAGTCGTACTTCTGCCAGTAGGCGTCGCTGCCCGGCGCTCCGAATACCTGCACGAAGGCGATCGTGTTGTTCCCGGCGTCGTAGGCCTGCTTCCCGCGCATGATCTTGAACGGGTAGATCTTGGACTTGGGGTCCTTGCGGTCGCCCTTGGCTTCGGTCAGCTTGACCACCTTTGAGGGATCGATCTTGTCCCCGGCGACGTAGCGGACGATGGACCCGTTGAACCACCGGTAGGTGGGGATCACGTCCTTCTCCCACTTGAAGTCGCCCTTCATCTTGTCGTAGAGCTTCATGCCGTACTGGTCTTTCGGGATCTCTTCGGGCTTTACGTCCTTCCCGGCCGTCGACCAGTCCCACCAGACTTTCGTCGGCAGCGCCTTGGCGAAGGTGGGGATGTGGCAGGCTTGGCAGGACACCTTCTTGATGTGGTTGTTCACCAGGTAGTTGCTGTGCACCTTCCCCTTGTGGCAGTCGGCGCATTCGATGTGCCGGGGAGGGGTATGGGTGATGGTGACGGAGGCCGCCTCGCCTTTCATGAAGTGGTCCTTGGCCTGGTGGCAGTCCTGGCAGTTCATCTTCTTCTGGCCGCCCATGTGGATGTCGACCTCGGGGGGCGGGTTGCCCATGGAGGTGTCCAGGTCGCCGTGCTTGACGTGGTCGCCGCCGCCGCCGTAGAAGTGGCAGGCGCCGCAGGTCGCGCGGCTCGTCGGCCCGACGTTATGGGCGACCTTCTTGAGATCGACGGGCTCCCAAGCCTTCCCCTTTGGGAACTCCTTCGTCTCGCCCGCGTACACCGGGTGCCCCGCGCCGGTCGGGAATTTCTTGTAGGTGCCGGTCGTGTCGTGGCACACCAGGCAGTCGACGTTCTCCGCCTTTTTGAAGTCGAAGCTGGCGTCCTTCCAGCCGTATCCGGCGTGGCAGCTGGTGCAGCGGGGCCAGTTCCCGGGCAGACCGATACAGAAATTGTTCAGTGCGTTGATCTTGCCGAATTCCACGCTTTTCCCTTTGACCTTCTGGGGTCTCGACCATGTCCAGTGGACGGTCTTCATGAAATCCGCGGCTTCCTTCTCGTGGCACTCGAGGCACTTCTTTGTGACTTCGGGGCCCGTCTTGAAGTTCACGTCGCCGATCAGGTCGACATGGCCGGCCAGCGCCGCCGAACCGAACGCCATCCCCGCGATGAGAACGGCTGCCGCGATGAAACGAGGAACCTTCATAAGGAAGACCCTCCTTTCCTGAGTGACTGCCGGAATTCGGATAATAAATCATGTGCATGGAGCATTGTGAAAGACAAGCGAAATGAGAAGGATTCCGTGTAAAAGTTCCGCTTGACCCGGCGGCCCGCCCGCGAACGGGTCCCGGTTTCATGCGGGGAGGACTTTCTTGCCATGGGCCGCAAAAGGAAGTATAATCAACAAGTTTTTGCCTGCAGGCCATCCGGGGGCGGCATTCCGCCGTTCCGTTCTCTGCCAGGGAAGAGCGGGCGTGGCAAAGGCAAAGCTTCCGGCCGTTTGTCTCCGGCCGGGGGGGAATACATCTAATTGGAGGGGCCGGCGGCCGAGGCCGGCCGGGGGAAGCCATGCTGATCACCTATGAATACGAATGCGGCTCGTGCGGCCACCGGTTCGAGCGCGAGCAGCACATTACCGAATATCCGGTCCGGGAATGCCCGAAGTGCGGGAAGA